>JADFYM010000006.1 GCA_015233035.1 Magnetococcales bacterium
TAATCATTCTATCAAGGGGGTCCGGGGGGGATTATCCCCCCCGGTGGGGTCCAGGGGCAAAGCCCCTGGGGGTTGCAACAATGATCCAGGCTCTCTGTGGTCCGTGCGTATTATCGGTTGGCAAGGGGCGGTGCCAGCCGGTTTAGCGGTGGATGCGCACCAACAGATAACAGGGGTACTGCCGCGTTGGGTGTTGGAGCACTGGATTGCGCAGTTGGCTGTGGCGGAAGATGCGCTGGCCGAGCAATTGTCCCAGACCCTGACGGCTCATGCGGCGACGGCTCCGGTGTTGCGCTGGGGACGTTGGTGTCTGGATCTCTCCCGTCCCCACATCATGGGCATTATCAATGTGACGCCGGACTCTTTTTCCGGGGATGGTCTGGATCGTTCGGTGCAGGCGGCGGTGGCCCAGGGGGTGCGCATGGCGGCGGAGGGGGCGGACATACTGGATGTGGGGGGAGAATCCACCCGTCCGGGTGCTGCGCTGGTGCCGGTCGAGGAAGAGTTGCAGCGGGTGATACCGGTGGTGCAGGCCTTGAGGCAGGCGGTGGATCTGCCCATTTCGGTGGATACCAGCAAATCGGAGGTGATGCAGGCCGCCCTGGCGGCGGGGGCTGCCCTGATCAACGACGTGACCGCCTTGCGGGGTGAAGGGCGGTTTGTGCAAGAGGTGTTGGCCCAGCGGACGGAACCGGTGGTGTTGATGCACATGCAGGGGGTGCCGGCCACCATGCAGGGGAATCCCGTTTATCGGGATGTGTTGGCGGATGTGTATGGTTTTTTGGCCGAGCGGGTGCGGTGGTGTGTGGCCAACGGGATTGCCCGGTCGCGATTGATTGTGGATCCGGGTATCGGGTTTGGCAAGAATCAGCGGCATAATTGGGCGTTGGTGCGCCATCTGCGTCTGTTTCGCGGCTTGGGTCTGCCGATTTTGTTGGGGGTATCGCGCAAGCGGTTGGTGGGAGCCATGCTGGGGGAGACGGTGGCCGAGCAGCGCGATGTGGGCAGTCATGTCCTGGCGGCATTGGGAGTGTTGAACGGGGCCCAGATTGTGCGGGTGCACGATGTGGCCGGGGCGCGGCAGGCGGTGGCCGTGGCGCAGGGTTGGGCAGAGGGTGGGGCGTTTTTGAACGATTGAGAAAGTGGCAGCAGACGAAAAAGGGTGGACTTTTGCTTGGGAATCCGATGGAAAACACTTTGACAATCATTGAGAAGCCAAATGAATCAAAATGATGTGGAGATGCCATCCATGGCTTTTGTTTCCTATCCATCGCGCCTGTTACCTATGGAAAAGGTCTGCTTGAATTCGCCAAGGGATCTCTTGCGCAGAGAAATATTGTCGTACAAGGATCTTTCTGAAGGATGGGACGGGGATGATGGTCGCCCTCCCCTCGAGCAGACTCTTGACGATGCCGTAAGATTTATCGATCAAATTCCAGAAAATTCGGATCAATTCCGTGTTCCTCTGCCAATACCATCTTTGGGGGGAGATGGAGAGCTTGTTTTGTATTGGAGATTTAAAAGGTCTTACGCGGAGGCATCATTCCTCGGAGATGGGGTCTTTTCGTTTTATTCTGCGATCAACAGAAAGAAAGTTTATTGCCCTGGAGACCAGGATATACCAGGATCCGTGAATGGCGAGATGAGAAAAATCGCATCCGTTTTGATTCATGTAGAGCACGCATCGCATGAGTTGTCGTGATTTCGTGCAAAAGACAGGTTCCCGGTGTGCCGAGTTTGCCAAATTGGCGGCGTGTCAGTGCGAAAATGTCACCACATCTGAACACTCGCCGGGTTCTGTGGCAAACGGGGAATCTTTGATTCGGCATATATTTTCTTCGCAACAGTACCATGCAGAGACCGGGACATTAAGGGCAAATGCTTTTGATGACATTTGGGGGGATGGCCTTTCTGTCACCCGGAAAGACCATGTTTCATGTGGAGATTTTGCGTCATTGACTTCGGATCTTCTCGAGGTCAAGAAGAAAAGAAACCCTCTCACTAAACTGGAGGGGGTGCTGTTGATTTCTGTTAATGCGATTCGTGGTATGTGTTGGGATGCTGACTTGAGTCGTATGTTGTGTGTATACGATACGGGAACAGAATCAAACCCTGCACACGCGGATGTTTGTACGCCACGCATCCCGTTGACCAAGGACGAAAAGGCAGAGTTGCGGGATTTTCTGACGGAGATTTCTGGTACCCTCTGTGTGGATTGGAGGCCATTGTTCCGTTGAAGTTTTTGAAAGCAGAGTGTGTCTTGAGGTGGTTTCACGCATGACCGATTCCAAAAAACATGTTCGCAAGCTGTTCGGCACCGATGGGGTGCGCAGTCGGGCCAATACCTACCCGATGACGGCGGAACTGGTCCTGCGTTTGGGTCGGGCGGCGGGTGTGGTGTTTCGGGGCCAGGGAGCGGTGCCGGCTCGGCCACAGTCGGGAGCCAGCGTGTCGCGGGTGGTGATTGGCAAGGATACCCGCCTGTCGGGCTATTTATTTGAGTCGGCGTTACGTGCTGGCTTTACCTCGATGGGAATTCATTGTATTCAGGTAGGTTCCCTGCCGACGCCCGCCATTGCCTTTTTGACGCGGGCACTCAGGGCGGATGCGGGGGTCATGATTTCGGCCTCACACAATCCCTTTTATGACAACGGCATCAAATTTTTTAGTGCCAATGGCATGAAATTGCCGGACAGTGTGGAAGCCGAGATCGAACGTCTGCTGTTCGAGGACGATCTGGACCGCTACCAGCCCTCGGCTTTTGAGTTGGGCAAGGCCACCCTCATCGAGGATGCTGGCGGGCGTTATATTGAATTTTGCAAGAATTGTTTTCCCAAAGAGTTGCGTCTGGATGGTCTGCGGGTGGTGGTGGACTGTGCCCATGGGGCCTCCTACAAGGTGGCTCCGGCGGTTTTTTGGGAGTTGGGGGCGGAGGTGATCCCGATCGGGACGGCTCCCAACGGGTATAATATCAATGACGGGTTTGGTGCCCTGCACCCGGAGACGATCCAGAAAAAGGTGTTGGAGGTGCGGGCCGATATCGGCGTGGCCTTTGACGGGGATGCCGACCGTTTGCTGGTGTGTGACGAAAAAGGCCGCATTTTGAATGGCGACCATGTGTTGGCCATGAGTGCCTTGGCCATGCAGAAAGAGGGCACCTTGCGCGGGGGCGGGGTGGTGGCCACGGTGATGTCCAACCTGGGGTTGGAACGGTTTCTGGCCCAGCATGATCTGGCTTTGGTGCGTACCCAGGTGGGTGATCGGTATGTTTTGGACCATATGGTCCAGCATGGCTACAACCTGGGCGGCGAACAATCCGGGCACATGATTTTTCTGGACAAAAATACCACCGGCGACGGTATTGTTTCGGCCTTGAAAATTCTGGAATTGATGGTCTCCGAGCGCAAGCCGTTGTCGGCGTTGATCACGGGCATGGGGCGTGTGCCCCAGGTGTTGCAGAATGTGGTGGTGGCGGCGAACCGGGATCCGTTGGCAAATCCGACGGTTCAGGAGGCGATTGCCGAGGTGGAGCAGTCGTTGGCGGGGATGGGGCGGGTATTGGTGCGCAAGTCCGGTACCGAACCGCTGGTGCGGGTCATGTTGGAAGGCGACAATCAGGAGCGCATCGAGGTGATGGCGGCTGAATTGTGCCAGGTGATCCAACGGGTTGCAGGGATGGGCAAGGACGAATAACAATGATTCAGGTGACACTGCCGGATGGTTCGGTCAAATCTTTTGCGGGTCCGGTGACGCTGGGTGGTGTGGCGGCGGCCATTGGCCAGGGATTGGCGCGGGCGGCACTGGCCGGTACCGTGGATGGGCAACTGGTGGATCTGGATCACCCACTGGAGGCCGATGCCCTGGTGACCATTGTGACCGCCAATTCGGAGGCGGGCCTGAAGATTATACGTCACTCCACCAGCCACTTGATGGCCCAGGCGGTGAAGGAACTGTTCCCGACGGTCCAGGTGACGATTGGCCCGGCGGTGGATAACGGTTTTTATTATGATTTTG
Source organism: Magnetococcales bacterium (assembly GCA_015233035.1). Classification (GTDB taxonomy): domain Bacteria; phylum Pseudomonadota; class Magnetococcia; order Magnetococcales; family Magnetaquicoccaceae; genus Magnetaquicoccus. The sequence continues at coordinate 4,015 of JADFYM010000006.1, forward strand.
CCTTTGAGCGGCCGTTTACGCCCGACGATCTGGCCGCCATTGAGGCGCGGATGCAGGAGATCAGCCTGCGTGCCTTGCCGGTGCAGCGGGAGAGGATGGACCGTGCGGAGGCCATCGCCTTTTTTCAGGCGCAGGGCGAATTTTTCAAGGCGGAAATCATTGCTGATTTGCCCGCCGACCAGGCCATTTCGCTCTATCGACAGGGCACCTTTGTCGATTTGTGTCGCGGTCCCCATGTGCCGAACACGAGTTGTCTGAAGGCGTTCAAATTATTGTCGGTGGCAGGGGCCTATTGGCGGGGGGATGCGCGCAACCGGCAGTTGCAACGGGTGTATGGCACGGCCTGGCCGGACAAGAAGGCGTTGGATGCCTATTTGCGGCAACTGGAAGAGGCGGAAAAACGGGATCATCGCCGTCTGGGTCGGGAATTGGATCTGTTTTCCCTCCATGAAGAGGCGGGTGGGGGGTTGGTCTTTTGGCATCCGATGGGGGCACGGGTGCGGCAGGTGATCGAGACCTATTGGAAAAAAGTCCATGTGGAGGCGGGCTATGAGCTGCTGTTTACGCCCCATATTGCCAACCTGGATCTGTGGCGCACCTCGGGTCATCTCGATTTTTACCAGGATTCCATGTTCAGTCCGATGATGGTGGATGAGCAACCCTACCAGATTCGGCCCATGAACTGCCCGTTTCATATTTTGATCTACAATACCCATCTGCATTCGCACCGGGATTTTCCCTTGCGTTGGGCCGAGTTGGGGACAGTCTACCGTTATGAAATGTCCGGGGTGTTGCATGGTCTGTTCCGGGTGCGCGGCTTTACCCAGGATGATGCGCATGTCTTTTGCCGGGAAGATCAGATCGAGGCGGAAATTTTGGGCATTCTCGACCTGACCCTGGCGACGTTGAAGGCCTTTGGTTTCAGCCAGTTTGAGGTCAATCTGTCGACGCGGCCCACCAAATCGGTGGGTTCGGATGCCATCTGGGAAAAAGCCACGGCGGCTTTGAAACAGGCGATTGTGTTGCGGGAACTGCCCTTTGTGGAAGATGTGGGCGGGGGAGCTTTTTATGGCCCCAAGATTGATGTCAAGATTACCGATACCATCGGGCGCAAATGGCAATGTTCGACCATTCAGTTGGACTTTAATTTACCCGAGCGATTTGATATATATTATATCGGGGAAAATGGCGGGCGGAAGCGGCCGATCATGATCCACCGTGCCTTGTTGGGTTCGCTGGAGCGGTTTTTTGGTATCCTGATCGAGCATTATGCCGGCTATTTCCCGGTCTGGCTGGCACCCGTGCAGGCGGTTGTCCTGACCATCACCGATGACCAGAACGACTGGGCGGTGACGGTGCGGGATCGTTTGCGGGCACGGGGTTTGCGGGTGGAGGCGGATACACGCAGCCAGAAAGTGGGCTATAAAATTCGCGAGCATACCTTGAAAAAGGTGCCCTGGTTGCTGATTGTGGGGGACCAGGAGAAGAGAGAGGGGGCGGTCAGTCCGCGGGATTGCAGTGGGAAGACCTACGGCACAGTTCCGGTGGAGCAGTTCATGGACCGTCTTCTGGAAGAGACCAACCAACATTAACGGGGAGAGAACGCCATCGCCAAACCACCTTTAAAACCGAGACCGCCGTCGCCTACGCCTCATCACGCGCCGGCCGCCCCAGCGGCAGCACCTGCCGCCGCAGTGGATACCGCACGCATCAACGAGCAGATTCGGGTTCCCGAGGTGCGTTTGATCGACGAGAAGGGCGAACAGGTCGGCATTGTCAGCCGACAGGAAGCACTCTCGCGTGCCATTGAGGCCAGTTTGGATTTGGTGGAGGTGGCACCGCAGGCCAAGCCACCGGTCTGCAAGATTATGGACTACACCAAATTCAAATATCAGAAGGCGGTGCGTGAACGGCTGGCGCGCAAGAAACAGACCCGTATCGATATCAAGGAGATCAAGTTTCGTCCTGCGACGGATGTGCATGACTTTGACGTGAAGGTCAAGAGCATTCGCAAGTTTTTGGAGGATGGCGACAAGGTCAAGTGTACCTTGCGTTTTCGGGGGCGGGAGATGGCGCATCAGGATTTGGGCATGGCCTTGTTGCATCGGGTGCGCGATGTGTTGGGAGAAGAGGCCAAGGTGGAGCAGCCGCCCAAGCTGATGGGGCGGCAGATGACCATGGTGTTGGCACCGGGTGTGGCCCCCAAAAAGGTGGGTGGGGCTGCCGAAGAGGCCGAATGAGAGGCTGATTGCCCCTTAAAAATGATTAAAAAAAAAGGGTGGAGGGGTCTGGGGAGGCGGTTCTCCGCCTCCCCAGAAAGGGTGTTCAGCAACCTGTCGGATCGGCTTGGTCGTCCCGGCCGTGGGGCGACAAAGCGATATTGCGCACGGTCAGTATCGTCATTCCCGCGTAGGCGGGAATCCAGGAGTCGTCAGACGTGCCGTATAGGCGGCATCCAGTATCGTCATTCCCGCGCAGGCGGGAATCCAGGAGGTCCAACAGACCAAATGGATTTCCGCTTTCGCGAGAATGACGGAACAGAAAGTATCACTGATGACCGCGTGCAGTATAAATTGACAGGTCTGGCTTTGATCATCGGCCTCCCTGGATGCCCGCCTTCGCGAGCATGACGGAAATAGTCGCAGGATGAGGCGTGCCCGTCAATTTAGGTTTGTCAGCCCAGTAGTGGCTCAACCGGGCGGATTGGATGGGTAGGCGTTGCCAGTGGGGGCTTTGCCCCCAACCCCACCAGGGGCTTTGCCCCTGGACCCCACCGGGGGGGATAATCCCCCCCGGACCCCCTTGATCATGATTTTTAAAAACGGGGGGGGCCAGGTGTTTCAGTAAACTCCTGGGGTCGTTGGGATCCCGGAGTCGGTTTATTTTTTGCGATGCCGTGTTGCGGCATTGCCGTGATGGTGCAAGGAGTGAAAGAGAGTCATGCCCAAGATCAAGACCCATCGAGGGGCGGCCAAGCGTTTCAGGACGACCGGTTCCGGTAAGTTGTTGCGCAACAAGGCGTACAAACGCCACATTTTGACCAAGAAGAGTCCCAAGCGGAAGCGCGGCATGTGTGGTGTTGGCATGGTCGCCGGTGTGGACCAGGCCGCTGTGCGCCGTATGTTGCCCAATATCAATCTATAGAGTTTTTTACAGGGAGACACGGCCATGCCGCGAGTCAAGCCGAGCGTACCGGCGCGTGAGCGTCACAAAAAAATATTAAAGCTGGCAAAGGGTTATCAGGGTCGCAACGGCAGTTGCTATCGGATTGCCCTGCAAAAGGTGGAGAAGGGTCTGCAATATGCCTATCGCGACCGGAAGGTACGGAAGCGGGAGTTTCGTGCCCTGTGGATCACCCGCATCAATGCAGCGGCCCGCCTGAGCGGATTGTCGTATAGCTGCTTCATGGACGGGTTGCACAAGGCGGGCATTGAGCTGGACCGCAAGGTGTTGGCTGAATTGGCCGTCTCGCAGCCGGAGGCGTTTGCCGAGTTGGTACAGAGTGCCAAGACTGCGGTCGCGTGATTGCGGCTTCCATGCGTATTCAACTGGAGGCATTGCAGCGCGACGCCCTGGCTTCTTTGCAGGCGGCGGAGTCGGTCGCTGACCTGGAACAGATCCGGGTGCAGACCCTGGGCAAAAAGGGGGCACTCACCCAACTGTTGCGTGGTTTGGGTGGGGTGAGTGCCGAGGAACGGCCGATCCTGGGCGAGTTGGCCAATGCCTTGAAGGCGGCGTTCAACGAGGCCCTGACGGCGCGTCTGGAGCGTCTGCAACAGCGGGATCTGGAGATCCGCCTGCAGGCGGAGCGGCTGGATGTGACGCTGCCGGGTCGGCGGCCGCCGTTGGGGGGGGTACACCCCATCACGCGGGCGTTGGGGGAGATCATTCGCATTTTCAGCGGCATGGGTTTTCCCCCGGCCACCGGTCCCGAGGTGGAGGACGACTGGCACAATTTTGGCGCGCTCAACATTCCCGCCGACCATCCGGCGCGGGAGATGCACGACACCTTTTATCTGCCACCTGGCCCGCAGGGGCAAAAGCGGCTGTTGCGCACCCATACCTCGCCGGTGCAGATTCATGTCATGGAAAACCGGCCCCCGCCGTTGCGGATTATTGCCCCCGGCAAGGTATTCCGCTGTGATTCCGATCTGACGCATACCCCGATGTTTCACCAGGTGGAAGGTTTTCTGGTGGACGAGGGGGTCCATTTTGGCCAGCTCAAGGGTATTTTGAGCCGGTTTTTGCAGTTGTTTTTTGAGCGAGACCTGCCGGTACGGTTTCGTCCCTCCTTTTTTCCTTTCACCGAACCGTCCGCCGAGGTGGACATGGGCTGTCTCTTCTGCAACGGTCAGGGTTGTCGGGTCTGCAAAGGCAACGGCTGGCTGGAGGTGCTGGGGTGCGGTCTGATTCATCCGGCGGTGCTGGATAATGTGGGCATCGACCGGGAGAAATATTCCGGTTTTGCCTTCGGCATGGGGGTGGAACGGCTGGCCATGCTGAAATATGGCATCCAGGATCTGCGGCTGTTTTTCGAGAATGATGTGCGCTTTTTGGAGCAACATGCGCGGTTGTGAGTGGGGCTGGCCGGATGCAACAGGGGTCTCCATGTGATCAAGAAAATATATATCAATAATTTTCTATGCTTCGTCAACTTTGAGATCAATCTGGGTCAGATCAATTTGCTGCTTGGTCCCAACGGGGCGGGCAAGTCGACCGTTTTCCTTGTGCTGGACCGCCTGGTCCATTTTATCGTCCGGGAAGGACGAGTGGCCGATCTTTTTCCTCTCAAGGATTTCACCCGGTGGGAATCTGCCGCTGGTTCAATGGTCCAGCATTTTGAGTTGGAATTGGATGACCAGGAGCGAGGCACATACCAATACAAGTTGGATATTGAGCACGACTCCGAGAGGAGACTGTCGCGGGTACGTGAGGAGAGTCTGAACTTGGACGGACGGCCTTTGTTTCATGTCCGAGAGGGGGAGGCACAACTCTACAAGGATGATCATAAAGAAGGGCCGCAATTTCCGATGGACTGGAGTCAATCCGGCGTGGGTTTTTTGCGGGAACATCCCTCCAACCGGAAGCTGACCTGGTTCAAGGAGCGGTTGCGCCGGGTATTGGTGCTGCAAATGAACCCGGCCATCATGCAGACGGAAACCCGTGCAGAGGCAGACTTTCTGCAACGGGATCTCTCCAACTTTGCTTCCTGGTACCGCTATCACAGCCAAGTCAATACGCGCGGCATGGTGGATCTCTTCGACAGGTTATCCGGGATCTTGCCGGGCTTTGACTCCATCAAGCTCAAACCGGCTGGCGAGGCGAAAATTTTGGCTGTTGATTTCAGGCATGCGAATGGCAAGACGTTCGAGATTCCCTTTGATATGTTGTCCGATGGTCAGAAGGCTTTGATCGTTCTCTATGCCGTTCTGGCTTTTTTGTCTGACGGACCTGCCTGCCTGTGTGTGGACGAGCCGGAAAATTTTTTGGCTCTGCCGGAAATTCAGCCATGGATGGACTCAATGGATGATTTTTCCGAAAATGGCGGACATCAGATATTGATCATCTCCCACAATCCAGGACTGATCAATTTTTTGGCGAAGGATGTCGGCTTGTGGATAGAACGCCATCAGGGAACCGGTCCTGCTCGGGTGAAGCCGATCAGCCAATCCCAGGAGGATAGCGGTTTGCTGCTGTCCGAGTTGGTTGAGCGCGGCTGGCTCTTCCAGTAGGGGGCGGACATGCCTGACAACCGCCCCGCAGTGACTGTGTTGTGTGAGGATCGCGCCCATTATCGTCTGGTCAGAGGTTTTCTGACGCGACGGGGGTTTGATGGCAGGCAGATTTATCCCAAGCAGGCTCCGGCAGGATGTGGCGATGCCAAGGCCTATGTGCAGAAGCAATACCCGGTCGAGTTGCAGGCCTTGCGGTCGGGATCTGTCTATTGTGCCCTTGTTGTGGTCATTGATGCGGATAATTTGTCTGTCGCAGAGCGTAAAAGGTTTCTGGAAAGCTTGTTGGAACCTCGCGAAAAACGAAAACCAGAGGAACTGGTCGTACACATCGTGCCCAAGTGGCAATTGGAAAACTGGTTATACTATCTGGACACCAGAAAGGTCGACGAGGACCGGCGTTTGGGGTATCCAGAGTACACGAACCATAACTCCAACCCGTTTGCCAAAAGGCTCCATGAATTGTGCATGAGTTGGAACAACGGTGTGCCGGAAGATGGGGTGCCGCCCTCGCTACGGGACGCCTGTCATGAATGGGCCCGTTTCAAGAGCCTGCTGTGAACCCTGCGCGCATAGGCGAACATCGGCATTGCTTGGAGAGTAGGGGGCGGGCGCATGATCGACTACGCTAAACTCAAAAAATCGCTCCAGCATCTTGAATGGCAATGGGCCAACCACGAACGGGCGCGGTATCGTCCCGAACTGACGGACCTGGATCGGGAGGGGATTGCCGAGTCTGTCATTCAACGATTCGAGACCTGTTACGACACCTTGTGGAAAGAGATCAAACGCTACCTCATCGAAGAAAACGGTCTGGCGGATGTGCCCAACAGCCCCAAACCCATCCTCAAGCTGGCTGGCCAGAATGATCTGTTGCCATCCCCCGTGGAGCAATGGCTGCTCTATGCGGATGCGCGCACCAACACCACACATGATTATAGCGGGGACAAGGCGGCGGCCACCCTCCTGATCGTCCGCGATTTTATTGATGATGCCATTGGCGTGTACCAGACGATGTCTGGATCCCCTTGGGAATAACGGCTGCCATGAACCTGACGCCGGATCAGCACGCCTTGTTACGGGCATTCTTGCGCCGGTTTATTCCGGGTGTGGCGGTGTGGGCCTATGGCTCGCGCGTGCAGGGGACCGCACGTGTCAACTCGGACCTCGATCTCGTTGTTTTTGCACCGCCCGCGCAACGCCAGCGGGTGACAGAACTCAAAGAGGCCCTGGACGAGAGCAATCTGCCGTTTCTGGTGGATGTGCTGGTCTGGGACGAACTGCCCGACCATTTTCACCGCACCATTGCGGCGCGGTATGTGGTGGTGCAGGAGGCGGGTATACACTCGTAAACAGGCCATGCTCCAGGGCTGCCATCGCTAAAAGACCCGTCTGGCGAAATTGAAAATTGACTTTTTTTTTCCCCCTCTGCTACTATCACCTGTCAACGTTGGTCCGCCTGTACACCGGGCTTTAGACCACGGACCCGCCATCCAGGCGGGTGGAAACGGCGGGAACGGGTGGATGATCGACCCATTGGGGCCTGTCCATGAGGGCGTTCTGGCGGCGTTTCGACGAACCAAAACCAGCATACTGGGAGTGAATAAATGTCCAAAGATAAAAAAACAGAGCACGATGGCCAGAACAACCAGCCCACCATCCCCGCGATGGAGGAGTCCGAATATGCACAACTGATCGCACCCCTGCATATCGAACTGCTGAAAATGCAAAACTGGGTCAAGGAACATGGACTGCGCGTCGTGGCACTGTTCGAGGGACGAGACGCCTCGGGCAAAGGGGGCACCATCAAGCGGTTGACCGAACATATGAATCCGCGCGGGTGCCGGATCATTGCCTTGCCCAAACCCACGGAAAAAGAGATCACACAGTGGTATTTTCAGCGTTATGTCCGCCATCTGCCCGCCGCTGGCGAAATCATCCTGTTCGACCGCAGCTGGTATAACCGCGCCGGGGTGGAACGGGTCATGGGTTTTTGCAGCAAGGCAGAAGTCCGGGAATTCCTGCGCAGTGTGCCCGAATTTGAAACCATGCTGGTCAACTCCGGGATCATCCTGTTTAAATTTTATTTTTCGTTCAGCAAGGAAGAACAACGCCGTCGCTTTGACCATCGGATGAACGATCCCCTCAAGTGGCGGACCCTCAGCCCGGTGGAACGGGATGCCCAGGATAAATGGGACGAATATACCAAGGCCAAAGAGGATATCTTCGCCCATTCCTCCACCGACGGGTGTCCCTGGACCATTATTAAATCGGTGGATAAAAAACGCGCCCGGATCGAAAGCATCAAATATTTTCTCAGCCAGATGGACTATCCAGACAAAGCCGAAGCGTTGCTACAGTGTGATCCACGCATCGTGCGGACGGTGCAGGCAGAGATGGGTATTGACTGATACCAAATTGCAATCAGACGGGTAACAGCGTTGGCTGTGTCGTTACTGCACGCAGTCGTGAGTGACACTTCCTTATTCCGTCATTCCCGCGCAGGCGGGAATCCAGCTGGCCTCGCGAACTCCTGGATTCCCGCTTTCGCGGGAATGACGATAACGGGTGCCCGTGCCTGTCGCCTTGTTCCCCGTTCGATTGCAATTTGGTATGAGAGTGTGTTTGCACTTGCATTGCCGTTTGTGGCCGGACTGTTTGGTTTGCGTGGACGGTTCGGTTGTCGGAAGTGTTGAACCAGGGGCTTTGCCCCTGGACCCCACCAGGGGCTTTGCCCCTGGACCCCACCGGGGGGGATAATCCCCCCCGGACCCCCTTGATCATGATTACAAAAAAAAGTGGAGGGGTCTTCTGGGGAGGCGGTTCCCCGTCCCCCCGGCACTGGCCAACCCCATTACCTCATCCCACACATCCCACCCGCACAGCCACCGCCGCCAGCACAAGGAGGCGGGACGTTCTGCCCCGCCGATCCAGAGTTGCGAATGCTGATCCCGCCTGTGGAGAGTATCTTGCGAACCTGTTGCGCCCCACACTCTGGACAAACCCGTACCGGCGGGGCCGACATGGGATGATCCACCTCAAAACGGGCGGCACAACCGTCGCATTTATAATCATAAAGCGGCATGTTCTTCTCCTGAACGGTTACCGATTGGCCCGACGGGTGATCGATACCGTGATTTCCGGAACGACATCAGGATGCAGACGAATGCGGATCAAATGATTGCCCAGCGTGCGAATGGGCCGGGGCACATCAATCGTGCTGCGGGGGACCGTCAGCCCCTTGTCCTGGAAGAAGCCCGCAATGTCGGCATTGGTGACCGAGCCAAACAGCTTGTCCGAGGAGCCGGCTGGCCGATCCAACACCACCATGATCTCCTGAATCTGCGCGGCCAACGTCTCGGCATTGTTTTTGATCGTCTCCTGGCGCGCCTCAAAGGCCAGACGTTCCTTTTCAAAGCGGGCCCGATTGACCGAAGTCGCTGGCAGAGCCTTGCCTTGCGGAATTAAAAAATTGCGCCCATAGCCGTTGCGCACCTTCACAACAGCACCCAGATCACCCAATTTACCTATTTTTTCCAGCAAAATCAATTCCATGTTAAGTCATCTCCCAGAAGGGGTTTGCCCTTCTCTGTTGTGAAAAAAGCGAAGACGGAAATCAATCCAGGTATCAAACAGCCCGATCAAAAGCACCAACAGGACCATTCCCGTCCAGAAAAACAGGACTGTGAAGAGTATTCCTCGCACAACCCCCCCGACATTATACCACTGAAAGGCCCGCTGAATAATGGCCAACCCTTGAAAAAAGTAGGGAATGGCCAAGAAAATACCCCAGTTCATGCCCAGGTGACGCAGAGTCCCGTGCGTGAGCATGGCCAACAGGCCCATGGCAATCACCATCCAGACCAGCGCAAAAGGCAGACGCATCTCGGCCAAATTTTCGTCCGCCAGCCATTTTTCCCCCCACCGGTTGAGAAGGGCGCGGGCCGCCAGCAGATTGCCCACCTGTAGCAAAAACCAACTGGTCAACAACATGACCGGCAGCAACAGACTGACCACAGCGATCAATTGGTCGATACCGTTGCGAAACTCTGCCTGGGCAAAAGGGCTGACGCCCTGCGTGGTGAGGGTGGCCAGCACCTCTTCCTTCAATGCGTTCATCTCATGGGTGAGTTGAACAGGCAGATCCACGCCACTCAGCGCGGCCCAACCCAGGGTGCCAAGCAAAACCAGATTGCCGAGCAAAAAAGCAACCAGGGCACACTGACTGGTCCGCCAACCCGCCCGCAGCAACCAGGCGGCCAGCAGCGGAAAGCCGGCAAAGAGCAAAAACACCGCCAATGGGAAGACCACCCCACCGCTGATCAGCCAGGCACAACTGAGCAGGATGGCCACAGCCCACCCGCCCGCCCGGTTGCCAGAACGCAAAGCCACCAGCAGCAACGGCAACGGCACAACGCCCTGTACGGGGGTCAGGAGTGGCGTCCACAGTGGCAGCAGCAGCAGCCCGGCGGACAGTAACCCGGACCAGACCGAATGGGTCGTTATTTTATTCAGCATGGCTTTACCAAAGCAATTCCGGCACGCCTTTCGACAGTTTTGGCCAGTTTGGGGGGATGCCCCCAGAGTCCAGCAATAGTTGAACTATTAAAAAAAAAGGGTGGGGGGGTCTGGGGGGGCGGTTCACCGCCCTCCCCAGAAGAGGCACTTCTGGACCCCACCAGGGGCGTTGCCCCTGGACCCCACTGGGGGGGATGATCCCCCCCAGACCCCCGCAATAGTTTGACTATTAAAAAAAATGGGGGTGACTGGGGGGGCGGTGCACTGCCCTCCCCAGAAAAAAGTCCCCCGCTGCCTACGAAACCAAATGGGGCAGCAAGGCAATATTGCGCGACCGTTTGATGGCCTTGCTCAAATGCCGCTGATGGGGTGCGCAGACGCCGGTGATGCGACTGGGCACCATTTTTCCCCGCTCCGTAATAAAACGCAGGAGCAGTTTCGGATCTTTATAATCGATGGAGACCGTCTTGTCGGCGCAAAAAAGGCAGACCTTCCGGCGACGCAAGAAGGGACGACGAAAGCCGGTGGATGGCCGGGCACCGCCGTCACCAGCCGGTTCACCCGAGCGAGGGCCCGAGTTGGATGACTCGGCAGAAGCATAATCAGACATAGAATGTGAAATCCTCTCCAATTTGAGTGCAGAATGTGATTAAGTCCCCGGCGATGTGTTGCCTTGTGTCATTTCTGCCGGAGACGACGCGGCGGAACCACTGTCCCGCTGGTCCAACTGGTTTTGTTCCATGACCCGGATTTGGTGGGCCTGCAACTCGATTTGTCCCCAGCGAATCTTGCCGTCCCGGATCCAGCGTTTTTGATTCAGATTGCCTTCCACATGCAGCGACGTGCCCTGTGCGAGGGGACGACACCGCTCGGCCAGAACCCCCAGGGCCAGCACCGGCATTTGCAACTCCATGCGCTGCGGTTGCCCGCCGGTGTCCGGGGCGGTTTCCTGGGACAGATGCTCGACATACAGACGCGCCATCAAGCGTCCCGCTGGCGTGCAACGAAACTCCGGTGCGGCGGCCAGTCTCCCTTCCAGAACCACCTGGTTGGTCAGGACTGGCCCCCCAACAGTCGCTTCCGGCACTAGACAGCCTCGAAGGCGTTGATGGCCGCTGCGGCCTCTTCCTCTTCATTTTCAAGCAGTCTCTCCGGAACTTCACCCTCCGGGCGTTTGTCTTCGAACGGCACCAGGGGCGAGGGGCCTGTCTTGGGCTTGCGTACCGAGATGGTCTGGTACTTCAACACGTCTTCGTTGATTTTCAGCCAAGACTCCAGCGTGGCGACCAACGGACCGCCCCCTTCCACAGCGTGGAAGACGTAGAAGCCCTTGCTCGTCTTTTTGACGGGATAGGCCAGTTGACGGCGTCCCCACAATTCGGTTTCCAAAATTTTGCCACCCTGGGCGGCAATAATGTCGGCAACCCGCTTGTTGATCTGCTCCACTTGCTCAGTGGAGAGGTCAGGACGTAAGATGTAGATAGACTCGTAAAAAGCCACAGTGCCTCCTTTCGGCTCGTGTGATAAAACAGTTCCAGGATCGTCTGCCGCATGAACACCGTTTTGGCAACCCGTTTGGAACAAAACAGCCCCGGCCACACCCGTGCCCGGAGCAAGGAAGATTGGCTCATGCAGAAAAAGTGTAACAGTATGACAGGACCGCTCACTGAAAATCAAGAGACTATTCCACTGATCCGGCCAGAAAGATGGATGGCGGTTCCGGGTGTGCAATTTTTCTTTACCACCCGTCGAGGAGGGGTCAGTCAAGGGCGTTATGCCAGCTTGAATCTGGGAGGGCATGTGGGCGACGATCCCGGTGCCGTGGCCTGCAACCGGGCCAGAGTGGAGGCCATCTGGGCTGGGCGTATCCAGCAGGTGTGCTATCTCAACCAGGTGCACGGTACCACCACCGTGGAAGCAGGGAACTGGTCACCCTCCACACCACCGGACGCCGACGCCCAGGTGACCCGGCAACCCGGTCTGGTACTGGCCATTTTGACGGCGGATTGTGCCCCGGTATTGTTGGCCGACGGGACGGCGCGGGTGATTGGTGCGGCTCATGCCGGTTGGCGCGGGGGGCTGTCCGGTGTGTTGGAATCCTGTCTGGAGGCCATGCTCCGCCTGGGCGCACACCGGGAACGGATCCACGCCCTGATCGGTCCTTGTATCCGCCAATCGGCCTATGTTGTTGACGAAACCTTCCAGGCCGCCTTTATCACCCATGCCGAAAAAAATGCACTGGATTGCAAAAAATTCTTTTCAAAACAGAATAATGCTGGTAGACTGCACTTTGATTTGCCTGGATACCTTCAGGCGAGATTGAAATCTTGTGGTCTATCAGAAGAGAGAATACATGATGCTGAACTGTGTACTTACTCGAAAAATAACGATTTTTTCAGTCACAGGCATGCTACGCACAGGGGGTTGGCCCCCTGCGGAAGACAGATCGGGGGTCTCTTCCTGGTATAAGAAACGGCCTTTTTTCCTCTGGGGGGTGGCGACCCTGATTGTGCTGTCCACCTCTTTTGCCTGGGCCAGTTCGCCCAAATTAAGCTCTCTTATTGGTCAAGTCGCCCAGCAGGAGGGGTTGGATCCCAACCTCCTGAAGGCGGTGGTTGCCATCGAGTCCAAGTTTGACACTGTTTCTGTCTCGAACCGGGGTGCGGTGGGGCTGATGCAGCTCATGCCGGACACGGCGCGACTGTTGGGTGTCAGCAACCGTTTCAACCCGGAACAAAATCTTCGGGGTGGGGCGCGGTATTTGCGCCAAATGATCGAACGTTATCCCGACAGTCTTCCCATGGCTTTGGCGGCCTACAACGCTGGCCCCTCTGCCGTCAACCGTTTCGGTGGCGTGCCTCCCTTTCCGGCGACCAAACGCTACATCGACAACGTACTAAGCTACTTCGCAAAAGCAGTGCCAGGCAGCAACCACTCCCCCCGCAAAATTTACCACTATCACAAACGGCAGAACACCGACATGGCTGTCCTGGCCAATACGCATCAGCGCATCGTTCGCCTGTTGGGCGATACGGATGATGACGAGGAGGTTCCTTCTGTGCGTTCGCCCAGGCCGACACCTGCGCCCAAGGCGGTGCATACCTCCCGGAATGGCTCTGCTCATCCCTCGGCCAAGGCATCGTCTGAACCGGCCCGTTCCTTGCGGCTGATTCCGTATGCGTCGGCCCGTCCTTTGACACGGTACCAGGTGAAAAACGCGCAGAGCGACTCCGAGGAGATCCCTGTCGTGATCTTGCGTCGCTAGTCGGATGCCATGGCAGGAGTTGTCTATCACCATGCCAGGATTGTGCCATAAATGGATGTTGCCTCGTATAGGGTGTGATCGGGTCCGGGGCGCGGGATCCCGGTGCTTTGTGTATTGGCTTGATCTGTGCGTGCTTTAGTCTCGTTTTTATTGGGCTTGTTGGTCATCGGCGGGGCGTTTTACGGCCTGCGTCTCTTGTGGTATGCCATTTTCCCGTTCCAGGGGGAGTCGGCTGTGTTGACCGGCAAGGGTGGGCGTCCGGTGCTTTCTCCGTGGGAACGCCGAGTGGGCTGGGTGCTGCTGTTGGTGGTTGTCCTGTTGTTCGTGTTGATGGTGGTGGACCGGTTGCGTGTTGATGGTGAGACGCCAACTGATTGGACCGTATCGCCGCCTGTGCGAGGTCGCACCACGGTGCCGGATCATCGCTATTAACCGTCGTTCCTGTTGCGCAATCCCTGCACAAGTTCGAATCAGATTGTACAGTTATAGGGGTCCAGGGGGATTATCCCCCTGGTGGGGTCCAGGGGCAAAGCCCCTGGTGGGGTTCGGGGCGAAGCCCCGCACGCGAAACGACGCACCTCGAGACAGCCTTGATCATTGTTTCGGCCATTCCAGTCAGAACCCTGGATTCCCGCCTTCGCGGGAATGACGAGCGAATTTCGTGTCATACCCATTCCCGTCATGCCCGCGAAGGCGGGCATCCAGGAGAGTTCGTGGACGCAACGATGATCAAGGCTCTCGGGACAGGTGCGGTTCAGGTGTCATAACTTTGTCAGAGGCAGTCTGTTCTTTGACAGCGACGTCGTTTTTTTCAACGGACATGAGAGATGGGAATTGAACTGTTCCCATGTAGCGTGTAGTATGCAAAAAAAAAGAGGGGTGCCCTGGACTCCTTACGGAGCAGAGAGCCAGTCTGGCTCTGCTCGGCCTTCCGACTGGAACTGACCTAAACCGAACATGGCATCTTTCATCACCAAAATTCCCCTGAGACGTATCAAGCAAAAAGTCACCGCTGAAGCCATTCCCTTTCAGACTGGCATCGGTCCTGTTACCGAGGTGGATCCGCCGGTCGTGATGATGGGTGTCTATTACCTGATCATGGCCATGTTTATTGCGGTCATTGTGATTGCGTCGGTGGCCAATACGGATATTGTGGTGGTGGGGGCTGGCCAGTTGACCACCGACACGCCGCCGATTCAACTGCAACCGGTGGATCGGGCCATTATTCGTGAGATAAAGGTGAAGGCGGGGGATGTGGTCACCAAGGGGCAGGTGTTGGCGACCTTCGATCCGACCTTTGCGCGTGCGGATTTGGCCTCCTTGCTGGTGCAGCAACAAGCCCTGCTGGCGCAGATTCATCGTCTCGAAAGCGAGATGAACAATACAGAATTTGTCTCCGACGCCAATTCCAATACGGACGAACAACTGCAGGCCACTCTCTTGCGCCAGCGTCGCTCGCAATACAAGTCGCGCTTGCACATGTTTGACGAAGAGATTCAGGGACTGCAAGCCAGTATTCGTACCACGGAGGACAATCGTACTCATCAAGAAAAGCTGATGGCGATCAACCGGGATGTGGAGGGCAAACGTCGGGATTTGGCCAAATCCGGTACGGGCACCCATTTGCAATACCAGGAGTCCCAGAGCAGCAGTATTCGCGCCGAGCAGGATTTTCAGGCTTCGGTCAACCATCTTGCGGAGTTGCAGCACAATCTGCTTTCCAAAAAAGCGGAGCGGCAGACGTTCATGGATGACTGGGCGCGGCAGGTTTTGGACAGTCTTGTTTCCGTGCGCACGGAATTGGCCAAGGTGGATGAATCGGTGACCAAGGCCAAACGGATCACAGACTTTGAAGTCTTGACGGCCCCGGCGGATGGTGTGGTCCTGGATGTGGCCAAGCGGTCTGCGGGGGCGATCTTGCAGGGGGCGGAGTTGCTCATCAGTATTGTGCCGTCCGATGCGGTCTTTGTGGCTGAAATCTCGATTCAATCCCGCGATATTGGCTATGTCAAGGTCGGCGACAAGGTGGTGATCAAGATTGATGCCTTTCCCTACCAGCGTCACGGCATGTTGGAAGGCCGGTTGCGTTTTATCAGCCAGGAATCTTTTGGGGGGGCCGGTGAAACGGCGGGCAGCAAGGAGGGCAATGCCAGCAACAGCAAGGACAAGCCGGCGGTGGGTGCCGTGCATACCGGTCGGGTGGAACTGCTCAGTACCAAATTGTATAATCTGCCCGAAGGGATTCGTCTGATTCGTGGCATGACGTTGAATGCCGAGATCAAGGTGGGTTCGCGCAGTATTGCCTCGTACATTCTCAATCCCATCACCCGTTCTTTCAGCGAAAGTTTGCGGGAACCGTAACGATTAAAAAAAGGGTGGAGGGGTCTGGGGAGGCGGTTTTCCGCCTCCCCAGGCAAGACGCCCATGCGCGCGTGTTCAGTCCAGCAACCGATTGGCCTTTTCAACCTGTTCGATCACAATTCTGGCCATATTGTCCGGGGTAAACTTGGGGATAAAATCGTCTGCCCCCATCTGTTGTGCCTTTTCCTCGTTGGACCGATTGCTCAAAGAGCTGTTCATGGCCACATAAATATGGGCCAGTCTCGGGTTGTTCTTGATGTTGCGCGTGAAGGTGAAGCCGTCCATGATCGGCATTTCAATATCGGTGAAGACCATGGTATAGGTGCTTTTTCCCTCTTTGTTGATGGATTTTTCAAGCATTTCCAATGCTTTGGGAGCTTCGTCCACCACGGTGTGCTGGATCCCCATCTGATTCAGGACCGCCTGGATCAGATGACAGGCCGCCTTGGAATCATCCACCGCCAAAATATGATGCTCTTTGCGGACAATCTGGCGACCTTTTTCGATCAGTTCCGGGGATATTGTAATGTTAATGCCCACAATATCATTCAACGCTTTTTCCACGTCGAGCATTTGAATTGGTTGGCCTTCATGGTAGGTGATGGCGGTCAAGCAACTGCTTTCGTAGATGCGGCCAGTGGGCTTGATAATTTCCTCCCATCCCTTGGTGACCAACACATTGGGCCGATAGACCAGAAAGCCTTGAATGGTCGTGCTGTACTCGCACACCAGCACATAGCTGATTTGATTTTTAAAATCAATCGGCTCCATGCCCAGATATTCACCCAGATCAATCAAATTGATGGGGTGGTCACGAAAGTTGATCTCCCCTTTGATGGTCGGATGCGAGCGGGGAATCCGGGTGATCCCTTTGGGGGTCTCCAGAATTTCAATAATTTTGAAGACATTCAGCCCGTACAGTTGCTTATCTTTCAGGTAGAACGTCAGCATTTCCACTTCATTGCTCATGGCCAACTGGGTTCGTTTGTCCACTTCCGCAAACAACTGGTCTTGTGCCATTTTTTTTCCCTATACCACGTATAAATCTCAAAGAGTGATTTCGGCAACGCCTGCCTCAGATTACCAGGATTGCGGCACAAACAGCAACCCAAAAATGCCCCCTCTGCGCGGCAATGCTCTATACACACATCTCAACAAGTCGTTAATATTTGCAGGGGTCCAGGGGGATTATCCCCCTGGTGGGGTCCAGGGGCAAAGCCCCTGGCGGGGCTCGGGGCGGAGCCCCGATGAAGGACATCGTTTCGGCCATTCCAGTCAGAACCCTGGATTCCCGCCTGCGCGGGAATGACGAGCGACTTTCGTGTCATACCCATTCCCGTCATGCCCGCGAAGGCGGGCATCCAGGAGAGTTCGTGGACGAAACGATGATCAAGGCCATATAGCAGCAACATGTTAAACCGCACCTGTTTTGGAATTTGTAGCTTCCGTCATCCCCGCGCAGGCGGGGCTCCAGGTCTCGCATGTACCACCTGGATTCCCGCCTGCGCGGGAATGACGTTTAAAAAACCACGTTGCCCGTGGTGGGTGCGGTTTGGTTTATCCAACTCCAGGGGCTTGTTTTTCCGGGGCTTTGCCCCGGACCCCACCAGGGGCGTTGCCCCTGGACCCCACCGGGGGAGATAATCTCCCCCGGACCCCCGCGAATAATAACAATTTTTTGCGATGTGTACAACGGACCTCCCTGCCACGTGATACCGGCTCAAAAGCTCTCAAATTCATCATCCGAATGGCCTTTTGATCCCATCTTTACGTCAATCCCGCCGCTCTTTTTCGCAGGGGCGGGCAGCGATTTGGGAGTACTTTTTTTGCTGGAAGAGACGGCCTTGGGCGGCTGGGCCGGTTTGTGCCGAACCGCCCTGCTCGTTTCCTGGCCCGTATGGAAGAAGGCAATGGACTGGATCATCATGTCGGATTGAGCACTCAACTCTTCCGCCGTGGCGGCCATCTCCTCGGAGGCTCCCGCATTTTGCTGGATCACCCGATCCAGTTGCTGAATCGCCTGGTTGACCTGGGCGGCTCCCTGGTTTTGTTCCCGGCTGGCGACGGCAATCTCTTCGATCAATTCCGCCGTTTTTTGAATGTCCGGGACCAGTTTGTTGATGATGCCCCCCGCCTTCTCCGCCACTTCCACACTGGAAGCGGAAAGATGACTGATCTCGCCCGCCGCAGACTGACTGCGTTCCGCCAGTTTTCTGACCTCGGCGGCCACTACGGCAAACCCCTTGCCATGCTCGCCAGCCCGCGCCGCTTCAATGGCGGCATTCAAGGCCAGCAGGTTGGTCTGGCGGGCGATCTCTTCGATGATGCCAATCTTGGTCGCAATCTCGCGCATGGCCGCAACCGCTTCGCTCACTGCGCTGCCGCCATTGGCGGCATCCTTGGCTGCCTGTTGGGCAATATTTTGCGTTGTGCTGGCATTGTCGGTGTTTTGCTGAATGTTGGCCACCATCTGCTCCATGGCGGCAGAGGTCTCTTCGATGGAGGCGGCCTGATCGGCGGCTCCCTTGGCCAGGGTCTGGGCGGCATCCGAGATTTCGTTGCTGCCCGATCCCACCTGTTCCACCGCAATGGAAAGATCGGACACCACCTGCTTCAGATTGCCCACCATGGCCGTCAGGGCGATGCCCAACTGACCGGTTTCATCCCCCTGGTTGATGCAAATGCTGGTGGTCAAATCGCCGCCCGCAATGCTTTTGGCGCAGGAGACCCCCTGGGTCAGGGCCTGCACAATCGTGCGGGTGAGAAGAACGGCCACCAGCAGACCAAACACTACCGCCCCCAGGCTGAAGCCAAACAGGACGGAATCGGAGGCCGCGACCTGCGCCACCGCCTGCTTTTGTTGGCCTTCATCTGTCGCGCTGATCTTTTCGTCTGCCGCCCGGCGGGCCACAATCATCTCCTGTTCGTCTTTGGCCTGCTCCTGGATGGCGGTGAGAATGGTCTGCATCTCTTTCTGGTATTGCTCGATACCGGCCATGACCTTTCTGGCACGGTCCATGTTTTCTGGGTGAATCAGCGTGGGCAGCACCTCCTGCACGATTTTCAAGGCCGCTGCCATGCCTTCCTGATTGCGTTTGAGCTGCTTGTCGTTTTTGCCATTGGCGATGATCACCTCTTTCTCGCCGATGCGGGCATCCTTGAAGAGAACCTGCGCTTGCGCCATCCGAAGTGCCATGTTGCCCCGCTCCGCCACGGTGGCCAACTTGGCCGCCATGGCCGTCTTGTCGGTGGTAACCTCACCTGGGCTGGTCAGTTGGGCGATCTGTTCACGCATTTTGTTGGCCAGATCCTCCTGTAACGCCACAAAGGTGGCGTTGGTTGCCTGGGCGGTCTCCCGGATGCGGGTCATGGCCTCGTCGCTCTTTTTTTGCGCCTGGACATAGTCCGCAAATCCTTTGCCGTAGGTCGTTACGGCCGCGATGATGTCGTCCAACTGTTTCTGGTCCGCCGGGTCATGAAACTTTTGCTCGCGGGCGGTCTGGGCCCGTTTTTTGATCTCCTCGACGGCCTTCTGATTGGTTTCCGCATATTTGGCTTCTTTGCGGCTCACAAAGTTTTTTTCCGCCTGCATGGCACTGTTCAGGGTATCATTTATGGCGGACATGTCATGACTGCGGTCAATGACGTTGGCCAGCATGGTCAACCCATAGTGGCCAGCGAAGGCGACCAGTATGGTCAAAAGCAGTACAACACCGAAGCCCAACCCCAGTTTAACCCCCAATTTTAAACGCTTCATGGTGACTCCTCTAATCTGTTCGAGATGACGAAAAAACAAACCCTTCCGAGGCCAGTTTGCGGAAGGCCGGGTTCGGGGACGAGCGCAGCAGACGGTCAATGATGGTGCGAAAGAGGGCGGGTGCCGTTTCGCGGTTGGTCAAGGCCAGCAACAGTTGGGTCATGGTCTTTTCCCGCTTTTTGGAATCCCGGTAGGGATGTTCATGAATCAGGCGGGAGATCATGGTCAAATAGGCGGACATGCCCCCAGCCAGACTCTGCACCCGGAATTTTCTGGAAAATTTTTCTTGCAGATAAAGGCTGCCGTCCCCCTGGCCACAATAAAGCAAAAGGGTACGGGTGGCCAGTTGTGCAGCAAACCGGTTTTCGAATTCCCTGGTCCGTTCATCCAGATCCAGCAGATAGACCCGCTTGGAACCGGGGATGGCGGGATCTCCGTCGGCACTGCCGCGCACATCAATCAGGATGGGGGCGGTGGGATTGGCCAAAAATTCTTCCATGGACATTTCGGCCCTGTGGCCATGAAAAAAAATATTAATCATAGGCTGTTCTGAGTGCCGGTTGGCCGGTTTGGAAAAAGGCGATGGTGCGGAGCATCAATTCGGCCTGGGCACTCAACTCTTCTGCCGTGGCCGCCATCTCCTCGGAGGCTCCCGCATTTTTCTGGATGACCTGATCCAGTTGTTGGATCGCCAGGTTGACCTGGGCGGCTCCCTGGTTTTGTTCCTGGCTGGCTGTGGCAATCTCCTGAATCAATTCTGCCGTCTTTTGAATGTCCGGCACCAGTTTGTGGATGATGGCTCCGGCCTTTTCGGCCACGGTGACGCTGGAGGTGGAGAGATGACTGATCTCTCCCGCCGCCGCCTGGCTGCGTTCGGCCAGCTTTCTGACCTCGGCGGCCACCACGGCAAACCCTTTGCCCTGTTCGCCCGCCCGTGCTGCCTCAATGGCGGCATTCAAGGCCAGCAGGTTGGTTTGCCGGGCAATCTCTTCGATAATGCCAATCCGGGTCGCAATCTCGCGCATGGCGGTGACCGCCTCGCCCACCGCATGGCCACCGCTGGCGGCTTCCTTGGCCGCCTGCTGGGCAATGGTTTGGGTCCTCTGGGCGTTGTCGGTGTTTTGCTGAATGTTCGCTGCCATTTGCTCCATGGCCGCCGAGGTCTCCTCAATGGAGGCCGCCTGATCGGTGGCCCCACGGGCAAGCGTTTGGGCCGCATCGGAAATTTCGTTGCTGCCAACAGAAACCTGCTCGGCTGTCTCCGCTATTTCCCCGATAATTTCCCGCAGCTTGCCAGCCGTGGTCGATATGCCGGATGCCAGCAAGCCCAGTTCATCCCGGCCCCGCGCGCTGCAACCGATGGTCAGGTCACCCTGGGCGAGGCGGCCAAACATGCCGGTACACGTACCCAACGGGCGGGTAATACTGCGGGTGAGAAAAATGGTGACCAGCAGTCCCAGCAGCACGGCTCCCAGGCTGGAGCCAATCATGACCGTAACGGCACGCGCCATCTGGGCCGCCGACTCCTTCTGTTGACCGGCAATGGTCGCATTGATCTTTTCGTCTGCTGTCCGGCGCGCCACGACCATTTCCTGATCCATCCCCGCTTGGGCCTGGATGGTCTCCAGAATGACGTTCATCTCTTTTTGATAACGTTCGATCCCACCGATCATCTTCTGGACATGTTCCCGGTCGGCGGGCGATGGCAAGGTGGGTTGCAGTGCGCGCGCAACCTGGAGTGCCATGGTGCTGGCTTCCCGGTTGCGCTGGATCGGGTCTTCGCTCTTGCCTTGGGCGAGCGCGGTATCTTTTTCGGCGGCGGCGGCGTCCTTGAAATAGGCGGTCAATTTTTGCAGTTGCTTTTCATCCTTGCCTTTGCTGAGAAGAATCTCTTTCTCTGCCGTGCGTGCCCGCTCGAACGAGATCAATATCTGCGCCGTTTCTCCCGGCAGAGCGGTGGCCGCAATGCGCACCAGACGGTCGGCCTCCTGGATGTGGGTCAGACCTTCGTTGCACTGTTTTTCGGTCGCCACATACCGCGCAAAAGCCTTGCCATATTTTTCCACCGCCGCCATGACTTCATCCATGCGCGTCTTGTCGGCGGGATCCTGAAATTTTTGATCCCGATCAATGATGGCCTGTTGCCGGATTTTTTCGACGGCTTTTTGATTGAGTTCCAGATATTTCATATCCTTGCGAATGACAAAATTTTTCTCTGCCCGCAAAGCCTCCCCCAGCGTATCACGCAGCACACTCATATCCTGATTTTTGTCGGTGTGGTCCACCAGGCCAATCAGGCCATGATAGCCGGTGAGAGCCACCAGGACGGTCAAAAGCAGCACAACGCCAAAACCCAGTCCGAGTCTGACGCCCAATTTTAAATTTTTCATGGCTATCCCTTGAGTGACTGGTTTGTTAAGCAGGCCAGCATGTAACTGGAGACAACAATATCCGACGGATGGTACCAGGAAGAGGAGAAAGGGGTCAAGTTGGATGGGGACCAGTGCGCAGGGCCATCCCATGTAAAATGCCCGCCTTTCCTGGGACCGCAGGCGTCCCGCCCGCTTTTTCCTCTCGGTGCCATTGTTGTGGCGGGCGAAATGGGTGTGACCTCAGTCTTGATCATCGTTCCGTCCACGAACTCCCCTGGATGCCCGCCTGCGCGGGCATGACGGGAATGGGTATGAAATTCGCCCGTCATTCCCGCGAAAGCGGGAATCCAGGGTTTTGACTGGAATGGCCGCAAGAATGATCAAGGCCGTGATCCCAGTCCTGCTGGCTTCTCCCCAGGGGCTTTGCCCCTGGACCCCACCCTACCCTATGCACACATCTTTTGCAGGGGTCCAGGGACCGTCACGGTCCCCGGTGGGGGTTTGGGGGCGAAGCCCCCAACGGGTTGATATTGTATGCCTCACGGGGCTTCGCCCCGGACCCCACCAGGGGCCTTGCCCCTGGACCCCACCAGGGGGATAATCCCCCTGGACCCCTATAACTGCACAATATGATTCGGATTTTTTGTCAACATAAAGATGTGTGCATAGGGTAGGCACCCCACCAGGGGGGATGATCCCCCCTGGACCCCGCAATAATATTATAAAAACTGCGGACAGACGGCTATGTTAGCGCATATGGGGCGAAGCCCCCAAACCCCCACCGGGGACCGTGACGGTCCCCGGACCCCTGCAAAAGATGTGTGCATAGGGTAGGGTGGGGTCCAGGGGCAAAGCCCCTGGTGGGGTTGGGGGCAAAGCCCCCACTGGCAACGCCAACGCATTCGATTGGTTGACCCACTACTGTGGTTGGGCTCTATCCTGGAAAGGCCGCTCCACCGCAAACCCGGCATACAATTCGAGTGCGGAAAACCAATTGGCGGCAAAAGGCTTATCGACCATCTGCCACTGATGCGCCGTATAGTTGACCTCTGTCCCGCCCGGCAGCAAAACGACCTGGATATGGGCAGGCATTGGCAACGACGATTTGTCCACTGCTTCCGGCCATTGATATACCACGCGATAGGAACCACCGGCCTCGGTCTGCCCGGACCGCTCCTGCATCAGACCGGTTTCCGGGTCCAGAACCAGCCGTTCCCCCATTCGGGTCAGCCAACCATTCGAAATATCGGTCTCCCGTTCGGTCAATTCGCCAGCCAACCCGATCATGGCTTCCAGCAACTCTTCGGGTTGCAAACCGATGCCGATCAAATGGTTCAACCCTTCGGCACTGGCGGGCACTTCCACAATCCGCTGTTTTTCTGCATCCACCAGGCGGATTTCCTGGGAACCGGCAAACAACACCGCCACCACCTGCTGCATAAGACCCAGCAGGGAGACTCTGGCCTGTTGCGCGGCTTCTCCCCGAATTTCCGTGCGATAACGTCGGCTGCCTCTTTCGGTGATCACCTCCAGAACGCCAGAGACCTGCCAGCGGTGCAGGCGGTCCAGTCGTTGTTGCCGATCCGCCTGAAACCGTTCCTGGGTGATGCGGGGATCGACCCAACGGGCACTCTCTTTTTTAGGCAAGGTTGTGCAGCCAGAGACCAGGAGGGCCAGCAAAACCGCCCGGCACAAAAGGCCACCCAGGGGAGATCCCCCCCCTCGGATCCCCTTGCCATGATTAAACGAGAGGCGCATCAAAGCGGCATCCGACCCAACGGCCACTCAGGGCGCAGATGTCTGGCCATTCGCCTGAATTTTTTTCTGTAATTTTTCATTGGTGGGATCCAATTCCAGTGATTTTTTCCAGATACCGACGGCCTCGTCCGTTTTGCCCATGGCATGCAGCACGTCGCCCAAATGTTCGTTGATGGTCGGATCTTTTGGTTCCAGGCGCACGGCCTCCCGCATCCGCAACGCGGCTTCATCCAGGCGGTGCAACCGGAACAAGGCCCAGCCCACACTGTCGGTGATAAAACCGTCCCCCGGCGACAAGAGCAGGGCCTTTTCCAGTAACGCGAGGGCCTCGCCCAGATGTTCGTTGTGTTCGACCCAGGTATAGCCCAGATAGTTCAATGCATTGGCATCTTCTGGATTCTGCTTGAGATACAACTGCAAATCCTTTTCCGCTTCCGGCCAGCGATCCAGTTTGTCCAGGGCAATGGCGCGGTTGAAGCGCAGGCGGCCATGATCCGGATCCAGGGTCAAGCCTTGCGAAGTGGTCTCCACCACATCGGCATACTGCTCGTCCTGAATGAGCAACACGCTCAGGGCAACGAGCAACGTGAGACGTGACTTGGGATCATTGGTGGCGTCCGGGGGGGGGGACGGTGCGTCGTCAGAGTGTGTGGCGGGCTGGGTCGCCGCCATGGCCAGCAGGGCGCGTATCCGGCGAATGCCATCCGCTTTCCGACCCTCTTCCGCCTCCAGAAAGGCCAGACGTAACTGGGCATCGGAGTAGAACGTTTCGCTGGCCTTCACCTTGGCGTAGGCCTCTTCCGCCTCCTTGAAACGATCCAGGGATTCCAGTACCTGACCCAGATAGTAGGAGACACGGTTGTCTTCGGGCTTTGACGCTTCCGCCAAACGCAACTCTTGCAGGGCCTCTTCGTACCGCTTTTGACTCAACAAAATCAGTGCGGAGGTCAGGCGGGCCGGAATGCTGTCTGGCGAAATTTGACTGATCGCCTGGAACTCGGTCAAGGCGGCGTCCTGATTGTCCTCATTCAATAACAGGCGACCCATACGGGCATGAATCTCTTTGCTGTCCGGGTGGTTGGCCAAAAAATGCCGATAAACCGTTTCCGCCTCTTTGGGACGCTTCAGCTCTTGCAAGGCGGCCCCCAAGGCCAGCACCGATTCCAGCTTGTCCGGATCCAGTTGGCACGCCTTGCGAAACTGGACCACCGCCTTTTCCATGTCGGGTACACTGACATAGGCCCGCCCCAGGGCCAGATAGGCCTTCCAGGCTTGGGCCGGTTTGTTGAACAACGGGGTCAAAGCCTTGCGTGCCTGCTCCATTTTATTGGCTCGACCATACAACTGGGCCAGTTGCAAACGTGCCACCAGTTGGGCGGGATTGATTTTCAGGATCTCTTCATACTGCTCCGCCGCTTTTTCAAAAAATCCGGTTGCAGTCAGCAGACCCGCCAACAATTGGCGGGATTTTTCATCCTTGGGGTCCAGGGCGACGCCCTCTTCGGCAAAACGGGTGGCCTTTTGCAGATCACCTCGTTGGGTCGCCAAATGCGCCACCAGCATTCGGGTTTCAACCGATGTGGCATCGGCCTTGGCGACCTCCGTCAGAGCCTTCTCTGCATCGTGCCAGTTGCGTTCACGTAACAGTATCTGCCCCAACAGATAATAATAATAGGCACTGCCATCCTGGATCTTGACATCAAAGGCCGTTGTCCCCGACGCAACCGCCCTCTTGCCACCCTGGGTGATCGCAGGCGTGACGGCAAGGACGGGATCTTCCTCGGCCGCCAGGGCAGCACCGGGCATCGTATCGGGGGGATCGCTCACTCCCGGCGCAATACACCCCCCCAGACAGGCGGTCAGGGCAGACACAACCAAGCCCGCAGACAACCCAATGCGGACCCATCTTTTTGACCACAATTGACTCAAGTCCATAACAATTCTATACCCGACACGCACACAGCGGAAATAATGGGTTTATAAAAGCAGCATTCTTTCAGTGGGAAGGGGGGGTCGCACCGACCGTTCTATCCATCGCGTACACCTGCTGGATCAGGTGCTGCATGTCCAATTTGTACATGCGCGCCACATCCTGCAACGTGTCCACCTGGGAGGCCATGCACTCTGCACATTCGATGCCCTGTTGCCACAAGATGCGGGCCAAATGCGGATATTCACGGACCAATTGGGCCATGCTCTTCGTTGGGTCAATTTCCTTCATCCTCTCAATCTCCAACGGAAAACGTGCTACACGGAACTTGCTGCGCATACCCAATGATCGACCAGCATGTCCACTCCGAAATCATATTCTTGACGAACACCCTCAGGCAAGGATAGAATAGCGCGTTTTTATGAAATCATCCAGCACAATCATCCCTGCATTTAAAGGAAC
Source organism: Magnetococcales bacterium (assembly GCA_015233035.1). Lineage (GTDB taxonomy): Bacteria > Pseudomonadota > Magnetococcia > Magnetococcales > Magnetaquicoccaceae > Magnetaquicoccus. The sequence goes on from JADFYM010000006.1 coordinate 30,170, forward strand.
AGGACATCATGGCCAGGAAAGCTACCCTTGGCGGAAAAGCCCTTCAAACCGGCAACAACGTCTCCCACTCGCATCGCAAAACCAAGCATCAATGGATGCCCAACATGCAGGAGAGATCTTTGTACAGCATGGCACTGGGCCGTTTTATCCGTTTGACTTTGCCCGTTTGCGTCTTGCGCTCGGTCGACTTGGCCGGAGGGCTGGACAATTATCTGCTCAGTATACCCGCAGAGCAACTGGAACAGCCCATTCGGGCGGTGCGGAAACTGATCGCTGCACAGAATGCAAAAACCGCAGCCGTCGCCTGATAGCATCTCTTGGGCTTTGAACCGTGTTGCGGCCATTTCCGGGGAGGCGATAAACCGCCTCCCCGGGCCCCTCCACCTTTTTTTTAATCATTATCAAGGGGGTCCGGGGGAGCTTATCCCCCCGGTGGGGTCCAGGGGCAAAGCCCCTGGTGGGGTTGGGGGCAAAGCCCCCACTGGCCGAACTCAATCTGTGCCATCAAGCCAAACCCAGTAACGTGCGCATCATGCGGGTACCCGGATCAAAAACAAGCGATCCCGTCTCCAACAGGCGTTCGTCATAGGCGGTGTTGCCGTCTGGCACAATGCCGGTGCCGTACAAGGCGAAGGGGACGGGGTCCGCATTGTGGGTCCGAATGGCAATGGGGGTCGGATGATCGGGCAGGGCTATGGCGCGAAAATCACCCTGCGCGGCCAAGGCCGCCAACACCGGTCCCACCAACCGCCGATCAAAATCTTCAATGGCCTGAATCTTGTAATCCAAACGACCGGCATGACCTGCCTCGTCCGGGGATTCAACGTGGACAAACATCAGATCGTGCCGGGTCAGCCCCTCGATACAGGCGCGGGCCTTGCCTTCATAATTGGTGTCAATCCACCCGGTTGCTCCCGGCACCTGGATCGGTTCAAAACCGATGTGCAGGGCAATGCCACGCATCAAATCCACCGCCGAAATCATCCCCCCCGAATACCCGAACCGATCCTGAAACTGCTCCAACTCTGGTTTTTTGCCTTGTCCCCACAACCAAATGCTGTTGGCGGGTTTTTCGCCCCGTTCTTGCCGGGCCCGGTTGACGGGATGATCGGCGAGGAGTGGCCAGGAGGCGCGCATGAGTTGCACCACCGGTGCGGCATTCAGACCCGTGGGCAGATGTTCCTGAATGGTCTGATCGGCGATGTCGTGCGGTGCCACACAGTGCACCGCACTACCACCATCCCGCCAGACCAGCAGATGTCTGTAGCTGACGCCCGGATAAAACTGACACCATCCGGACGCCAGATTCTGGTTCAAATAGTCAATCAGTTCGGCAGCCTGATCGGTGGGTATGTGTCCGGCGGAAAAGTCTTCCATGACCGTGCAATCCGGGGACAGGGAGACCAGATTGCAGCGAAAGGCTACATCCCGTTCTCCCAGCACAACCCCCATGGCCGCCGCTTCCAGAGGACTGCGTCCGGTATAACTCTGTGCGACATCATACCCCAGCACACCCAGATTGGCCACATCACTGCCAGGGTAAAAACCCGCCGGGGTGTTGCGTGACCAGCCGCCCACCCCATCCCGCACCATGCGGTCCAGGTTGGGCGTGCGCGCCACCATCAAGGGTGTCCGGCCATCCAGTTCCGCCATTGGCCGGTCACTCATTCCATCACCCAGAAATATAACGAACTTCATGCCGTTCTCCGAAAAAAACTGCCGATTATGCTATTTCAACAAATCTTTCACGACTTCGCGTTCTGCACGCAACTCGTCCAACACGGTATTGAACTGTCCCTGTGCCCACGGCGAGAGGGTCAACCCTTCAACAATTTCCTGGGTGCCGTCGGCACGGGTGCGCACCGGCAGACCACAGATCAAACCGGCGTCGGCCCCATAGGCTCCATTGGAGCAGATGGCGGCGGAGATCCAATCCTTGTCAGCGGTGGGCTGGAAGAGCGAGGTGACATGATCCAGGGCCGCATTGGCCGCCGAAGCCGCACTGGAAAGCCCACGGGCCTTGATAATATCGGCTCCCCGTTCCTGCACGGTGGTGACAAAGGTGGTCTGCAACCAGGGCAGATCGGTAATGACTTCGGTGACAGGACGACCATTGATCCGGGCATTTTCAAAGTCGGGATATTGCTTGTTGGAATGGTTGCCCCATACGGCCAGGTTGGAAATGGCGGTCACGGGATTGTTCGACTTGGTGGCCAGCAACGCCTTGGCCCGGTTCTGGTCCAGGCGCATCATGGCGGAAAAGCGATCATTCGGCACATCGCTGTTGTTCATGGCAATCAGACAGTTGGAATTGCACGGGTTACCCACCACCATGATCCGCACATCCGAGGCACTGCGATTCAAGGCCTTGCCCTGACCGACAAAAATCGGACCATTGATCTTGATCAGGTCTGCCCGTTCCATGCCGGGGCCGCGCGGACGCGAACCGATCAGCAGGGCCCAGTTGATGCCATCGAAGGCAACTTCCGCCTGGTCGGTAAGGGTGATGCCCGCCAGAGTGGGGAATGCACAATCCTCCAACTCCATGGCCACGCCTGCCACGGCGTTCATGGCGGGTGGGATTTCCAACAGGTTGAGATGAACGGGACGATCCTTGCCAAACAATTGACCAGAGGCAATGCGAAACAAAATGCTGTAAGCAATTTGACCAGCGGCACCTGTGACTGCAACGCGAATCGGATTAGACATACTTTTCTCCCATGCTGTTATGATTGACCATGCGTGGATTTCCCGCTCCAAGGGGCAGACCGCAGCGACTTGCGTCTCTCCGGCCGGATAACCCGCGACACCATTCTGGTTGGCAAGGATGACGCACCTGGGACAAATTCGCAAGCCTTGCTCTTCGCGAACGGGAGGTTTCGCCCCCGGTTTTTCGGGCGTTAAAAAGGTCGCCGGGACATTCTCGGCAACCCGCCGCGCAGCATCCCTTTTTGTCCCAGTCGGCCCAGGCGTTTCATCAAGGTTTGCGCATCCACAAACTGTTTCAACAGTTGATTCACATCCTGCACCGTCGTCCCGGACCCCTTGGCAATGCGTCGCTTGCGCGAGGCATTGAGCAGCATATGTTTTTGTCGTTCCTGCCGGGTCATGGAGAGAATGATCGCCTCGGTCTTCTTGAATTGTGCCTCCCCCAGGGCCATGTCCTGCCCCTTGAGGGCCTGTTTGACGCCGGGGATCATGTTCATCAGTTCACTCAACGAGCCCATTTTTTTGACTTGGCCCATTTGGGTCAAAAAATCTTCCAGGGTAAAGGAGGCGGTCTGGATTTTTTGTTGCAGTTTGGCTGTTTCGGCCAAATCCACATTGGCCATGGCGGTCTCGACCAGGGTCAGGACATCGCCCATGCCCAGAATGCGGGAGGCCAACCGTTCGGGATGAAACGGTTCCAGTTTGTCCAATGCCTCGCCGGTCCCCAAAAATTTGATCGGTTTGCCCGTGACATGTCGGATGGAGAGCGCGGCCCCCCCCCGGGCATCGCCATCCGCCTTGGTGAGGATGACCCCGGTCACGTCCAACTGTTCGTTAAAACTCCGGGCCACCGTGACCGCATCCTGACCGGTCATGGAGTCGGCGATCAGCAAAATTTCCACCGGATGCACATGATCCCGCACCACCTGCAACTCCTGCATCAACTCTTCGTTGATGTGCAGTCGACCCGCCGTGTCCAAAAACAGGAGATCATAACCGCCGTTCCGGGCCGCCTCCAGGGCGCGCAGGGCAATCTCCAGGGGCTTTTGGCCAATCTGGATGGGCAGCGTGGCCACGTTGACCTGTTGCCCCACCGTGGCCAATTGTTCCATGGCGGCGGGGCGGTAGACATCCAGGGAGGCCAACAGGCATTTTTTGTTCTCTTTTTCGCGCAACCAGCCCGCCAGTTTGGCGGTGGTGGTGGTTTTGCCCGAACCTTGCAAACCGACCATCATGACCACCGCCGGGGGTTGGGTGGCCCAATTCAGACGCGCATTCTTCTCCCCCATCAGGAGAACCAGCTCCTCATAGACCACCTGGATCACCTGCTGGCCCGGCGTCAGGGAATCCAGCACCTCCCGGCCAATCGCCTTTTCCGTCACCTTGGCAATAAAGGCCTTGACGACGCTCAGGTGTACATCCGCCTCCAGAAGAGCCATGCGCACCTCGCGCATCGCCTCCTGAATATTGGTCTCATTGAGGCTGCCACGGCCCCGCAGTTTTTTGAAAACGGCATCAAAACGGTCTGAAAGGGCATCAAACATGGTATTTTTCCTGACTATGAATGTTTAAGTTTCCGGTCTCATGCGACCGTATTCGGCAAGGCATACTGAATGGTCTGAAATTCCGTCAGATTGGCCAAAAACAGATCCACCAGCCGGGGATCAAACTGTCTGCCGCGTCCTTGCTGGATAAATTCAACGACCCGCGCCATCTCCCAGGATTTTTCATAATACCGGTCGTGACACAGCGTATCAAAGACATCAATCAGGGTGGTGATCCGGGCAAAGATGGGAATCTCTTCGCCCGCCAATCCCTGCGGGTAGCCCAGACCATCCCACTGTTCGTGGTGCATCTCGGCAATGGTGGCTCCCACCCGCAAGATGCGATGACTGTTGTTTTTCAACAAGCGGGCCCCCACATCGGTGTGTGCCTGCATGACCTTCCACTCCTCCGGGGTCAGTTTGCCCGGTTTGGTCAGAATCAGATCGGGAATGGCAATCTTGCCCAGATCGTGCAACGGGGCGGCCAGCCACAACAATTCCACCTCTTCTTCCACCAGACCGGCCAGGCGGGCCAACAGACGGGAACCATCGGCCACCCGACGCAGATGATGTTCGGCCTGAAGCGAGTGGGAATCGACAATGGTTCCCAGCGAAAAGGTCAATTCCCGCTGCGCATCCAGCATCCCCTGGTCCAGGTAGGCATGATCAAAGGCCAACGAGACATTGACCGAAAAAATTTCAATCAATTTTTGATCCATCGCATTCAGCGGCTTGTTGCCCTGGAGAAACAGCAGATTCAGCAAACCATTCCGGGTAAGAAAATAACCGACATAACAGTTTTCTTCGCACAGGCTGGCCTTCGCCCGGATGGCCCGTTCGACCAGATCCATGGTTTGGACATCGGAGGCTTCCCGAACCGTCTTGCCGATTTGGCCTTCATAAGTACCGGTACCGGCATACAGCTTCAGTTGGTTTTCGTGTGCCTCGGCATCGGTGGCGGCAAAACCGGCGGGTTGGATATACAGGGCACCTTCCTCCAACTCCAACAGGGCCACCAATTGAATGAGGACACCTGTGGCCAATTTTTTCAACGATTGCGGTTCAAACAGACTCTGGGTGGCGTGGATGATTTTTTCCAGTCCCCGCCGGTTTTCCTCGATAATGCGGAGATCGCGATAGGCCCGCAGGGAGGCTGTGATGGTGGTGGTCAGTTTTTGCGCCGTCAGTTCGGTCTTTTCCTTGTAATCATTGATATCATAGGCGGTGATGACCCGCTGTTCCGGGGCACGCCCCGGCTGCCCGGTACGCAAGATGATGCGTACAAACTGATTTTTCAAGACATTGCGGATATACTGGACCGCCTCCAGCCCGGACTCTTCCCGCTCCATGACCACATCCAGCAACAGGATGGCGGTGTCGGGATGGTCCGTCATCAGTTGTTTGGCCTCTGCGCCCGATCGACTGAAAAAAAACTGCAACCCGCGTCCTTCAAACACAAAATCCCGCAACACCATGTGCGTGAGGGTATGGACATCGACATCATCGTCCACCACCATGATCTTCCACGGGGCATGGCCCCGCAGGCGGCTGGGCAATGCGGTCGCGCCAGGAACCACCTCCTGCGCAAACGCAATGGAATCGTTGTCTTGCATGATGATTCAGGCCTCTTCTGCCAAAGGTTTGGTGGGAATGCTGATCTCGTAACGGGTGCCCTGACCGGGGCTGCTGATGCAGCAAATGGTCCCCCCCAGGCTTTGGGTGACCAGATTGAAGACAATGTGCAACCCCAGACCGCTCCCCCCACGATGACGGGCGGTCGTAAAAAACGGCTCAAAGACACGCAGCCGGTCTTTCTCCTCCATCCCGCGGCCATTATCGGAGTAACAAAAGAGTATGTCACCCTCTCTCCTGGTCACCTGAAAAAGAATTTTGCCCGCTTCGTGCTCCTGAAAACCGTGCAGGAGCGAATTGACAATCAGATTGCTGATGATTTGCGAAAAAGCACCCGGATAGCTGTCAATCTCCAACGTCTCCGGGCATTCCACCGTAACCGTATGCTGGGTCTTTTTCAGGCGCGGGCGGAGACTGAGCAAAATATGGTCAATGTATTCATGCAGACGAAAGGTGCGCCGTTCCTCATTGGTCCGGTCAACCGCCACCTGTTTGAAACTGCGCACCAGTTCGGCGGCCCGGTTCAGGTTGTGAAAAATCATCTGGGTGGATTCGATCACATCCCGGAAAAAACTTTCCAGTTCCGATTTGCGCAACGAGCCGTCCGCCAACTGGGCGGCACATTCCCGGCTTTTCCGTTCCAGAAAGGAGGCCGCTGTCACCCCGGTGCCCACCGGAGTATTGATTTCATGGGCCACCCCCGCCACCAGACTGCCGAGTGACGCCATTTTTTCCGCCTCCACCAACTGGGATTGGGTCTGTTTGACCATGACCAGAGTCTTTTGCAAGGCCTCATTGGTCGCTTGCAGTTCCAGCCGGCGGGCCTTTTCCCGATAGCGGGAATGCAGAATCTCGTTGGTCATCCAGTGAAATTGCTCTTCCATGATCAGCAGTTGATCACCGGATTCGACACTCTGCTTTTCCAGATCCAGTTGTTCGATGGCCGTTTTGACCATATTTTCGGTAAAGCGTTGCACACTTCTGGCGACCGAATAGACCAATGTCAGGAAAACGGTCGCCAACAGCACATACCCGATGGCGCGCTGTCGTCGTTCCGCATCCACAATGGTATCGCTGATCCGGGCAATCTCCTCCAGGGAGACCAGTGTGGCAAAATGGATCGGAATATCAATCGCAAAATTGTAATCCAAAAATTTTTTGCCAAAAATCATATAATGCGGGGTCAATTGGTCCACGGTCATACCCGTCTTGATCAAGTCGGGCTGACTGCTGGCGAACACCTGGTTGGTCTCCCCATGGATGAGGGCAACGGCACTGTTTCTTTCGGTTTTGCTATAGAATACCGAGAGAAAATGATCGTCCAGGGGGGCCACCAGGACCAGAAAGGCCTTGGGGTGGGCGGTCGTCCTGGCGTCCTCTATCCCGGTGGCCGTGATCAGGTAAAGGATGCCATGGTCATTGGCCACAATATGGCTCCGTTCGTCCAGCGTCAGCAGGTCCGCCAGCGCATGGTCGCGATAGGTGCCGGGGGGATCCAGCAAACCCTCCTCCCGGATAAAAAGTTCCCGCAGCCGTTTTTTGTCATCCAGCAAAAGCATATAGGGGGCCGCGATCAGGCCACGTATCACCGAGCGCGGGGGCAACCAGGGGGGGCGATTGGTCCGACTCCAGCGGGTGATGGGGGCAGGGTCGGTTTCCCAGTGCGCCGCCGTGGCCTCCACATAATGGACCAGCGGGGCAAAATAAGAGAGCATGCGTACCGCCTGTTCCTGTTGCAGCACATAATCGTTGAACAGGATGCGATCCCGTCTGGCCTGAATGTTGAGTTCTTCCAACCGTTTTTGGCGCAAGATGGTCCTGACCTGGGTGGTCTGCCAGACATCGGTACTCACCCAGAACAGGATGCCCAGGAAAATGGCAACCAAGACGGCCTTGGCCGTCAGCGGGATGCGCCGCCAGAGGGTTTGCCAGGACGAACGGGGGGGAATTATCGCTTCTGCCATCCGGGTTTCCCAATCCATGCCATGCGACCGAATGCGGGTTTGCGTAGGTGCGCCATGCTCATTGACAAGACTGCTGCTCCACCCAGGCCCGCACGAGACGTTGCGACTCGGTCAACTGGGCGCGGGTCATTTGTTGCGCCAGTCTGTCCCGGTCCTTGGCCGCCGTCTTGTAGCCGTTCATGGTGGAAAGCGTATACCACATGTGGGCGGCAACCGGGTCTTGCAATTGTCCCTGTTCGTCCCCGTACAGGGTGCCCAAATTGTTTTGCGCCTCGGCGTGGCCCTGTGCCGCCGCCTGACGATACCACCGCGCCGCCTCCTGTTCATCCTGGGGGAGACCATCCCCATAGGCGTACAGATTACCCAAATGATTTTGTGCCTCGGCGTGGCCCTGTTCCGCTGCCCGGCGATACCAGGAGACCGCCTCGGCATAATCGGTGGCCACCCCCCGCCCATCCCGATACCGGGTGCCCAGGCAATTCTGGGCGTGGGCATCATTCTGCCCGGCGGCCTTGCGATACCAATAACAGGCCTCCTTGTCGTCCTGGGGCAGGCCCCGACCTTCGGACAGGCGGTCAGCCAACAGGGTTTGCGCCGCCACATGCCCGGCTTTGGCCGCATTACGACATAACAACAGGGCCTGTCGGTCGTCCTGGGGCACCCCCTGTCCTGCCCAGTAGAGGATGCCAAGCTGATATTGTGCTTCCAGGTTGCCCTGTTCCGCCGCCAGACGATACCAGCGGGCGGCCTCGGTCGGATCCTGGGGCACCCCCTGCCCGCTGGCATACAAGAGACCCAAACGCAGACGGGCCACCGCATTGCCCTGTTCCGCCGCCTTGCGATACCAGGCAGCGGCCTCGCGGCACTCCTGCGGGAGACCACGGCCCTGCTCATAGTGCAGCCCCATGTTCAACTGGGCACCCGGGTGGCCTTGCGCGGCGGCCTTGCGGTACCAGAAAACGGCCTCCTTGTCATCCGCGCCACCTGCCTCGCGCGTGCTGCCCTGTTTCTCGCCGGTCTCCGGGCGGAGCACGCCGATGCCATTGGCGAGACAATTGCCGAGATTGTTCTGGGCGATGGCATGGCCCTGTTCGGCGGCCTGACGATACCAGAAGGCTGCCTCATCCGCCGACCGGGGCACCCCCTTGCCACTGCGGCAGAGGTTGCCGAGATTGTTTTGGGCATTGGCGTGGCCCTGTTTGGCCGCCTGACGATACCAGTCGGCGGCCTCTTGATAATCCTGGGCAACCCCCTGGCCCTCCGCATAGCGGGCACCAAGGCTGCTTTGCGCGCCAGCATGGCCCTGCCTGGCGGCTTTCAGATACCATGAGACGGCCTGCTGATCATCTTGTGGCACCCCCTGACCCTTGTGATACAGGGTGCCCAGCGTATATTGGGCCTCGGCATGGTCGGCCTCCGCTGCCTTGCGGTACCAGGTCATGGCTTCCCGTTCGTCCAGAGGGAGACCCTGGCCTTTGCTGTAGGCCTGCCCCAGGAGAAACTGGGCGCAGGCGTCCTTTTGTTCGGCGGCCTTGTAATACCAGTAGACCGCCTCTTCGGGATTTTGGGCCACGCCGCGCCCCTGGGCATAGGTCAGGCCGAGTTGGACCTGGGCGGTGGTGTTGCCTTGTTCGGCGGCTTTTTGATACCAGGCCAGCCGTTCCCGATCATTCTGAAACAACTCCTGGCCACTGGCATACAGGGCATCCAGGGCAGACTGGGCCCCGCGATGTCCCTGGAGGGCGGCCTTGCTGTACCAGTCGGCGGCCTCCTGGTCATTTTTCGGGGTGCCCTGGCCGGTGCTGATCATCTGGCCGAGGCTGAACTGGGCATCGGCATTTCCTTGTTCCGCCGCCTTGCGGTACCAGACCACCGCCTCCGCAGGATCCTGAGCCGTGCCCTGGCCGTTGCAATAGATATGACCCAGGAACAGTTGATGCTCCGCATGACCCTGTTCAGCGGCCTGGCGATACCAGAAAACCGCCTGTTCGCCCTCTGGTGGCACACCCTCCCCATCGCTGTAGAGATCACCCAAAAATAATTGGGCCTCCAACACACCCTGTTCGGCGGCCTGGCGTCCCCACCGGAGGGCCTCGGCATAATCCTGGGCGGTCCCTTTGCCCTCACTATAGCAGACCGCCAGCTTGAACTGGGCGACCGCATCGCCTTGCTGGGCCAGGGTACGCAGTTCGTCAACAGACGGTTGGCGGGTCTTTCTCAAAATGGCTGCCATCGCTTCTCCTTTAAAACGGCGTGAACCGGGTTCATGGTAACACAGAGTGGGTCGTTTTAAACGCTTCCAACTAACTGACTGCCACTTTTTCCTCAGACACAACCTGAAAAAGTTGAAATCACAATCATTTTACTCTTTTGACAAGGTTGTTCCTCTGTTGATCCGTGTGACGCTTTTCATAATCCGCCAGTGACTGTTGAACATAGGGCGTGCCATAGCGCAAGAGGGCATAGACAAGTCGGGCGACCATGTGTGGACCTGCTGGTCACCAACGATAAAATGAAACTGTTGCCATGCATCCATCTTTTACATCAGGTGGTTCTGTCTGGTATGATGGGGGCGCGTTGGTGGTAGGGCCTTGATCATCATTTCGTCCACGAACTCTCCTGGATGCCCGCCTTCGCGGGCATGACGGGAATGGGTATGACACGAAATTCGCTCGTCATTCCCGCGAAGGCGGGAATCCAGGGTCAGATTGCTGGCCTCGATCAACTCGCCCAACGTCATTCCCGCGAAGGCGGGAATCCAGGGTTCTGACTGGAATGGCCGAAACGATGATCAAGGCCGGTGGTAGGGATACCGTCCACTTCCAGGTTTATCAGGTTGATGACTCGTCAGCGGTTTGGCATCGCTCCACGGTTTTGCTTTTGCTGTTGGTTTGCGCCCCTGCGGGGGGGCATCATGTTCCGGCTATCTGTCCAGGGAGAAATTGTCTATGCTTCGTTCGATTATTGCGGTGATTGCCTTTCTGACGTGCTTGTCCTCGACTGTAGCGATGGCCGATACTTTTCGGATCGGCGTACTGGTTCCCCTGTCGGGGGACAAGGCGGAAAAAGGCGTACCGATAAAAAACGCCGTCGCCTTGTTTGCCGAACGCTTCAATGACCAGGCCACCGGCAGCAAGCTTGAACTGGTGGTCAAGGACGATTTCGACGACCCGGACAAGGCACGCGCCGCTGCCATCGAGTTGGTCAAGGATCCGTCGCTGTTGGCGGTGGTCGGCCACTACTACCCTGATGCTGCCATGGCCACCGCCAAGGTATTCTCCGACGCTCATGTTCCTTTCATCTCGCCCAACGTCAGCAATCCCGAGGTTTTCCGTGGCAATCCGTGGGCCTTCACCGCCAATATCCCGGACGATGCCCAGGGAGCCTTCATTGCCACATACATCAAAGAGGTACTGAAGAAAGACAACGTGTTGGTTGTACACACCACCGACCCGTTCGGAGTCGCTCTCAAAGAGGCCTTCCTGGCCAAGGCGGGCCGCATCGGGCTCAAGGTGCTGAAGGAGCAGGGGGTGGACAAGAACGCCACCCTGGCCAAGGACTGGGCCGCCACTGCCTTCCCTGACAAGGCTGCCAACGCCCAGATCGGCGTTGTTGCCGCACTGACCCACAGTGAGGTGGGCCTGCAATTTCTGCCGCAACTGCGCGACATCGGCATTGCCACACCGGTGATGGCCGCCAACACATGGTCCAATCCACGCATCCTCAAGGAACTCAACGAAAAGGTCACCAATGATGTCTATCTGACCTCGGCTTTCCTGTGGGAGATCGCCAATCAAAAGGCATCGCACTTCGCAACCGCCTATGCGAAAAAATTCGGTGATCGCCCCTCGATTGCCGCCGCCATGGCCTATGACTCGATGGAGTTGCTGAGTGGGGCCATGGCCAGCAGCACCAAACCAACACGGGAGAGCATACGCAACCATTTGGCTGGCATCGACTGGCACCATTTTGTCGAAGGGGTGACCGGCAATCTGTTCTTCAAGAACGGTCGAGCCATGTCGGCTGAATGGGTTGACAAATATCTGCACGATAATGGCCAGCCACCGGCCCCGCCGCCGATCAGGGATCTGACGGTGCAGGCGGCGGAACGCGATATCTTCGTTGCGATGATCAGGGACGGTCGTTTCAAGGTCGCCTCGGTGCAACTGGTACAACCACACGAGGCTTACGTGCTCAAAGAGTTGGGGGAACGGATCGGTAAAGGACAGTTGCTCCTGGTTGACGGAGAGCCTTTTCACGTGGTTGATGCGGTGTTTGTCGGCGTCGACATCATCCGCATCAACGACGTCAACATCAAGGACATGCTGTGGGACGCCGACATGTTCATGTGGTTCAAGTGGGGCGGTCCCCGTCTGGATCCCAAGGATATCGAGAAGATCACCGCCGTCAATGCGGTCAAGGAACAGGCGACACTGCTCAAGGAGGATCTGTCGCATGCCACCAAGTACCGCGCCTATCGCAAGCGTCTGACACTTGGGGTGTCGTTCGATTTGTCCTCCTTTCCCTTCGATTCACAGGTTCTGCCGCTGCAAATCGCCCACGCGAATAAAAACTCGACTCACATCATGTTGGTTCCAGATACGCGGCACATGGAAACAGGGCCGGTCACGGATGTAAAACCACAGGAGTGGACTTACATAAAGCGGGCGGTTTTCTCGGACCTTTTTCGCTATGAATCGACCTTTGGCGACCCTGACTACCGCATGGGTACTGGCTACAAGAGCCCAGTTTATTTCTCCACGGTCAACCTGGAAATCGAACTGAAGCGGATGATCAAGCCTTACCTGTTCACCTTTTTCCTGCCGCTGCTGATCATCCTCGGCATCATACTTCTGGTGCTGTGGGTACCGCTCGACCAGTTCGCTCCGCGCATCAACGCCGCCATTTCTGGTCTGATCGGTGTACTGGTCTATCATATGTCGCAGAAAAACTCGTTCCCCAAGGTCGGGTATACGATGACTGCCGACTACTATTTCCTGATCGCTTATGCCTTCGTGGTTGCGATGATCATATGTATCATCATTACCCAGACCATGATGTCGGCCGGTCAGAAAGATCTGGCCAAGGGATGGAACAAGAAACTGAGCTATGGTGCCTTGATCGCCGTCGTCTGCATCTATGGAGTAGTCACTCTGCTTTCCGTACTCACATGATCATTATGCGGGGGTCCAGGGGGATTATCCCCCTGGACCCATCCCGTTATACACATCGCAAAAAGTTGTTATTATTCATGGGGGTCCGGGGGAGATCATCTCCCCCGGTGGGGTCCAGGGGCAACGCCCCTGGGGGGGTCCGGGGCGAAGCCCCGGAAAAACAAG
>JADFYM010000070.1 GCA_015233035.1 Magnetococcales bacterium
CAGGGACTATGCTGAAAATCCGGTCAATGTCCCAAAATATTGAATGGGGGGCAGTGAGGTATCTGCTGACGAGGCCCAGATCCTGGGCAATAAATTTGGACCGTGGAGGCCGTTTTTGGACACCCCAGATTAGACTGCATGCGTTCCTCCACACATCGAGCTGAAACAATATGATACAAAAATCGCTGACCAATTACTTGAAAGGCAAAAATTATATAGTACTCCTGGTGCTGTCAGCCATCATATCCTGGTTTGTTGCGGCCTGGATCCTGTCTGGCAATACATTGCACAATAATATAAATAACTATATAAATGCAGAACGTGTGCTGCAAACGACCATTGTCGATAATATTGCGACCAATATAGACAGGAGTCTCAGTTATCTGCATGGCATCCCGTTGATGGTGGCCAAAGACGCCCAGGTGTTGCGGGCCTTGTCCCGTTTGGGTACCGACCCAACCCCCTCGCCGCTGCCGTATGAACAACGCAAGTCCCTCTGGTCGGCGGATCCGGACTTTTTGGCGATCAGCCAGGATCTGGCGACGACGGCGACCTCCCTGGGGGCGGATATGGTCTGGATCACGAATGCTGCCGGAGAGTGTGTGGCCAGCAGCAATGCCGATTTGCCAGAAAGTTTTGTGGGCACCAGCTATGCGGACCGGGACTATTTCCAGACCGCCCGCAAGGGGCAACTGGCCCAACAGTATGCCGTGGGTCGCAAGACCAACATTCCGGGTCTCTTTTTCAGTGTGCCCATTGTCTCCGCCGGGCAGGTGATCGGCGTATCCATTGCCAAAATTGATCTGCCCCGCCTGGCCCATTGGGTCAACCAGACCAACGCCTTTATCTCCGACCGGCAGGGGGTGATCATTCTGGCCAGCGACAAAAAACTGGAAATGCTGGCCATGGCCGATGCCAAAGTCGGCCAGTTGAGCGAGGGCGAAAAAATGGCCACCTACAAACGGACCCAGTTTCCCGTGCTGGAGATCGTGCCCTGGGACACCTCTTCCCATCCGGGGGTGTATCGGTTTTCACCGGGCAGGCAACCCATGCTGCTTTCCGGTAAATATCTGTCAACCAATGGCATTCATGTGCATGTATACCGCTATTTGCCCCAGATTGCCGAGTATGAACAGGCCAGAATGGGGCAGTTCCAGTTGTTTGTGGTCGTGGGTGTGCTGCTGTTTGTGGTGGTCATGGGGGGCAGGATGTATGTGCGCATCCAGCGGCAGACGGCCACGGTCCTGCTCAACGCCAAATTCAGTGCCGAGGCGGCCAACCGTGCCAAAAGCGAATTTATTGCCAACATGAGCCATGAAATTCGTACCCCGATGAATGCCATCATCGGCATGAGCTATTTGGCCCTGCAAACCGAATTGACCGGCAAACAGCAGGATTATATCAGCAAAATTCACCATGCCGCCAATCTGCTCCTGGGCATTATCAACGACATTCTGGATTTTTCCAAGATGGAGGCGGGCAGGATTGATCTGGAGACCATTCCTTTCAGCCTGCACACGGTCCTGGACACGCTGGTCAACCTGATCACGGTAAAGGCCGATGAAAAAAGGCTGGAATTGCTGCTGGTGCTGGATCCTGTGCTGCCCGACGAATTGCTGGGCGACCCGTTGCGCTTGAGCCAGATTCTGGTCAACCTAGCCAACAATGCGGTCAAGTTTACCGAAGAGGGCGAAATTGTCATCCGGGTGGAACAGGTGGAGAGGCAGGCGACGCAGGTGGTGTTGCGTTTTTCGGTCACCGACAGCGGCATTGGCATGACCGAGGCCCAGGTGGGCAAACTGTTTCAATCATTCAGCCAGGCGGATGCCTCCACCACGCGCAAATATGGGGGCAGCGGGCTGGGTTTGACCATCAGCAAACGCTATGTGGAACTGATGGGGGGCCGGATCGGGGTGGAGAGTCAAATCGGCCAGGGCAGCACCTTTTATTTTACAGTCCCCTTCGGCCTGTCCGACGCCGTGACGACCATGCCAGCCGTGCCAGCCGTGCCAGTCGCCCAGTCGATGCGCGCGGTTTCCGTCCTGGTGGTGGATGACAGCCCCGTCGCGCTGGAAATTATCCAGCAACTGGCCGAACGCCTGTTTGCGCGGGTGGAAGTGGCCCGCCGAGGGATAGACGCGCTGGTGTTGATCAACAGCCGCGACCAGGCGGGCGACCCTTTTCAACTGGTGTTTCTGGATTGGCAGATGCCGAGTCTGGATGGGGTGATGGTCTGTCGTTTGCTCCAGGCCGACCCCACCTTGCAGGTGCGGCCCAAGGTGGTGATGGTGACGGCCTACGACCGGAACGGATTGCTGCAACAGATGCAGGATCTCACGGTGGACGGCATTCTGAGCAAGCCGATCACGGCCTCTTCGCTGCTGGATACGGCGATGACCGCTCTGGGCTACCGGGAGATACAGGCTGCCGCCAAACCGTTTCGTCGGGCACTGGATCTGGAGGGGGTGGCGGCCATCCAGGGGGCGCGGGTCTTGCTGGTGGAGGATAATGAACTCAACCAGCAGGTGGCCACAGAACTGCTGGAGATCATCCACCTGGAGGTGACGGTGGCTGAAAATGGAGCGGATGGGGTGGCAATGGCCCAGGCTGGCTCTTTTGATATTGTGCTGATGGATGTGCAGATGCCGGTGATGGATGGTTATGCGGCGGCACGGGCGATCCGCCAGCATGTCGCCCGGAAGGATCTGCCCATCATTGCCATGACCGCCAATTGTACGGCCAGCGAGCAGGAGACGGAGGCGGGCATGGACGACCATGTGAGCAAACCCATCGACCCGCAGGAGTTGTATGCGGTGCTGGCCAAATGGGTGCAACCACGGGCCGGGTTGGGGGAGGGGGTGGATCGGCCCGCCAGCGCGCCACCACCGACCGAAGAGACATTGCCCGCCTTGCCGGGCCTGGATACGGCGGCCGGTTTGCAGCGGTCGGGGGGACGGGTGTCGTCCTATCGCAAGCTGTTGCGCAAATTTGTGGACAATCAGGGCGAGGTTGTCTTCGGCATACGCCGTGCCCTGGCAGAGGGGCAACAAGTCGAGAGCGTCCGTCTGGCACACACGCTGAAGGGGGTGGCGGGTACCATCGGGGCGACCGCCTTGCAGGCCCTGGCGGCCCAGTTGGAAGCGGCATTGAAACAGCAGCCGGAGGCCAAGCATGAGGCACTGTTGGTGGAACTGGCCGCCGAACTGGAACGCACAGTGGCGGTGATTGTGGCGGGCGTGCGGGCGGGAGAAAGCCCCGCGCCGGTGGTGACGCCGGGCGATGCCGCCACCGACTTGCCCCTGTTGCGCGCCCGTCTCCAGACATTGCAGGGCATGTTGCTGGAGTATAACATGGAATCCGAAGCATTTCTGGAGGGTATTTTGCAGGATGTGACGGTCATGGCGGTCAGGAATGGCCTGGAACCGTTGCGTCACCACCTTGGACAATATGATTTTGAAAATGCAGCCACGGCACTGGCGGCTTATCTGCCGCTCCTGGCGGCTGCGGACAGGAAACAGACATGACCGACACACCCGTCAAAGCCACCATCCTGGTGGTCGATGATGCACCGGAAAATCTGGAGGTGCTCAAAAATATTCTGATGCCGGAGTATACCCTGAAAGGGGCCATCAACGGTCCCATGGCCTTGAAAATTGCCCAGACGCAGTCGCCGGATCTCATCCTGCTGGATGTCATGATGCCGGGCATGGATGGCTATGAAGTCTGCCGACAACTGAAACAGGATGAGCGGACGCGGGAAATTCCGGTCATTTTTGTCACGGCCATGACCGATGCGCAAGATGAGGTCAAGGGGTTCGAGTGGGGGGCGATTGATTATATCACCAAGCCCATCAGCCCGCCCATTGTGCGGGCCCGGGTGCAGGCACAGTGGGAGAGTGTGCTGGCCCATCGGCAAATACAGACCCTGAACCAGGATCTGGTGCAGGCTCTGGTCGAGCAAAAGCTGGCCTTTGCGACCTTGCATCAGACCCGGGTGGTCCTGGCCGAGACCCAGGCAGTGGCCAAGATGACCAAAGCCTTTGAAAAATTTGTGCCCAAGCCCTTTCTGGAACGGATTGCCAAGGGGGGGTTGGAAAATATTCGGCCCGGCACCGTGGAATTGAGTCCCCTGACCATGATGTTCAGCGACATTCGTTCTTTTACCAACCTGTCGGAGCACATGCCGCCGCATGATCTGTTTGCCTTTTTGAACAGCTATATTCGCCGAATGCAGATACCTATTGAGCAACAGCATGGTTTTATTGATAAATTTATTGGTGATGCCATCATGGCCCTGTTTGACGGTCCGTTGGCCGAGCAGGCCACCCATGCGGTGCGGGCGGCCATTGGGATGCAGGAGCAGTTGCAGGAGTACAACCGGGAGCGGGCGGCCTGGGGGCAGGAGCCGATTGTCATCGGGATTGGGCTGCACAGCGGTCCGGTGATGCTCGGCACCCTGGGCAATGCCAATCGCATGGATTCCACGGTGATCGGCGATGCGGCCAGTTTGGCGGTGCGCCTGGAGGGTCTCACCAAATTTTATGGTTGTCGCATCATTCTTTCGGATGAGGTGTTCAGTTTGCTGGCGGTCGGTCAATTTTTGTGTCGTCCCCTGGATTGGGTGGTCCTCAAGGGTCGGCGACCCGTTTTGATTCACGAACTGTTCGACGCCGACCCGGAACCGGAAAAGGCGCGCAAGAAGCTGCTTCAGGATGCCTATCGGTCGGGGTTTGCCTTGTTTCGGGCGCGGCGGTGGCGGGAGAGTCAGGCGGCGTTTCAGGAGTGTCTGCGGCGGGATGCCAATGATTGCATGGCGCAGATGTACTGGGAACGGTGTAGCCTGTTCATGGAACAGCCGCCTGCGGACGATTGGGATGGTGCCTTCGAGATGTTGCAAAAATAAACAGGGGGGTCCGGGGGGGATTATCCCCCCCGGTGGGGTCCAGGGGCGAAGCCCCTGGTGGGGTTGGGGGCGAAGCCCCCAAAAAACGGCATCGGCACCTGCATTATTTCCAACCGGATTGCTTCTCGCAGTCGGCCATCTCTTTGGGATGGGATTTTTCCCAGGTTGAGATCGACTGGGTCTCATTCTCGTCCATTTTATTGTTCATGCAGGTGCAATAGGTGGTGACCACCTCGGGAGCCACCTTGGCTTCGGCATTGTCTTTCAGACATTTGGCGATCCACTTCATATCATCCGCCCCGGCCTGTGCCAACCCGCTGACCATCATGGAACCGGCAAACAACGCTGCAACCATCATCACTGACTTCAGTTTCATGTCCATACTCCATTATTTGTTTGTTGTTTCAGGTGTATTACGAGAGACGCGCATCCTAGCAGACAGCGACCTGCCCTGTAAAAGGAAAACCATGTTGTGCGTGCGGGGCATCCCCATGAGGCCAAATTGCAACCAGACGGGTAACAGCGTTGGCTGCGTCGTTACGGCACGCGGTCGTGGGTGACACTTCCTTATTCCGTCATTCCCGCGCAGGCGGGAATCCAGCCAGCCCCGCGAACTCCTGGATTCCCGCTTTCGCGGGAATGACGATAACGGGTGCCTGTCGCCTTGTTCCCCGTTCGATTGCAATTTGGTATGAGGCCGTCATGGAATCAAACCATTATCCCGCAATTTATCCAGCAGTTCACGGGAATCGACCGGTTTGGTGATGTAGCCGTTGCATCTCCCTTTGAAATAGGCCTCCATGCAGTTGCCCGGATCCTCCAGAGAGGTCACCATCACAATGAAGGCCAATTTTTTGTCCCAGGAGAGCAGATTGGCTTTGGACATGGTGACCTCGGCCTTGCGCATCTCCTTCAAGGCGGTCTGGCCGTCCATTTCCGGCATCTGGATATCCATGAGCACCAGATCGTAGGGGGAGCGGTTGGCCAGGGCACGGCAAAACGCCTCCACCGCCTCCCTGCCGTTCAGGGCGGTATCGATGGAACCATGACCTTCCAGCACGAAGCGCAATTTTTCCTGGATGGATAATTGATCTTCCACGATCAAGATTTTCATTTTTTCCTCCCGCAACCGTTCAGGTCCGTTTTTTTTCGAGGGTTTTGCGGAGTAACGCATGTTCAACCTCCAATTGTTCCAGCAATGGGGTGGCTCTGCCGAGGGCACCGGTTTTGCCGACCTGTTGCATCTCCTCGCAGTGCCGGGTCATGCCTGTGGCATAGACCGCCCCGCAACAGCCCTTGAGCGCGTGGGCCACTTCAAATATTTTGTGCGCATCCTGTGCCGCGACCGCCATGCGCAGTGCCACCATGTTTCTCTCCAGATCCTGGAAAAAGGCCCGGACCAGCCGGTCCATACGTTCTTTGCCCATGATGCGGCTCTCGGCGTCAAAGGCTGTCTCATCCAACGGCGAACCCGCCGCGCTCTCGGGAGCCAAGTCCGGCCGGATGGCCAAGTCTGGGGTCGGTTCGACGGCAGAGGGGCCAGGGGTCACCCGCAGCCAACGGTGCAAAACCTGCAACAAAATCTGGGCATCCACCGGCTTTGCCAAAAAATCATCCATGCCGGCGGCAAAACAACGCGCCCGGTCGGTCTCGGTGATGCTGGCCGTCAAGGCAATCACCGGTGTACGCGCGCCTTTGCCTCCCGCCGCTTCCTGACCGCGCAGGGTACGGGTGACCTCCAAACCGTTCAGCACCGGCATGTGACAATCCATCAGGACCAGATCAAAAGCCTGCTCGTGCAGACGGGCCAGTGCCTCCTGGCCATCGCAGGCCAACTCGACTTGGCGGATCCCCAAAGTGGCCAGCAGTTCGCCCAGGAATACCCGATTGGTTTCAATGTCATCCACCACCAATATCCGACAATCTCCCAGGATGGCGGCGGTCGGCGTGGCCAGGTTGGCGAGAGCGGGTTCCGCCGGCACAAAGGAGCGGGAGAAGGTGGCCGTAAACGAAAAACAACTGCCTTCGCCCGGCCTGCTCTCCACCTGGATCTCCCCGCCCATGAGCCGCACCAGACTGGCACAAATGGAAAGTCCCAACCCGGTCCCCCCAAAGGTGCGGGCAATGCTGGCGTCGGCCTGCGCGAACGGTTGAAACAAAACATTCAGCACATCGGGCGGGATGCCAATCCCGGTATCGCGCACCGCAAATTGCACCGTAAGGGACTCCTCGCAACACCCGGCCATCCCCACCTCCAGATCAACCCGGCCTTTTTTGGTAAACTTGATGGCATTGGCAACCAGATTGTACAACACCTGGCGCAGCCGATTGGGATCGCCAAAAATGATCGCCGGCACCGCATCGGTACACCGCCAGCCCAGTTTGATCCGCTTTTCCTTCGCGGAGAGTGAAAACAGGTCCAGGGTCTTGGCCAGCAGTTCGCGCAGGTTGAAGGGAATATTTTCCAGGCTGACCTTGTTGGCCTCAATCTTGGAATGGTCCAGAATATCGTTGACCACGGCCAGCAAATGTTGCCCGGACTGTTCAATCAACTCCAGAAATTGCAACGATTTGGGATCTTGACTTTTTCTCTTGGCCAACAGGCCGACCAACCCCAGGATGCCGTTCAAGGGGGAACGGATTTCGTGGCTCATATAGGCCAGATATTGGCTTTTGGCATGGGCGGCCTGCAAAGCCTCTCTTTGGGCATCTTTCAAGGCCAGATGGGTCTTGACCCGCGCCAGAATCACCGCCGGATTGATGGGTCGGGCGATAAAATCCACCGCCCCCAGGGCCAGGCCATGCGTTTCATTTTCCGGTTCACTCTGGGCCGTGATAAAAATGACCGGCACATCCCGCAGGGATGCCATGGTCCGCAATTTTGCATAGAGCTCGAAACCATCCATGTCCGGCATGATAATATCCAGCAAAATCATGTCCGGCACCTTTTTCGCGACAATCTGCAAGGCCGTCGACCCGCTGGTGGCGATGGAAATATCATAGCCATCGCCCAGAATTTCCATCAACACCTTGATGTTGCCGGGAATATCATCCACGATCAAAATTCTTTTCCGGTGTGCCCCATCCGTCATGACACGGGCTCCCAGGAGACATCCATGGTCTCGGTCAATTCCAACAATAATTGTCGTGTGGTGGCAAAATCACAGCGTGCCAGACTCTCTTCCATGGCTTGCAACCCGGCCTGGGCCACAGAGGCCCCGGAAAGGGTGGCCTTGAGACGTTCAAACACCTCCCAGGATTTGGCGTCAGACAGATCCAGCAGGCCGTCCAGTGCACTCATGATGGAAAAAACCCGTTCCCGATTCAGAGAGGCGGGCAGCGGGACGGGCGTGGTGGTCTCCTCCACCTGATGGATGGCGGCGACGGCTGCCATCCAGGCCGCAATTCCCATCATGACCTGTTGCAGGGCCTGATTGAAGATTTCCAGGGAGGGGGGCCATCCCTCTTGCGGTCCGCGACTGATCTCCATGCTCAAAAGCTGTGCGGCATGGAACAGGGTATCGGCGGCAATATTGCCCGCCATGCCACGGATGGTATGCAACATGCGGCCCGCTGCCCGATGGCCATCCTGATCCTGTCTGGCCAACAGGGCGTGCAAAATTTCCGTCGCATGGGCGCAATAGCGGTGAAACTCCACCAGCAGGGACCGGAACAGGCCCCAATTGCCATTGATCCGCTCCAGGGCCGCCAACACATCGATGCCGGGCAGGGTATCCAGGATGTTGTGGGCCCCGTCGTCTGTGGTCACCGGGGAAACCGGTTGGGGGGGCGGCACCCTCCCTTCCCGCTGCGGGATCGTTTGCAGCAGGGCGGCAAAAAGCTCTTTTTTGACGATGGGTTTGACAATGTGACCGTTCATGCCGGCGGCCAGGCTTTTTTCTTTGTCGCCTGCCATGGCATGGGCCGTCATGGCAAAAATGGGCAGGTTGGCAAAGCGGGGTTGGGCACGCAACAGGCGCGTCGTGGCATAGCCATTCAAGACCGGCATCTGCACATCCATCAGGATCACGTCATACGTGGACGAATCCACCCTCTGGAGGGCTTCCCAGCCATTTTTCGCCCATTCCACCACCAGGCCCGCCTCTTCCAGAATCTCCTGGGCCACCTGCCGATTGAGGGTATTGTCCTCGACCAGCAACACCCGTGCCCCCCCAATCTGCGCCATCAACCGGGTCCAATCCACATCATCCTGATCGGGTCGGCGCGGTTTGGTGTTTTTTTTGCCGAACACAGTCATGATGACATCGAACAGCAGCGAGCAGTTGATCGGTTTGGGCAGATAGCCGTTGACCCCCACCGCATCGCCCCGTGCCGCGATGCCCTGGTCGGCGACGGCGGGGGTGAGCAGAATGGTCCTGGGCATCCGTCCCCTGGGCAGGATGGCTTGCATGTGCGCGATGATGCCAATGCCATCCAGGTCGGGCATGCACAAATCCACCAGTACCAGATCAAAGGGATGGTCATGGGCCATGGCCTGTTCCACGGCGGTTACCGCTGCGGCCCCGGAATCTGCTCCGCTGGCCGCAAAGTTGAATATTTCAAATAGTTTCAGTATCGAGCGGCGGGAGGCGGCATTGTCATCCACGACCAGCACGTTGAGCGGTCCCAGATCCGGGGGGGGAGCCATCTCTGCGGTCATATTTTCCTCTTTGCACTGGAAACAGGCCGTAAAATGGAAGGTTGTCCCGTGCCCTGGGGTGCTGTCCACCCCGATTTGACCCCCCATCATGGCCACCAACTGGCGACTGATGGCCAGTCCCAAACCGCTGCCACCCTGCTGGCGGGAGATGGACATGTCGCCTTGATTGAACGGTTCAAAAATGGCATTTATTTTTTCCTGGGGAATGCCGACGCCCGTATCCCGCACGGAAAACAGCAAGGTGACCTGGGCCGCAGCGGCCTCGATCGTCGTGACCTGAATCTCAATTTCCCCCTGGTCCGTAAATTTGAGGGCGTTGTGGAGCAAATTGTTCAAGACCTGTTCGAGACGACCAAAATCCCCGTACAGCGGGTAGCGACACTCCTGCGAATAGTTGACGATCAGTTCAATATTTTTTTCAAAGGTTCTGACGCCGAACAGACTCACCACGCTGTCAAAGAGATCCCGGATGAAAAACAACGAATTGTCCAATTCCAATTTGCCCACTTCGACGCGGGAGAGATCCAGAATGTCGTCGATGATGCGCAGCAGGGAACGGGAGGAGCGGATCACCTTGGCGAGATAACTCTGTATTTTGGGCGAAGGCTCCTGGCGCAGGGCCAGGTCGGTCAGGCCGATGATGGCATTCATGGGGGTGCGAATTTCATGGCTCATGTTGGCCAAAAATTCGGATTTGGTCCGATTGGCCAGGTCGGCCGCATCCTGGGCCTGCTTGGCTTCCTGGGTGGCCTGGATCTCCGCCAGCATGGTGGTGTGCAACGCCACCACCATCCGGTCGAAAGCGTCCATCAAGAGACCCAGTTCGTCGGAGCGGGGAGACGCCTGCCGCCGGGCCAACCCCTCCCGGCTGATCTGGGCGCAGGCGGCGACATTGCCCGAGGCAATATTCGAGGCCCGCTCCACCAGGGTACGAATGGGCCGGGTAAAATAACGGGCCAGCCAGCAAGACAGGCCGATGGCCACGCCAATCCCCAGCAGAGAGACGGCCAACATTTGATTGCGCAACGGGATGGCACAGACCGTGTCTGCCCAGTCATTGGCCACCAGGAGATAGACGAAAAACGCCATTGTCATGCCGGTCATGGTGACCAGTCCGGCGGAAAAAAGAATCAATTTACCAGATAGTTTCACTGTTTTTGCTCACGCTGGTGGTCCCCCCCCCGGCCTTCTAACCCTGTATGGCCCTGACCATCGATCTGCCGTTGAACAGTTCTGTCTGGACGCTTGACGGCTCGACCGTCTGGAAGCGCGCGGAAGCCTGGGTCGACAGCCAGGCTTTTTCCAGATCCTGCGCACTCAAATGTTGGAAGACCACCTCCTCATCAAACAAAATTCTGTCCGACAACACACGGATGATGGTTTCCACATTGCCATGGTAGGCCAGCGAATCCACAAATTCTCCCACGCAATTGTTGGATAAAAAAGCGGCTATTTCGATGGAGGCTCCCGACAGGTGGGCGATTTTCTGGTGGACTTTCTTGTATTCAATCAGCCCTCCCTGCCTGCTTTTCATGAATCCGAAATTATTTTTTTCCATGAACAACGACTTCTTTTGCTTGTTGGCACTATCCAGAAAGGAGATTATTTTCGGGTAGACCACAAAATCGGTATAGATCAAATAGGAGACAATCGTTGATTTGAAGCGTTCGACATATCTTTTCAGCCAGGTTTTGCGTTCAAAAATACCCGCTTCCGGGACAAAATGCGGCATTCCGCACGATTTCATGGCAAACAGAGGTATCTCGGCCGGTTTTTCCTTGCCGCCGATTTCGATTTTGCCCTGAGGTATTTGATCGAGCACTCTGCCCAGCAAGCCGACAAAGTCCAGCAGCACATTGTGGCAGCAATTCAAGATGACGGGGGTGCCCGGCTCAAAGACACCGCGTCGCACCGACAGGCGGGCCACTTCGGTTGACAGGTCAAGCCATTGCTCCAGGTGGACCACCAAAAACAGATCCCGCCGCGAGAATTGCGTGACCGGTATTTTCAGGAGCTCACCCGTACCATGCAAATCGACGGAGAGAAATCGGCAGGCGGTATCGGTCAAACAGGCCAACTGGGTTTCCACCGTATTGGCCAGTTCCAGCCGAACCGAATGACAGCCCGAATCGGTAATGATCCCCTCATAGGTAAAGCCATCCTCATCTGTCATCATCACGGGCAGATGACAAGCCACCCTTTTGTACGATCGCCTTTCCATCGTCTTGCCCCTCTGGTTAATCAGTGCGCTGGCTTTGCTCCAGGCGGTCTTGATCATCGTTTCGGCCATTCCAGTCAGAACCCTGGATTCCCGCCTTCGCGGGAATGACGAGCGAATTTCGTGTCATACCCATTTCCGTCATGCCCGCGAAGGCGGGCATCCAGGAGAGTTCGTGGACGAAACGATGATCAAGGTCCTCCAGGCCATGGTTCAAAGCGTTATAAGAACCAAAACAACGACAAAGTATGTTACATGGTCGCAGTACACGCTTGTCTTGCAAGCGGGAGACCATGCGCGACTATGCAATATTACTGTTTAATATCAATGATTTGTCGTGAATTTATCAGCAAAAAGGATGTACCATGATGGCAGGCGGAAGAGCGGTTGCAGCGGATAAAAACGGTATAAATACTATTTTTTACAGTGGATTGTAAATTTTTTACCATTTGAGTGCAGTGAGAAGGAATGGTACACCCTTATGGGGTTTGTTGCAGGCTGGATGGGTAGAAAATTAAGGATGGCATGGCTGTCGTGCAGGCGTCACTCGGCCTCAAAATGCAGACGGGAGAGCCGACCGTTCAAGGCCCGCCGTGAAATACCCAGCAGGGTGGCGGCGATGGATTGATTGCCGCCCGCCCGTTCCAGGGCTGCGTGAATCAAAAATTCCCTGGCCTCCGCCAGCGTGGGAAAATCATGCACAATGGCCAGTTTGCCCTCGCCCGGTATCGGGGAGGTGCCGTCGGGAGTGGCGGTGGCCTGGGAGCCGATCAACTCCCGGAACCGGGTCAGCGAGAGAATGCCCTTGCCATGTTGCGTCACGGCATCATACACCATGGCCCGCAACTCCCGGACGTTGCCCGGAAAAGAGTAGGTGGCCAGGAGAGTGAACAGTTCGGGGGGCGGTGTGGGGGTGGCGCGACCCTGGGTTTTGGCCGCCTCCTCCAGAAAATGGCGGGTCAAAGGGGCCAGATCCTCCGGTCGTTCCCGCAACGCGGGTACCCACACCTGATGCACCTTGAGCCGATAATAGAGATCGGCCCGAAACCGCCCCTCCTTGACCAGGATGCTCAAATCCCGATTGGTGGCACACACAATACGCGCCTCGGAAGAGTAACGGACATCACTGCCCAGCGGATAATAAATGCCATCTTGAATGAGTTGCAGCAGCTTGACCTGGGACAGACTGGAGAGATCCGCAATCTCATCCAGAAACAGAATGCCCTTTTTGGCCGCCGCGATCATGCCACTGCGATGGCTGTCCGCGCCGGTAAAGGCCCCCTTGACGTGGCCAAACAGGGTATCCGAAAACAGAAAATCATCCAATCCCCCCACATTGACCGTCACCAGGGGCAGGTGGGTTCCGAGCAGATGGTGCAGGGCTTCGACCAGCAGCCCCTTGCCCACCCCGGTTTCGCCCAACAGCAAAATCGGCTCCGTGGAGCGGGTGACGGACTCCAGATATTGCAGGACGGCCAGCAGGCGTGGCGAGCGGAAAATGACATGGGCGAAGGCCTCTGGATGCTGAAGATGGCCATTCAGCAAGGCCTCTTTCAGGACCACCACCTGCTGGCGCAGCCGGATCATCTCCACCTGCTGCACCACACTGGCCACAAAACGGCTCTCTTCCACAGGCTTCACCAGATAATCCTGGGCCCCCATTTTCATGCAGGCCACCGCATCTTCCACCTCCTGGGCCGCCGTCATGATGATCACCGGCAGATCGGGATATTGCTGCCGGATTTGTTCGAGCAGTCCCTTGCCGGACAGACTGGGCATCCGCAGATCCAGCACCACGACCGAAACCTGACCTTGATATCCCTCCAGCCAGGCCATGACCTTCCGGCTGTCTGGCAAGACCTCCACGGCGGTCAACCCGGCCCGTTCCAGGATCAGTTTTGAGGTGAACAGCACGTCGACTTCATCGTCCACCAGCAGGATGGGCCACCGATCCTGGTGCGGGTTGGTCTGCTTGTTAACGGTCATGGATGGGGCACTCCGCATTGATGGGCAACAGAATGGTGATGCAGGTTCCCAGACCTACACGTGATTCCACATACATTTCGCCGCCATGGGCATGGATGATGGAGCGGGAGATGGACAGTCCCAAACCGATGCCCCCCTCCTTGCCCTTGGTGGTGAAAAAAGGTTGAAAAATTTTATCCAGCAGGTCGGCTTCAATGCCCACGCCCTGGTCCTGGATCTGAATCGCCACCTTGGCCTTGTCCTGCTCTTCGCGCTGTTGCACCGTAATCGTCACCGAATGGTCCCGGTCCGGCAACGATTCCAGGGCATTGAGTACCAGATTGGCCAGCACCTGTTCCAACTCGCCCGTCGAGCCGCACACCACAGGATTCCGGTCGTCCAGGATCGCCTCAAAATGGTCGGTAAAGGCGATGGCCCGGTTCAGCAACATTTCCACCACATTATCCACCATCTTGTTGATGTCGACCCGTTCAAAATTATTTTTGGCCGAGCGCGACAAATTCTTGATATTGTCGATAATATTTTTGATCCGTTGCGAATTGTCCATGCTGAGGCTGAACAGTTTGTTGATGCGTTCGCACATGCCGGAAAAGGGAAAACCGCCCAGGATAAAATCGCCGTGCTCCCGGGCGTGCAAGGCCAGGATTGGCAGGGCATCCCGCCAGGCTCCTTCCAGCAGGGAAAGGGCAAAGCTGATGGAATTGTTTGGATTGTTAATTTCGTGCGCAATGTTGGCCGACAGTTTGCCGACCATGGCCAACTGGGCGGCGTGCATGGCTTGTGCCTCCACCTGAATCCGTTGCCGTTCGGTCTCGTACACAATGGCCTCGGCCTCTTTGCGTCGGGTGATGTCGGTGATGGATCCGGCCATGCGCAGTGGCCGGCCCCGGGCATCCCATTCTGCCTGGCCACGCCCATAAAACCACCGATATTCGCCATTCTTGCAGCGGATGCGAAATTCAATTTCATAGGGTTTGTGGTGTTCCAGGTGTTCGCGCAACACTTTTGAGAGTTTGGGCCGGTCGTCGGGATGGAGCAATTGGAAAAAATTGCTCTGATCGTTGGACATTTCGTGATTTTCGTAGCCGAGCAACTGTTTCCAGCGGGGCGAAAGATAATCCTCTTCGTTGCCCTCGTTCCATTCCCAGATGCCATCGTTGGCACCGTTGACCGCCCGTTCGTAGCGGGCCTCGCTCTTCCGCAGGCTCTGTTCCACCTGTTTGCGCTCGGTAATGTCGCGCACGATGGCCCACATGGCTTCGGGCTGGTTCTGCTGATCCCGCAGCAGAAAGAGGCGCAATTCGGCTGGAAAGCAGGTGCCATCCTTGCGCAGGAGCTCCTTTTCATACACCTGGGATTGATCCTGCACCAGCACCTGCTCCTGGACGATCTGCGCCTCCATGGCATGCCATCTTTTTGGGGTCAGGTCGATATAGGTCAAGCTGGCCAGTTCCGCCTCCGAGTAGCCCAGCATATCCCGGTAGACGGAGTTGCACTCGATAAAATGGCCTGCCAGGGAGACCATGAAATAGGCGTCCCGCATGCTTTCGTGCAGGCGGCGGTAGCGGTGTTCGCTGGCCATCTGCAACAGGGCCGACTGGTTGGCCAACTCCAACTGCCGGGCATGGAGCATTTGCCGCCACAACTGCCCGATGGCGATGCAGACGACGCTGATGGCGACCAGGGTCAGCAGGCTGACCCAACCGATCAGGGTATTCAGCGGGGCCATGACCTCGGCCCGGTCCATCTTGGTGACCAGATGCCAGGGGGTGCCCGCGATGGGTCGGGTGGCCGCCAGCACGGCCACGCCCCGATAGTCAATGCCTTCCAGGGTTTGCGGTTGGCCGGTGGTCACCGCGATGGCTTCTGGCATGGTGGCGGGGGCGGCCTCCAGGGGGATGCGCAGGGACATGGGGGGATCCGGGCGATGGCGCGCGGCACTGAGAAACAAAAGCTGGTCACTGTCGCGGCGCACCAGCAGGGATTCTGCGGTCGGGCTGGGAGTTGGCCACATCCGCACGGTGGGCCACAGCAGTGTGTCGGCGGGTGTACACAGCAAGACCGCTGCCACCGGTGGACGACCCGCCACGCCCGGCAGCCAGGCCAGATAATCGATATGGATCCGGTCAGCGGTGGCATTGGGATGCAGATCGGTATGTGCCGTGCCGCCATGGGTCAACGTGCTTTGGAGCAGTGGCTGGATGTCTGCCGTCTCGATATCGCCCACCTTGCCCACCGCCAGCAGGATCTGACCGGAGGCATTCAGCAGGGCGGCGGCACTGTAGTGCTTGGATTGGCTGTAGGCGGTCAAGCGGGCGGCAATGATGGTGTGTGCTTCGGCATCGTCGGTCGCAACCAGACGTTCCGCATACTGGGTCAACCCTTCGGCCAGCAGCAGGGTATCCAGATCGGTCTGGCGTTCGGCCAGCCAGTTCTGGATGGTGTCGGCCTTCATCTGGGCAATGGCCGCCAGATTTTCAAAGGCATTTTTGCGCAGTTCCGGTCCGTTGATCTGGACAATGCCCAGGGCGAGCACGGGCACAATGAGCAGCAATCCCAGAAACAGGCGGACCAGTTTGTACATGTCTGGAAAGTCACGCAATGTCTTGAATGTCTGGTTCATGAACACGCCGTATGCTGGAATGGGTCTGCCGAGACGACTTTGCACTATATCGGACATCCACAGCAATTTCCACCGGATTCCCCACAGGGTGAATTTGTTCCAGACCGGAAACGATGCAGAATCACGGCGGTACTGTTTTTGTCTGGACATCTCCGACTGGCTCTGGTATGAGCGTCTGACGTAAACATCTTGCGGGTGGGTCGTTGGGCA
>JADFYM010000071.1 GCA_015233035.1 Magnetococcales bacterium
CCCGGGCGGCACACAATATCACCCGGTGGGGGGCTCCGCCCCCAACCCCCCCCCGGGGCCCGGGACGGTCCCCGGACCCCGGCAAAAAATGTGTGCAGAGGGTAGGGTGGGGTCCAGGGGCAACGCCCCTGGTGGGGTCCGGGGCGAAGCCCCGGAAAAACAAGCCCCTGGAGTTGGAACCACAACGTGTTGCTATGGTGTCATTTTTTGATCCACAGACCCTTGATGCCCCGATTCGGGGCTCCGCCCCGAGCCCCGCCAGGGGCTTTGCCCCTGGACCCCACCAGGGGGATAATCCCCCTGGACCCCTGCAAATGTCAACGACTTGTTGAGATGTGTGTAATGGAATGGACAGAACTACCGCTTCGTCCCGACCAACGCCAGTAAATGGTCCAGAATCCTCTGTGCGGCCTGGGGGGTGGCCAGGCTGAGTGCCCCCTGGCTGGCCTGAAGCAACCCCGCCGGGTCTGCCATGCGGTCTTGGAGAAAGGCCGTCAACCAGTCGGCGGTCAATGCGCTTTGCGGTTGCATCCAGCCGCCGTTGACCCGCACCATGGCCAGGGCGTTGGCGGTTTGATGATCATCGGCGGCGAACGGGTAGGGGATGAACAACGCCGGTTTGCCCATCATGGCCAGTTCGGCGACGGTGGTGGCACCGGCCCGGCAGATGACCAAATCCGCCTCCCGATACGCCTCGGCCATATCCTGAATAAAAGGCTCGACCACCGCCGTGATGCCCAGTCGCTCATATTCGGCGCGGACCGTGTCGAGATCGGCCTGCGGCACCTGATGGCGAATCGCCACCGCCATCCCGTGTGCCTTAAGCTGTTGCAGGGTCGGAGGCAGCCGGTCGCTGAAGATACGCGCGCCCTGGCTGCCGCCAAAGACCAACAGGCGGAAGGGTCGCTGGCCGAGGGGGCGCGCGTCGGACGGCGATGCGGCCTGCAGGGCGGCGCGCACCGGGTTGCCGGTCAACAAAACCCGCCCGCCGGGGACGGCGGCAGCGTCCGCCGGTGCCGCCTGAAAGGCCGGGATGGCCTCGGCAAAAGAGACAAAAACCCGGTCGGTAAGCTTGCCCAACAGCCGATTGGTCAGCCCAGGACGGGCATTCTGTTCATGCAGGGCGGTGGGAATGGCCAGCAGGCGGGCCGCCACCACCGTCGGCGCGGAGACATAGCCCCCCATCCCCAGGACCACGTCCGGTCGATAGGCACGAATAATCCGCCCGGCAGACCAGAGGGCACCGGGCAGCCCCAGGAGGGTGCGCAGGCGGGTCGACAGCCCTTTGCCCTTGATCTGCCCGACGGTCAACAAGGCCAGACGTTTGCCCCGCTCCGGCAGCAGGCGACTTTCCAGCCCGTGCGGAGTGCCGACAAACAATACCTCGCCACCCTGGGCCTCCCAGGCATCGGCGATGGCGATGGCGGGAAAAATATGGCCGCCGGTGCCCCCGCCCGCAATGATCAGGCGTTTGCCCTGCGTGGTCATGCTTCGGCCTCGCGGGTGCCGTTGGCGCGTGCCTTGGGCCGCTCCGGGGGGGTGATGGTGCGGGAAAAGGCCAGCAACAGACCGATGGCACTCAGGGTGATGACGAGAGAAGATCCGCCATAACTCACCAGCGGCAGGGTCAAACCCTTGGGGGGCAGCAGGCCCATGACCACGCCCATGTTGGCCACCGCCTGGGAGCCGATCAGTACCGTCAAACCGGTGGTGCTCAGGCGCACAAAAGGATCCGTACTGAAACGGGCAATCCGTACTGAACGCCAGACAAGTACCGCAAACAGGAAGATGATCAGCCAGACCAGTCCCAACCCCATCTCCTCGCCAACAACGGCAAAAATAAAGTCGGTATGGGATTCCGGGAGATAAAACTGTTTCTGTTCACCCTGTCCCAGCCCGGTGCCGAACAAGCCGCCATTGCCGAAAGAGAGCAGGGATTGGACCAGTTGGAAGGAGCTGTTTTGCGGATCATCCCAGGGGTCCAGGAAGGCGGTGACGCGGCGAAACCGATAGGGGGCCATGATGACGGCCATGGCCGCCAGCGGGACGGCGAGCATCAAGAGACCGGCAATCCAGGAGAGCGGAATGCCCGCGACAAAGACAATGCCGAACACCACGGCGGTACTGATCACGGTGGCTCCAAAATCCGGTTCGGCCATGAGCAGGGCGGTGCCGAGGACAACCAGGAGCAGCAGGCGAAACATGCCGTCGCGGACCCGATACACCATGCCCGGATCCTGGGCGATGAGATGGGCCAGGTAGAGGGCCAGCATGACCTTGAAGGGTTCCGAAGGCTGGACGGTGATCAGGCGAAAATTCAACCAGCGGCGCGCGCCGCCCCCTTCCAGGCCCATGCCGGGGACCAGAACGGCCAGCAGCAGCAGGATGGAGATCCAAAACCCGACCCGTCCCAGGGCACGAATGGTGTCGATGGACAACCGGCTGATGCTGACCATGCAGATGATGCCCACCAGGGCGAAGATGGCGTTGCGCAAGGCAAAGTGGGTGGCATCGCCAAAATGGCGCAAGGCGACCGGTGCGGAGGCGGAATAGACCATGACCAGCCCGATGACCAGCAGGACAAAGGCGGTGCCGGCCAACCAGAGATCCATGGCCCCTTCCCCATAGCCCACGGAGAAGGCTCTCTCAGGCGGGGGGCTTGCCTGGCCACGTTTTTTGAGTCGCTCTCTGATCAGGTTGAAGTGCATGTTTTTCCAATTATTATCAGTCTGACTAACGAATTTTCAAGGTCGAGATGCCAATCAGGGCCAGTATGATGGATATGATCCAAAAACGGACAATAATTTTAGGTTCTGCCCATCCTTTCAGTTCAAAATGGTGATGGATGGGGGCCATGCGAAATACCCGTTTGCCGATCAGTTTAAAGGAGGCCACCTGCACGATGACCGACAGGGTTTCCACCACAAAGATGCCACCGACGATGGCCAGGACAATTTCATGGCGGGTGATCAGTCCGATGGTGCCCAGGGCTGCTCCCAACGCCAGGGAACCCACATCGCCCATGAATACTTGCGCCGGATAGGTGTTGAACCATAAAAAGCCCAAGGCGGCTCCCACCATGGCCCCACAAAAAATGGCCAGTTCGCCCGCACCGGCGACGTAGGGAATGCCCAAATAGTTGGCAAAAACCAAATGGCCGACTACGTAAGAGATAACCAAAAAGGTGGCGGCTGTCAACATGGTAGGACCAATGGCCAGTCCATCCAGACCGTCGGTCAGGTTGACGGCATTGCTGGTGCCGACAATGACCAGAATGGAAAAGGGAAAAAAGAACCAACCCAGATCGAAGGAAAGATTTTTGAAAAAGGGAATGGCCAGCGCGCCGAAGGTGTTTCCCTGATCGATATTTTTGAGCACATAGGCCGCCAGCAGGGCGATACCGCTTTGCAGGAGAAAGCGGGTGCGGGCCGAGATGCCCTTGGAATTTTTGCGTGCCACCTTGCGATAATCATCCCAAAAGCCGATGGCCCCAAAGCTGAGGGTGGTGGCCAGCACCAAATGGATGAATGGATTGGTCAGGTTGGCCCACAGCAGGGTGGGTACCACCATCGCGAAGAGGATCAGGGTGCCGCCCATGGTGGGGGTGCCGCTCTTTTCCAGAATATGCCGTTGCGGTCCGTCGCTGCGAATCGGTTGGCCGATGCTTTGCAACTTTTGCAAAGAGCGAATCAGCCACGGTCCCACCAGAAAAGAGAGCAGCAGGGCGGTCAGGGTCGCGCCGATGCTGCGAAAGGTGATATACTTGAAAAGATTCAGAATCGACCAGTGGTCGCTCAACGGAAACAACAGATTATAAAGCATTGGTCACCAAATTTTCGACGATGCGTTCCATTTTCATCCCACGGGATCCTTTGACCAAAACCACATCTTCCGGCAGAAGATGGGGTGCAATGTGTCCGAGCCATTGTGCGGGATCCGGGCGATGCCAGGCCGCAATGGGTCTGTTTGTCTCTTGTGCGGCGTGTTCCTGTGCGGTCTGATGCAGGGCGTGCATCAACGGTCCGGCGGTGAACAACAGCGCGATTTTATTTTCCAGGACGGCCTGGAACAACTCCTTATGCAACAATTCTGCCTCTTTTCCCAGTTCCAGCATATCGCCCAAAATGGCGACGCGCCGTCCCGGTTGTTGGGGTTCCGGCAAGGCATACAGGGCGGCCCGTACCGAGCCGGGGTTGGCATTATAGCTGTCATCCACCACGCGCCAACCTTGTGGTGAAAGGCGCATCCCGCCCCGACCGACCGGGGGGGCGAAATCATGCAGTCCGGCAGCAATTTTGGCGGGG
This sequence comes from Magnetococcales bacterium, assembly GCA_015233035.1. Classification (GTDB taxonomy): domain Bacteria; phylum Pseudomonadota; class Magnetococcia; order Magnetococcales; family Magnetaquicoccaceae; genus Magnetaquicoccus. The sequence continues at coordinate 4,305 of JADFYM010000071.1, forward strand.
GAGAGACCGGCCGCCCGGGCCGCACCGGCCACGGCCAGGGCGTTCTGGCGCAGGTGTTTTCCGGGGTGGGCCAGACGGATTTCCACCTCATCCGCTTCGGCTTGCCAATGGATGGTGAACGGGGCGGCTGCCGCCGGTTCGGTTGGGTTGGGGGGCTCGTCCGCCGTCTGTGGACTGCCAATGGCGGCGGATGCGTCCAACCCGAATGTCAGAACTTTAACGGCTCCGGCTTTTTGACGGAGCCGTTCGGTATAGAGTTGACCGGACGGGATGAGGGCGAGTCCATCGCCGGGCAGGGCTTCCAGCAATTCGCCTTTGGCCTCGACGATGGCGGCCTGGTTGGCAAAGGCCTCCAGGTGGGCGGGCAGGACGTTGGTGACGATGCCAATCTGTGGTCTGGCCAACTGGGCCAGGTAGGCAATTTCGCCCGCCGCGCTCATGCCCAATTCGACCACCAGGGCCTGGCAATTTGCCGGCATGGCCAGCAGGGTCAGGGGCAGGCCGATATGGTTGTTGAAATTGCCACGGGTGGCGTGAACGTGCTGAAATTTTTGTTGCAGACAGCGGGTGAGCATCTCCTTGACGGTGGTTTTGCCACACGAGCCGGTGACGGCCAGCACCAGCGGATTGACCCGTTCGCGCCAGCGTTGGGCGGCGGTGCCCAGGGTGGCGAGGACATCCGCCACGATCAGCACGGGGACCGGGGGCATGGGATCGGGTTGGCGTTCGGCCAGCACCGCCGCACAGCCGGCTGCCACGGCCTTGTCAATAAAATCATGCCCATCAAACCGTTCACCCCGCACGGCGGCGAACAATGCGCCGGGTTGGATGGTGCGACTGTCGATGGAGACACCGCACAGAGGAACATCTTCGGCGGTCGCACCAAAGAGGGAAAGAGTCAGGGACATGGGACGCCTCTCGTCGGGTTGAAAAAGGGGGGTTGGCGGTCACGACTGGCTTTCATTATACTTTAACAGGTGGTGTTTGTCTTGAAACTTATTGCGGGGCTTGTCTGGGCGGCGCAAAATACGGTAGTGCTGATGGGATGGCTGTCAGCGATATAATGCGCTGTTGGAAACGTTCGTATTCATCACCGGATCGATTCGCCAAGCTGGACAGGGAGAAAAATTGGTCCGTTGAGGGGGACTCAACCTTGGCCTTCTCTTTATCAAGACGATCCACGTTAACGACTGTCCAGCACTCCGTAAAGCCTCTCTGCCGGGCCTTCTGGTGGCTTTTTTCTGCTTCTCCGATACGGTTATGGATGTTTGAAATATCGGTGCCGCTCTTGATTTCGATGGCAACCACGTCACGATAAATATTTGGACCCATCTCCTCCCGGATGATGATATCAGGATCGGCTGCGAACGCTATCAGACAGGATCGTCCTGTTGGACTGTTCACCTTGATCGTATTGCCGAGCACCTCGACGGCTGCATGAGAGACGATTTCTTTAATAATATTAAACACATGAATGATTCCATCTGTGCCTCGTGTATTGTTCGCACCTCCCCGCAATTGTGGGCCAACTGTGAGCAGAGTCATGTCATCCAACAACTTTCGGCTGATGGGCAGAGGTCCAATGCCTTGCAGCAAAACGGATGCTGCCGCACAAAAGGCGGCGCATAGGGCTGGCAGGTCTACCACTGCGGCTTTGCTGGGCTTGCCCGTCTCCTCCATCGACTTGAAATGGCCGACACAGAATCCTTTCTCGCGTCCGTAAAATTCTTTCTGGCTGTAGCCCATGAGCAGCCGGTAATAGCCCAACAGGTAAGGGTTGGTTTCGAGTACGGCGGGAACCGCAAAAAGCAACTCCCCTCGCAGGCCGTGTTGTGCCATTTCGGCCAAGTCAGCCGGGGCAACAAACAGAGCCAGTTGTTGATCTATGGTGGCAATGTCCATGTTGCGCACAGTCTTGAGCAGGGCGTCTTGCAGGTACAAGGAACGAAGTTCTTGCACTCTTGCCGCGAAGCCGATTTGCAGTGTGGGTGGGGAAAACCTGATTTTTTTCGTCACGCTGCTACGATCCTGATCACATGACCTTGTTTGTCTTGCAGGCGATTCAAGGCCAAGGTTACATAGTCAGGGTTGAGTTCGACCCCAACGTATTGCCGATTGACTTCTTGACACACGAGGCCAACGGTTCCAGATCCGAAAAACGGATCCAGGACGTAATCTTTCGGTTCAGTCGATGCGAGAATGCAAGGCCGGATCAAATCAGGCGGGAAGGTGGCAAAGTGTGCTCCGGCAAACGGTTTGGTATTGACGTTCCACACCGAACGGCGATTGCGCAACCCCCCGCCGTCTGTTTGCTCCCGGACAGTTTGCCAGTCATAGTAATACTTTTCCGATTTGGACAGCATGAACATATATTCATGTGAGCGGGCCGGGCGATCCTTGACGCTTTCCGGCATGGCGTTCGGCTTGTACCAAACAAGGTCACTACGCAGATACCAACCATCTGCCTGCAAAGCGAAGGCAAGCCGCCATGGGACGCCAATCAAGTCTTTTGGTTTCAGGCCTTCCGGTGTGTCGGGGCGAACACTCATCGCCCGTGCCGGGTTTTTTTTGTCTGGCGCACGATATCCTCGGTTGCCGCTGGTGTAGCTGTCACCGATGTTCAGCCAAAGGGTACCATCGTCGGTCAATACGCGCTTGACCTCGGCGAAGATTGCCACAAGATGGTTCAGGAATTGTTGCAGCGTACTTTCGTGACCAATCTGCTCAGCAATGCCATAGTCTCTCAGGCCCCAATAGGGCGGGGAAGTCACCACACATCGCACCGATTCAGAGGGCAGACAGCGCAGTACGGTCAGGGCATCCCCCTCGAAGAGGGTCGAACCGAGCAGTGTCAGAGGTGCGGGGCGACGAATGCATTTCACTTCAGAGAGGTGCATGATGGGTGCTCCTTTTGCCCTTCACCACGAGTGCCACATCAAACCGTCAAATCCTCCACCTCATCCTCTTCCACCTCTTTCCCCTCGGCCAGCAGGCGGAGATATTCCCGGTGACTGTGGAGAGCAGAAAGGAGATAGGCCCAGCTCATCAAAAACAGTGTGGAGGCCATATTCATGGTCAAGACCGCAATGAATACCACGGCACCGACCAGGGCGAGAAAGGGGCGTTTGCGATGCCAGTGAAAATCTTTCATGCTGCGGAAACGGATGGTGCTGACCATCAGGATGCCCAGCACAAAGGTCAGCAGCAGGGGCAACCAACGCCACAGCGCGGTACCTTCCTCCGCATGGATACCCACATTCAGATAAAACTGGATCATCGCCGAGACCACGACCGCCGCCGCCGGAATGGGTAGCCCCTGAAAATAGCGTTTGGAGACCCGTTCGTCTTGAATGACATGTTGTTGCACGTTGAAGCGGGCGAGACGCAAGGCTCCGCAGACCGCATAAAGAAAGGCTGCGGCCCAACCGACGCGGTGGAAAGGCTCCAGGGCCCACAGGTAAATCAGCACGGCGGGAGCTATGCCGAACGAGAGAAAATCGGCCAGGCTGTCATACTCTTTGCCAAAGGCGGAGGTGGCGTTCATGGCCCGGGCCACGCGCCCGTCCAGCCCATCGAATACGCCAGCCGCCACAATGGCCTGGGCACTGTGTTCATAGTCGCCGCCCAGAGCCGCCATGATGGCATAAAAACCGCAGAACATGCCCCCGGTGGTCAGCAGACTGGGAAAGATATAAACCCCTCTTTTGTTGATCAATTCACTCATCGACCCGCCTCCAGATGGGCCATCACCGTCTCGCCCGCCCGGGTCTGATCCCCCAGACCCACCATCACCTTGGCGGACAAGGGAAGATAGACATCCACCCGCGAACCAAACCGAATCAGGCCAAAACGGCTACCCTGTACCACTTCCTGTCCCTGTTGCAGACGGCAGACGATGCGCCGGGCGATCAATCCGGCCACCTGCACAAAGGTAAGCACCGCCCCGCTGGGCGAGGTGACCAAAATTTCCATGCGCTCATTCTCGAGGGAAGCCTTGTCCAGCGCGGCATTGAAAAAACGTCCGGGGTGATAGGCCGTTTCCGTAACACGGCCACCGATTGGGCAACGATTGACATGAACGCTGAATACATTCATAAAAATAGAACATTTGCGTGCCGATTGGCCGGACAGGGGGGCAGCCGCCACCTCTTCGATGGCAATGACCCGACCATCGGCGGGGGCGATGACCAGGCCGTCGCCCGGTGGTGGATGGCGTTCCGGGTCGCGGAAAAACCAGACACACCAGCCAGCCAACACCCAAAGCAGCAGGGAACCCCAGCGGGCGGGGCAGATGATTTCCCCCACCACGGCTACTCCAACGAATGCGGCCACAAGGGGCCACCCTTCCACGGCTACGGGGCTACGCATGACAGGGTCTCTCAGTTCAAAAAAAAATTGAGGCAGGTGTTTCCGGGGTATTCGGGCGGCCCTCCTGGGGGGGCGGAGAACCGCCCCCCCAGACCCCCCCACCCTTTTTTTTTAATCTTTTTAAAAAAATTATTAAGGGGGTCCGGGGGGGGATTATCCCCCCCGGTGGGGTCCAGGGGCAAAGCCCCTGGTGGCCATCACAACGTCGCCGGTCAGTTTTTGCTCTTGTCCACCAATTGTCCCTTTTGAATCCAGGGCATCATGGCGCGCAATTCACGACCCAGCTCTTCGATGGGATGCTGTTGCCCATGCCGCCGCATGGCCTGAAACCGGGGGCGTCCCGCCATGTTTTCCAGGATCCACTCCCGGGCGAAGGTGCCATCCTGCACCTCTCCGAGAATACGTTTCATCTCCTGCTTGGTGGCGTCGTTGATCACCCGTGGCCCACGGGTCATATCGCCATATTCGGCGGTATTGGAGATGGAATAGCGCATATTGGCGATACCCCCCTCATAGATCAGGTCGACGATCAATTTGGTCTCGTGCAGACACTCAAAATAGGCCATCTCCGGGGCATAACCCGCTTCCACCAGGGTCTCGAAACCGGCCTGAATCAGGGCGGAAATACCCCCGCACAAGACGGCCTGTTCACCGAACAGGTCGGTTTCGGTCTCTTCCTTGAAGGTGGTCTCGATGATGCCCGCCCGCCCGCCGCCGATGGCAGAGGCATAGGCCAGGGCGGTCCGCCGCGCATCGCGGGAAAAATCCTGATGAATGGCAATCAACGCGGGCACTCCACCCCCACGGAGATATTCGGCCCGCACCAGATGGCCCGGCCCTTTCGGCGCGGCCAAAAAGACATCACACTCCTGGGGCGGCTCGATCTGGCCATAATGAATATTAAAACCATGGGCGAAGGCCAGCGCGGCTCCCGGCTTGATGTGGGCGGCCACCGAGTCGCGATAGATGCGCGCCTGATGTTCGTCCGGGGCGAGCAACATGACGACATCCGCTCCGGCCACCGCCTGTGACACCTCGGCCACGGCCATGCCCGCATTTTCCGCCTTCTTCCAGGAACTGGAATCCGAGCGCAGACCAACGATGACGTTCATGCCGGAATCTTTCAGATTCTGCGCATGGGCATGTCCCTGGGAGCCATAGCCGATGATGGCTATTTTTTTCGATTTCAGGTGCGCCAGATCGGCGTCACGGTCGTAAAACACTTTCATTCAGAGGGTTCCTTGTGCTTGCAAAATGTGGACAAATGTTCAAAAACTATTTTCGGGTACCTCGGGAGAGTGCCACCTGACCGGTGCGCACCATTTCCGCCACCCCGAACGGTTCCAGCATGGCCAGGCAGGCGTTCAATTTGTCATTGTCGCCGGTGACCTCCATGATCAGCGCAGCCGGTGTGGCATCGACGATCTGGGCACGAAAAATTTTGGCAATATTCAGCACCTCATCGCGCGGATTGTGTTCGTGCTGACCCCGTTCCGTCGTCACCTTGATCAGCATCAATTCGCGCCCGACATGGGGTCCATCACTCAGATTGGTCACCTGGACGGTCGGAATCAATTTATTGAGCTGTTTGAGAATCTGCTCAATGATCGGTTCGTCGCCCTCGGTCACCAGCGTGATGCGGGAGGTCTCGCCACTCTCCGCCGGAGCCGCCGTCAAACTTTCAATGTTGAAGCCCCGCGCGGCAAACAGCCCGACCACCCGCGACAATACCCCGGCTTCATTCTCTACCAGTATCGATATGATATGTCTCATGGCAGTCTTTCCTGTTGCGCTTGTGCCATCCCGATGGTCTTGTTGTTCATAGTATCTCGCCCAATATCATCTCGTTCAGAGCCTTGCCGGCGGGGACCATGGGGTAGACATTGGATTCGCGGCGCACCCGGAAATCCATGACCACCGTGCCCGGATGGGCCAGGCCCTGGCGCAGAATGGCTTCCACCTCGTCGGGTCGCTCGGTCCGCAGGCCCAATGCCCCGTAAGCCTCTGCCAGTTTGACAAAATCCGGCGACACCGCAATATCGGTCTGTGCGTAGCGTCCTTCGTAGAAAAATTCCTGCCACTGACGCACCATGCCGAGAAAGCCGTTGTTCAGGATGACAATTTTCAGGGGCAATTGATATTGCAGACAGGTGCCCAATTCCTGAATATTCATCTGGATGGAGCCATCCCCGGTGACCAGGATGACCTGCTGGTCCGGTTTGGCCACCTGGGCCCCGATGGCGGCGGGCAGGCCATAGCCCATGGTGCCCAGGCCACCGGAGGTCAACCAGTGTCTGGCCCGTTGAAACTTGTAAAACTGGGCGGTCCACATCTGGTGCTGGCCGACATCGGTGGCCACAATGGCCTGACCATTGGTCAGGCGGCACAAGGTTTCGATCACCGTTTGCGGCTCAATGATCTGCTCCCCCTGGGTAAAACGCAGACACTCCTTCTTGCGCCATTCGCCAATCTGCTCCCACCATTCCAGAATATCAACCTGTTTTGACGGAATATTCTCTTCCTGGATGAGGGCGTTGATCTGCTCCAGTATGGCGCGGACATCACCGACGATGGGCAGGTCCACCCGCACATTTTTGGAGATGGAGGTGGGGTCCACATCCATATGGATAATTTTGGCCTGGGGGGCAAAGGCGGCAATCTTGCCGGTCACCCGGTCGTCAAAGCGGGCCCCGATGGCCACCAGCAGGTCGCAATGGGAGACGGCCATATTGGCCTCATAGGTGCCGTGCATCCCCAACATGCCGATAAACCGTTTGTCCGTGGAGGGCACCGCCCCCAACCCCATCAGGGTATGGGTAACGGGCAGGTTCAGGGACTTGGAGAGTTGTTGCAGTCCTTTCCAGGCATTGGCCAGGATGACGCCCCCGCCGGTGTACAGCAGGGGGCGGCGGGCGACTTGCATCATTTCGACCGCCCGCCGCACCTGACGAATATGTCCCTTGATGGTGGGTCGGTAGGAACGAATGGTCACGCTGGCATTGGACGGGGTATATTCACAAAGGGTGTTGGTGACATCCTTCGGAATATCCACCAGGACCGGTCCCGGTCGTCCGGTTTTGGCGATATAAAAGGCCTCGCGGATCACCCGGGCCAGATCCCGCACATCGCGCACCAGATAATTGTGTTTGGTGCAGGAGCGAGTGATTCCCACTGTATCCACCTCCTGGAAGGCATCGTTGCCGATCAGGCCGACCGGCACCTGGGCGGAGATGCAGACGATGGGGATGGAATCCATATAGGCGGTGGCCAGCCCGGTGACGGTATTGGTGGCACCGGGACCGGAGGTGACGATGGCAACTCCCACCTCGCCCGTGACCCGGGCATAGCCGTCGGCGGCATGGACGGCACCCTGTTCATGGCGGGACAGGATATGCGTCAGCCGTTTTTCCGCCCGGTAAAGTTCATCGTAGATATAGAGTGCCGCCCCGCCCGGATAGCCAAACACCGTGCGGACATTCTGTTCCAGCAGACACTGCACCACAATTTCTGCACCTGTTAATTGCACCTTGCAACTCCCAACATGCTTTCGTTAATCCGTTTTTGGGGCACCCGCACCCATGTGCGCAACACCACTTCGACTTCTGAATCCTGTTCCATTGCGTCCAACGCAATTTTATTTTGCTTTGCCGTTCAATCGATTTGATGGTCTCGAATGGTCAGGCTATTCCTGTCTCCTTCATCGGCAAACCGAGCAGCAAGCCAGCCTTGGCCATGGCCTTGTCAAGGGTGTAAATGGCCTGAACGCGGCGATTATTATGGGCAATGGCCAAGTGCAAAGCATCTCCAGCCCGCAGTCCGGTAGCATAATTCCGCAGATATTCCCGAGCCAAATCGAAATCACCACGGACAAGTGGCAACACGATGAAAGACTGGGCCAGCATCTCCCCGAAACGGGAGTCGGCACCCAGAGCTTCTGGTCCCGCCAGACTTCCCATGCGTACTTCCCTTGCCAGCAGGGAGGAAAATTCAACACATGTCCAATGACTGACCGCCAACTCTCCAGCGGGCAGACTGAGCATAAACGCCTCGACCCATTGACTGGCAGGCTCCCGGAGAATCAGTGGAGCAACAAAACTGGTGTCAAAATAATGCACTACAACGCCTCGTCCCGCATCTCGCGCAACAACTGGGCACTGGGTTTGCGCCAAGCGGGCATTTTATCACGAAAATCCCCCAGAGGGCACAGTGGTTTGGTCGTTTTCGGAACGGCGGAAAGATGGGCCACGGGATTACCTCTCCGCGTGATGACAACCTCTTCGCCAGCCGCGACCTGATCCAACAATTCGCTGAGTCGTGCCTTGGCCTGCACCACGCTGACTGTTTGCATGGCATAATCCTCCTGACTCACAACACCCGCCGCACAATTTCCAACACCCGCTTGCGGGTAAACGGTTTTTCCAACTGCTGAATCGCGCCAAAATCCTTGGCAATGCGCAGGCTGAACTGGGCATCCAGGCCCCGCCCACCCGCCGACATGGCGACAATGCGGACATCCGGGTAAATTTCCCGCAACTCCATGATCAACTCAACCCCATCTTTTTCCGGCATCAAGATATCCGTGATAATCATGTCGGCTGGGTTTTCCCGGTAACGCAACACCCCTTGCCGGCCATCCACCGCCTCATCCACCCGGTATCCTTCCTTTTCCAGGAATTCGCGCAGCAGGATTCGGATGGATATGTCATCATCAACGACCAGAATTCGTGTCATGGGCCGTACCCCTGTTCAAGAAATCACGCCTGATGGGAGACCATTCTACCGGTATCCGCAAAATTCGGGCAATGCTTTTTTCGGTTTTCTATCTTACACCTCTTTTGTGACTTGTCCCACGGCACCGGCAGGCTCGTTGGCCCCTTTGCGATCCATCAGCATCACAATCTGACTGGCGACATAGATGGAGGAATAGGTACCGAGCACCACCCCACAAAACAGAGCCAGGGCAAAATCGTGGATCACCAGACCGCCAAACAGCAACAAGGCGACCAAGACCAGCACGACGGTCAGCGAGGTGATAATGGTCCGCGACAGTGTATCGTTGACCGCCCGGTTGATCACCTCCGCCATCGTATTCTTTTTGGACCGTATCCGCTCTTCCCGGATACGGTCAAAGACTACAATGGTATCGTTGATGGAGTAGCCGACAATGGTCAACACGGCGGCCAGCACCACCAGCGTAAACTCTTTCTGGGTCACAGAGAAGACACCCATCGTGATGATGACATCGTGGATCAGGGCCAGAATGGCCCCGTAGGCAAACCGCCATTCAAAGCGAAAGGCCACATAGACCAGAATGGCCAGCATGGAATAAAAGACCGCCAGGAGACCATTGACCACCAACTCCGATCCCACCTGGGGCCCGACAAACTCCACCCGGCGCAGTTCCACCCCCCCGTCACCGGCCAAGGGCTTGACGGCATCCACCACCCGGACGGCCAGGGCACTCTGCGCATCCGTGCCAGAGGCCTGCTGGCCCACCCGAATCAAAATTTCTTCCGGGGAGCCAAACTCCTGGATGGTCACATCGCCCAAGGCCAACTGGGCCAGGGCGGCGCGCAGATGATCCATGTGGGGCGGTTTGACAAACCGTACCTGCACCAGGGTACCCCCCGAAAAGTCGATCCCCAGATTGAGTCCCTGCACCACCAGCGAGATAATGCTCAATATGGTCAGCAAGCCCGACAACGAAAAGGCAATCATCTGCGAGCGGCGGCAGACAAAGTCAAAATGGGTCTTGGTTTGAATCAATTCCATGACAACAGTCCTTAAATGCTCAGTTTTTTCACGTGCCGACCCTGCAATACCAGATCCAGTACCACCCGTGTGACAAAGACGGCGGTAAACATGGAGATGACCAGACCAATGGTGAGGGTGACGGCAAACCCGCGGACCGGCCCGGTACCGAATTGATAGAGCACCAATCCGGTAATCAAGGTGGTGATATGGGAGTCCAGAATGGTCCCGAAGGCCCTGGAATAGCCATGGTCAATGGCGGCCAGCGGCGTTTTGCCCAGGCGCAACTCTTCGCGCACGCGCTCATAGATGAGGACGTTGGCATCCACGGACATACCCATCAGCAACACCGCCCCGGCAATACCCGGCATGGTCAAGGTGGCGTGGATCATGACCAGAGCGGCCATCAGCATGATCACGTTGAGCAACACCGCCATATTGGCCAACCAGCCGAAGCCCTTGTAATAGACCCCCATGAACAACAGCACCATCGCACCGCCGATCAGGATGGAAGCCAAGCCCTGATCCACCGAATCCTGCCCCAGGGTCGGTCCGACCGTGCGCTCTTCCACAATTTTGACCGGGGCGGGCAGGGCTCCGGCCCGCAGAATGATGGCCAGGTCGTGCGACTCTTCCGTGGTAAAGCTGCCACTGATCTGGGCGCGACCCCCTTCAATCTTTTCCCGAATGACCGGGGCGGAGTAGACCATATTATCCAGGACAATGGCCATGCGTTCCCCGACATGCTCGCCGGTCAACTGGGCAAACTTGCGCTCGCCCTGGCGATTGAAGGTGATGGAGACATACGCCTCATTATATTGGCTGAAATTGACCCGGGCATCGGTCAGCAGATCGCCCGAGATGACCGTGCGTTTTTTGAGCAGGTAGGGCTGCCGCGTCTTTTGTTCCGAATCGCGGTTGCCATACAGCAGGACATCGCCCGGCGGAACCCGTCCGGCCAGGGCACCGGAGAGATCGCCCTTTTCGTCCACCATCTTGAACTCCAACCGGGCGGTGCGCCCGATCAAGGCCTTGGCCCGGGTCGGATCGCTCAGACCGGGCAACTGGATCAGGATACGATCCTCGCCCTGCTTTTGAATCGTCGGTTCCGTCACCCCGAACTGGTCGACGCGGGAGCGGATGGTCTGGATGGATTGCTCCATGGCAAACCGCCGGATCTCTTTTTGTTCCAGTGGTTTGATGGTCAAGCGCAACCGTTTGCTGACCGGATCTTCCGTCATTTGCAGGGTGGGGGCATCCTTTTCCAGGAGTTGCCGCACCTTGGGCGAATCCGCCGTGTCGGTCAGTTGGACCACGACGGCATCCATCCCCTCCCGCTCGACGCTTTGGTAGCGCAGATGTTCCTTGCGCAGGGTGGCCCGCACCTCGTCCACCCAGTTTTCGGCGGTCTGCTCGACGGCCTTGTCGGTCTCCACGTTCAGCAGCAGGTACAAGCCGCCTTGCAGGTCCAGCCCCTGGGCAATGATGCGATTGGGCAGCCAAGCGGGCCACCAGGCCGGGGTGCCATGGTACAGGCTGGGGAACACATAAAACAACGAAACCAGCACGGTCATCAAAACCAGTGCGGGCCTCCATAAAGGTACTTGGCGCATGGCATCAACCTTGATTTTCTTCCGGCGTACCGGGCTTGTCTTTTTCCGCCGCGAGGTTGGCCCTGGCCGTTACCTCGGTCACGCTGGTACGGCGCACCCGAAGGCGCACCGGGCGGAACATTTTGTTGCCGATTTCGATATCGCCCACCTCCAACAGGATCACATCCTCCTCGACGCGATGAATGCGACCCACCAGGCCACCGCCGGTCACTACCGAGTCGCCCCGGTTCAGACTGGCCACCATCTCTTTGTGGGTCTTGGCCTGTTTTTGTTGCGGACGGATCAGGAAAAAATAAAAAATGCCAAACATGGCAACCATAAACAACAGGTTGACAACGGTTGCCTCCGGGCCGGATGGGCCGGCTGCATGGGCGGTACTGATCAAATCAAACATGGTATTCACTCTCCATACGCGGCTGGTCTGTCGTAGGGTAATGCGTCAACGGGGTTATCCAGGCATCCCAAACGGTGACGCTAGGACAGCGCAACCGGATTGTAAAGGATTTTAATGGTGTCTGGGCCGAATTGGCGACCTGCGCTCTTTCTTGC
>JADFYM010000072.1 GCA_015233035.1 Magnetococcales bacterium
GGGACTATGCTGAAAATCCGGTCAATGTCCCAAAATATTGAATGGGGGGGCAGTGAGGTGTCTGCTGACGAGGCCCAGATCCTGGGCAATAAATTTGGACCGTGGAGGCCGTTTTTGGACACCCCAGGTCAGACCTTATGCACCATGAGATATCCCCTTACACGAAAGGTTGCACATAAATGGCGCATATCCTGGTAGTGGATGATGATCAGATTATCAGAAAATTTTTGGCTGAAATATTGCGGCAGGATGGTCATACCATCATCGAAGCAGAGAATGGTCAGATGGGCTTGGAAAAGATAAAAACCAATCCGGTCGATCTTATCATTACCGATATTTTCATGCCAGAGATGGATGGTATCGATCTGTTGGTGGCGATCATGCGCACTTATCCAGGCAGCAAGATTATCGCCATATCCGGCGGGTACAAGGCCATGGACCCCCAAGTGACGTTGGGGATGGCACAATTGTTCGGCGCAGTCGATATCATGACCAAACCCCTCCATGCCAGCGTGGTGATCCATAAAGTGGGACAGGCTTTACACAGTCAACCGACAGGCGAGCAAAACAAGGGGGGAGTACCATGAACGAGACAGTTGCTGGCCATCTGCCTCTTGACAACCAGGAGAGCCTGGTCCGTGTCTCCGAACGCAATACCTGCCTTGATTTGCAAAAACTGGCTGAGATGAAACAGGAATGTGGCCCCGGCTTCTCCAAGGTATTGCAACATTTCAAATCCGGTATCCTGGTGCGTCCGGCAAAAATTCAGCAAGCCTTCCAGGCAAAAGATCTGGCGCAAGTCGCGGTGGAAAGCCATGCGCTGAAAAGTGTTTGCCGACAAATTGGCCTGTTGTATATGGGAGATTTGGCGGACAACCTCGAGTCTCTCGCCCGTTCTGGCCAACTGCGGGGAGCCGAATCTCTCGTGGAAGAGCTCATGCAGGCAGGACAATCGGCGTATTGTGCGCTGACCGAATATTGCACATCCAACGACCCGTCGGGTCTGTTCCTGGGATGAAAGGCTTTGCCCGCGCCTCGGCCCTATGGCCTGTGTGCTCAGATTGGATCAATTTGCCAGGAGTGTACCATGTCACGCATCCTTATCATTGATGAAAATACCAGCGTTCTCAGCGTGATGCAAACTGTCTTGCATAACCTTGGGCACGAGGTGATCCTGGCAAGCAATGTCAGAGAGGGTGTCCTGCTCGCCCTGTTCTGGCAGCCGGTCGACCTGATTTTGACCGATATAAAGCAATCGGACCCGGACAGTTTTGACTGGATGGCCAGAATCATTCAGCGTATCCCGGAACGGCCTGCGGGTACGCAGACCCGCATCATGGAACTGTCCTGTTTTTATTGTTTTCGCTATGGCGACAATGTGTTGGGCATGGCGCAACACCCGCGCGATGGGAAAAGCATGGCCGCCCAGGACCGCCTGGTTTTACGCCATAAACTGGCGCGGAGCATCGCCAATCCCGGTCCGGTCAAACAGGCCGTTTGGGGGGCCTCATGATCCCCTGTCCCCGCTTGACTGTCGCGTCGCGCCATCCCAGACAACAGGTAATCCCATGCACAAAAAACTGACCAGACCACACGCCACGCGGTCCATCGCCGAGGCACAATACCGCTGCACCCCACCCCCACCTGCCTCGGCTCCCCTTGCGGCCGACCGGTCTGCACACACCTTACCCGTACCCCCCCTGGAACGGGAGCAGCAGCATGAGGCGTTACGCCACACCCACAGCGCGCTGGTCGCTGCGCATGATCATTACCGGGATCTCTATGATTTTGCCCCCGTGGGTTATTTTACCCTGACCGTTGATGGTCTGATCGTGACAGCCAATTGCACCGGGGCCACCCTCCTCGGGGTGGAGCGCGACAAATTGCGCCATTGGCGTTTTGCCCGGTTTATCAGCACAGAAGAGATCGCGCTCTGGCACCGGTTTTTGTCCACCCTCCACCGGGGCGAGCGGCACAGTTGCGCTGTGGTCATCCGACGTTTGGATGGGTCAATTTTCCATGCCCACCTGGATGGACTGTACACGGAGGCCAATGCACAATCCCCGGCCATGGTACGCATCACCCTCACCGACATCAGCGCACACAAGCAGGCGGAAGATGCGCTGCGACACAGTGAATCCTGTTTTCGGGGGGCTTTCGAGACCGCCGCCAATGGCATCGCCCTGCTCTCCCCGGCTGGCCGGTTTCTCAAGGTCAACCCGGCTTTGTGTACCATGCTCGGTTATGAGGCAGCGGAACTGCTGGCCACCGACTTTCAGACCATCACCCACCCCGATGATCTGGAGATCGATCTGGCCTATGCGCGCCACCTGCTGGCCGGAACCCTGCCAGTCTATCAGAGAGAAAAACGGTATGTGCACCGGGATGGCCACATCATCTGGGTGCTGCTGCGCGTCTCTCTGGTCCGCGATGCCAGAGGCCAACCGCTGCACAGTGTGGCACACATCCAGGATATCACCCTCCAGAAAACAGCCGAGGCGGACCTGTTGGCCGCCAAAAACCAATTGGAACTGCAGGTGGGGTGCGTCAACCGGATCCAGGGCCTGTTCATCGACAAAACCCATCCCGATGAGGTGTTCAATACCCTGCTGCTGGAGGTGTTGCGGCTGACCAACAGTGTCTATGGCTTTATCGCCGAGGTACGGCAGGACGGGCAGGGCAACTCCTCTTTTCGCACCCTGGCCATCTCCAGTATCGCCCAGGACGAGCCAACCGCGCTGGATGCAGCAAACACCATGCAGGCAAGCCCTCATGGCAACGAGCGGAGCAGTCCGTTGTTCGAATCGCTGTGCAACGGTCAACCGATGATTGTCAACGATCTGGCCACCCATCCCGAACTGTGCACGCTGCCCCTGGGCCATCCGCCCCTGCAGGCCATCCTGGAAATTCCCATCAAACGCGAAGAGAAGATACTGGCCGTGTTGGGACTGACCAATCGCCCGCACGGTTATGACCTGGCTTTGGTGGAATATCTGGGACCGGTCCTGTCCGCCTGCGCACAAATCATCGAGGGCTATCAAAATCGCCGGAAACGGATTGAAATCGAAGAAAATTTATTCAACAGCGAAGAATTGATGCGGGCCACCTTTGAATCCACCCGGGATGGCATCCTGGTGCTGAACAAAACGGGCGGCATCCTGCACGCCAATGCCCGCTTCCGGGAAATGTGGCGGATTCCCCCATCCGTCTCGTTGGAAAAAGAGGGGAACAAACTGATGAAGTCGGCGGCCAAACAGGTGGAGGAGCCGCGACGCTTTATCAAGCTGCTCCGAGAACTTTCCCTGTCTGATATCACCGATACCGCCATCGTGTATTTCAAGGATGGGCGGATTCTGGATCGTTATTCGGCCCCGCTGTTTGGCAAGGAGGGGGTCAGCGGCCGGGTTTGGATCTTTACCGACATTACCGAGCAAAAACGGCATGAGAATACCTTGCGGGAAAGCGAATATCGGATGCATGAGATCACCGCCACCCTGGCCGAAGGGTTGTGTGTGATCAACCAGGAAGGGCTGATCACCCTGGTCAACCCCGTCGCCTTGACCCTGCTGGGGTGGAAGAGAGAAGAGGTACTGGGACAATCCTTCCACGCCCTGTTTCACCATTCGCACATGGATGGCACCCCCTATCTCCTCGAGGACTGTCCCTTGTGCGGTGTGCTGCGGGGCGGCGACGTGGTCACCCTGGAGGAGGAATGGCTCTGGCATCGGGATGGCATTTGCTTCCCGATGGCCATCATTGCCTCCCCCATTCTCCGCTCTGGCGTGGTGCGCGGTGCCGTGGTGGCTTTCCGGGACATCACGAAGCGCAAACAGATGGAAGCCTCCCTGGTGCGATCCAAAGAGGCCGTGGAACAGGCGATGCAGGAATTGAGAAAATCCAACGATCTGTTGGAAAAACTGTTCAACACCACCTATATGTCAGTTGTTTTTCTTGACAAAAATTTTGATTTTATCAGGGTAAACCGTTCCTATGCCCTGGCGTGTGCCCTGGATGAATCCTTTTTCCTGGGCAAAAATTATTTTACCTTGTACCCTCATGAGAGGACCAGGGCCATCTTTCGGCAGGTGGTTGCCACAGGCGAACCCTTTTCGGTCACGGCCAAGCCGTTTGGCTTTCCAGACCATCCTGAATGGGGGGTGACCTACTGGGACTGGACGTTGTACCCGGTCAAGAACGATCAGGGTGCGGTGGAGTGGTTGATTTTTGCCTTGCTGGATGTCACCGAAAACAAACGGGCCGAGCAGGCTTTGCGCCAGGCCAAGGAGCAGGCCGAAGCCGCCTCTCTGGCCAAAGGGGAGTTTCTGGCCACCATGAGCCATGAGATCCGCACCCCCATGAATGTTGTGCTGGGCATGTCGGAAATGCTCCTGGAGACCGATCTCAACCCCACCCAACGTCGCTTTGCGCAGACCATGCACCATTCGGGCAGTGCCCTGCTGGTGGTCATCAACGATGTGCTGGATTTTTCCCGCATTGAGGCGGGGTCCATCTCACTCAATTCGTTACCTCTATCGCCGCGCCACGTCCTGGAGGGGATCACACGCTTCATGCAGGTGACGGCCGAAGCCAAGGGGATTATACTGGAATCGACGGTGGCAACGGATGTACCAGACGCCGTGCTGGGTGATGAGGGCCGGATACGCCAGGTGCTCATCAACCTGCTGGGCAATGCGATCAAATTTACCACCCAGGGGCGGGTGGATGTGCGCCTGACCCTCGAACCCCAACGGACGGAGACCCTCCTGTTCCAGGTCACCGATACCGGCATCGGCATTGCCCAGGAAAAGATTATTCATATTTTTAAACGATTTACCCAGGCAGACATGGGCATCACCCGGAGCTATGGCGGCACCGGTCTGGGCTTGACCATCTCCCAGCGGTTGGTGGAACTGATGGGGGGGCAGATTGGGGTGGAAAGCCAGTTGGGACAAGGGAGTACCTTTTTTTTCACCCTGCCCATGCAGCGGGTGGATGTCACCCCCCCACCGGTCACCGACGAAGCAGAACAGGCGGAAGTCAATACCAGGAGCCTGCGCATCCTGCTGGCGGAAGATGTCGAGGAAAACCGAGAGTTGTTAGAGGCTTATATCGCGCAAACCCCGCACCAGTTGGTCATGGTCAGTGATGGGGTGGAGGCGGTGGCGCGCGTGCAAAAGGAAACCTTTGATATCGTGATCATGGACGTCCAGATGCCCAACATGGACGGCTATACCGCGACCCGGCAAATTCGCCAATGGGAGCGGGAGATGAAACTGGCCTCCGTACCGGTCATCGCCCTGTCCGCCCATGCCATGGAAGGGGAAATCACCCGCAGCCAGGAGGCTGGCTGTGACAGTTATCTGACCAAACCGATCAACAAGAAAACCTTGCTGGACGCACTCCGGCACATCGCCAGCCAAAACAATGGACCCCCGAATGAAAAAGGAAGCATGGCCAGTGGTCAAAAAAGTAAAAAAGAATAGCTACCCCAACGCGCCGCAGGGCACGGTCACTCCGGTGGCGGTGCAGGCGGCGGCAGAAAATCCTGTGGAGGATCCCCTTTTTCCCATTGTTGGCATAGGAGCTTCTGCTGGCGGCCTGGAGGCCTTCGAGCAATTTTTCCGCCAGGCCCCGGCGGACACCGGTCTGGCCTTTGTGCTGGTGCCCCATCTGGATCCGCACCATGCCAGTCTCCTCAGCGAAATCCTGCAACGCCATATCGCCATGCCGGTGGTGGAAGTGCAGGATCAGATGACCGTGGCACCCAATTGCGTCTACGTCATCCCGCCCAACCGGGAGATGATCCTGGTCCACGGCAGGTTGCAATTGAGCACCCCCGAGGGTCCACGCGGCCATCGTCTGCCCATCGATCACTTTTTTTGTTCCCTGGCGGCAGATCGGGAAGAGCGGGCCATTGGCATCATTCTCTCCGGTACAGGTTCCGACGGCACCAAAGGCGTGCGGGCCATCCATGACCAGGGCGGCCTTACCCTGGCACAGGAACCGCTGACCGCAAAATATGACAATATGCCCACCAGTGCCATCCATTCCGGTTGTGTCTCGCATGTTCTGCCCGTGGAAAAGATGGTGGCCCTGCTGACCGACTTGTCTGCCTCCTCTACCCATCAGAAAACCCGGACGATCAAAAACATGGCGGCCATGCATCGTATCCTGGCCATGGTGCGCACTCTGACCGGCCATGACTTTGCACAATACAAGAAAAGCACCATCGGTCGTCGCATCGAGCGGCGCATGACACAACACGCCATGGAAGACTGGGAGATCTATGCCCATTATCTCCAGGAACATCCGACCGAGGTGCAGGCCTTGTTCAAAGAACTGTTGATCAATGTCACCCGTTTTTTCCGCGATGCCGAAGCCTTTGTCGTGCTAAAAAAGAGTATTCTGCCCGCCTTGTTGGCGGGCAAACCGGCGGGGTATACGGTGCGCGTCTGGGTGATGGGGTGCGCCACCGGCGAGGAGGTCTATTCCATCGCCATGGTGCTGCATGAATTTCTGGATGAGACACCGCAGACTGCCCGTCTGCAAATCTTTGGCACGGACATAGACACCGAGGCGATTGCCACGGCCCGCGCGGGTATTTATCCGGCCAATATCCGACAGGATCTGTCGGCAGAACGACTGAACCGTTTTTTTGTCAAAGAAGAAGCCGGTTACCGGATCAAAAAAACAATCCGGGAAAATGTGGTCTTTTCCATCCAGAACGCGATCAAGGATCCGCCCTTCACCCGGCTGGATCTGGTTTGTTGCCGCAACCTGATGATCTATCTGGAACCGCCCCTGCAAAACCGCATCCTGTCCACCGTGCACTATGCCCTCCGACCGGGTGGTGTCCTGTTTCTCTCCACCTCGGAGAGCATCGGCAATCATCACGACCTGTTTACGCCGCTCGACCGCAAATGGAAATTTTATCAAACCATCCACGCCAGCCCCCACACCTTGCCTGGGATGATCGGCAGTTTTGGCTGGTCAGGCAACCAGGATGGGATGCTGCCTGCGACATCCGGCCAGAAGACCAGCCCAATCCACTTTGAAGAACTCAGCAGGCAGATGTTGCTGCACCCCTATGTGCCCGCTCCGATGGTGATTGTCATACCGGGCAAAGCCGCTCGCGGCAAGGGGGTGAAGGCGTCCGGCAAACCGGTGCGCGCCAAGGAACTCCAACACATGCTGGCCAACCGGAAAGAGACGCTGCAAGCTGGCCTGGACGAGTACAAGCGCACCACCGATGAACTGAAATCCGCCAATGAAGAGTTGCAATCCGCCAACGAGGAACTCCAATCGACCAATGAAGAGTTGGAGACATCCAAGGAAGAATTGCAATCCATGAATGAGGAGTTGCTGGCGGTCAACAATGAGTTGCAGGCCAAGATGGAACAACTGGCCGAAATGCAGAATGACTTGAAAAATCTATTCGACAACATAAATATCGGCACCATTTTTCTCGACGAACACCTGGTCGTGCGGCGTTTTACCCGCGAGGCACAACGGATTTATCGTCTGGTCTCTTCGGACGTGGGTCGGTTTCTGGGGGATATCAAGTCCGATCTGGATGGCGAACATCTGCTGGCCGAGGCGCAGATTGTCATCGACCGACTGATCCCCTATGAGCAGGAGATGCGGACCATCGATGGTATTTTCTATCTGATCCGCATCCAGCCCTATCGGACCTTGGACAATGTGATCGAAGGGGTGGTGATCACGTTTACCGACATCAGCAAACGCATCCAGGCCGAGACCGCTGAACGGGAGGCCCGCGCCATTGCCGACAGTATCCTGGATACCGTGAGCAACCCGCTCATCGTGCTGGATGACACCTTGCAGATTGTCTACGCCAATCGCTCTTTTTACAACTATTTCCATTTCACCTCCGAAGAGACGTTGGGCCACCCGATCTACGCGGTCATGGATCGCCACTGGAACATTCCCGCCTTGCGCACCCTGTTGGAAAGCGACCTCTCGGGCGACAAAGAGCTGCAGAACAGTGTGCTGGAACACCATTTTCCGCACCTCGGTCTGCGTCGGATTGCGTTGAGTGCGCGTCGCATCGTCAGCAGCATGGGTGTCACCCAAAAATTTCTGCTGACCATGGCCGTGTCTGACGCCGAGGCATCCATCCAAACGACCGCGCCACCCACATCCTGACGAGGGTCATACCATGCGCAAGAAGAGCACCAAACAAGAGGGGATGCGGGCCGTCGCCGAGGCACAACTCGCCCACCACCCGCCCCTCCAGGCGGCAACCACGCTCCCGCTCGACCGGATTGAGCATGAATTGCGTGTCCACCAGATTGAACTGGAGATGCAAAACGAGGAGTTGCGTCGCACACAGGTCGAGTTGGCCACCTCGCATGATCGGTATGTGGACCTCTACGATTTTGCCCCGGTCGGCTATTTCACCCTGACCGATACGGGCATGATCGCGGAGGTAAACCTCACCGGGGCCGCCCTCCTCGGGGTGGAGCGCAACACGTTACGCCGTTGTCATTTTACCCAGTTTATCACCCATGCAGCACTCGTTTCCTGGTACCGGTTCCTCGCCGTTGTCCGCCGTGATGGGCGACACAGTGACGAACTGGTGTGCCAGCGTCTGGACAAATCGCTCTTGCACACCCGACTGGATGGCCTGTATCTGGAGTCCAAGGCAGACGCCCCGGCCATGGTGCGCATCACCGTGACCGAAATCGGTGAACGCAAGCAGACAGAGGAGTTGCGGGAGAGCAACACCCGGTTGACCAGGGAGATCCAGGAGCGCAAGCGGGCTGAAGAGGCCTTGTTGCACGCCAAGGAGCAGGCCGAAGCGGCCACTCTGGCCAAAAGCGAGTTTTTATCGATCATGAGTCACGAAATTCGCACCCCCATGAGCGTGGTACTGGGTATGTGCGAGATTTTGGCGGAAACGGAGCTCACCGCAGAGCAAAGCCGTTATACGGAAATGATGCGCCGCGCGGGCAAAATGCTGCTGGGCATCATCAACGATATTCTGGATTTTTCGCGGATGGAAGCAAACCTGCTCGTGCTGAAAGAGCAGCCCTTTTCCCCCCGTGCGGTCCTGGAGGAGGTGGTGCAGGTCATGCAAATATCCGCCACCCAGAAAGGACTTGTTCTGCTGACGGAGGTGGACGCGGATCTCCCGGCCCTGATGTTGGGGGACAGTGGCCATATTGGCCAGGTTTTGATGAACCTGGTCGGCAATGCCATCAAATTTACCGCCCAGGGGCAGATCATGGTCTATTTGGCGGTGCATCAACAGGAATCGGCCAATCTGCTCTTTATTGTGTCTGACACGGGTATCGGGATTGCCCCCCATAAATTGGCCACCATCTTCGACCGCTTTACCCAGGCGAACTCGAGCAACACCCGCAGCCACGGGGGCAGTGGTCTCGGGCTGGCCATCTCCCGCAAGCTGGTACACTTGATGGGCGGGCATATATGGGTGGAAAGCCGGGAGGGAGAAGGGAGCATTTTTTCCTTTACCCTGCCCCTGCGCCTGCCCGAACCCGCTTTGCGCCAGGCAATCCCGCCAGAGACCGTGGTGACCAGCAGCAGAGGCCTGCGCATTCTCTTGGCAGAAGACGATGAAAACAATCAAATCTTGTTCGCGGCATACCTGAAAAGAACGCCCCATCAATTGACGATTGTTGACAATGGAGCCGAGGCCGTGGCACGGATACAACAAGAGGAATTTGACCTGATCTTGATGGATCTCCAGATGCCCGTCCTGGACGGTTATGATGCAACCCGTCAGATTCGCCAATGGGAACAGCAGGAGGGACGCCAGCCTGTGATCATTATCGCCATCAGTGCCAAAATAGCGTTCGGTCAACAGGCCGAACGCCCGACCGCAGCGTTCAGCCTCCGCCTCACCAAGCCCATCAGCAAACAGGATTTATTGTCAGCGATTCAAAACTGTTGTAAAGAATTGCCCTGATCATTGCCCCATGATGGCAGGGGGCAGGGACAGCGTTCCTGCCAGGCAGGCCAATGAAAAAGGAGTAACTGAGATGGATGAACCCGTGACAGGCACCATCCTGGTGGTCGATGACACCCAGGAATATTTGCACTATCTCGCTGGCATTTTGCAAGACGCCGGCTATACGGTGCATCTGGCACGCACGGCCGCAGCCGCCTTGGCTTTTTGCCAATTTGTCATCCCGGATCTGGTGCTGCTGGATGTCAAGCTGCCGGACATGAACGGCTTCGATGTCTGTCGCCAATTGAAGGCCATGCATGCCACCGTCAACCTCCCGATCCTCTTCATGAGCGGCCTGACCGACACCACCTACAAGGTCAAAGGGTTCAAGGTCGGCGGAGTGGATTTTATCAACAAACCGTTTGTGCTGCAGGAGGTGCTGGTACGGGTGGAGACCCACCTGGCATTGAGCCGGTCGTTACTGGAGACGGTGGAAAAAAATACGGCACTGGCACAGGAAATTGAATGCCGCAAACAACAGGAGGCAAGAGAACAAAAACAAGCACATGATGCGCTCCGACTCAGTGAATCCCGTTTCCAGATAGCCTTTGAGACCGCCGCCCATGGCATGGCACTGGTTTCTCCCACCGGTCGGTGGCTGGCGGTCAATCCCGCCTTGTGTACCATCCTCGGGTATGCGGAACCGGAACTGCTGGCCACCGATTTTCAGAGCATCACCCATCCCGATGATTTGCACATCAACCAAGCCTACCTGCAACAATTATTGGCCGGGACAATCGCGCATTTTCACTCCGAAAAACGTTATTTGCGCAAGGATGGCCATGTCGTCTGGGTGTTGCTGAGCGTCGCCATGGTGCGGGATGTCGCTGGCCTGCCCGTACATTTTGTGACGCAGGTTCTGGATATCAGTGCCCGCAAGGCCGCCGATGTGGCACTGCTGTCCACCAAGAACCAACTGGAAATGCAAATCGATTGCATCAATCGTATCCAGAGGCTGTTCATCGAGGAAAACGATCCTGCCGTGGTGTTCGACACCCTGCTGGTAGAGATTCTGCGCCTGACCGCCAGTACGCATGGCTTCATTGACAAAGTCAGACGGGACGCACAAGGAGCCATCTACTTGCAAACCCTGGCCATCTCCACCGCCGCTGGCGGGCAGGCCGGCAAGATGCGCGACGCCCAGAACCACGCCGGTTCCCACTTTACCCACCTGCGCAATGGTTACAGCGACCAGATTCTCACCGGTCAGTTTGTCATCGCCAATGCGCTGCACGAGGATCCCCAAGGTTGCCATTTGCCGCCTGGCCACCCCCCGATACAGGCCTTTTTGGGGATTCCCATCAAACGCGGCGAAGAGATTGTGGGTGTCCTGGGGCTGGCCAATCGTCCAGCCGGGTACGACCTGGCTTTGATAGCCTATCTGGAACCCATGTTATCCGCCTGCGCGCACATCATCGAGGGATACCGCAATCTCAAAAAAAGAGTCGCGGTCGAAAAATCGTTGCGCAGGGCCAATACCTTGCTGATCCAGGAGATCAAGGAGCGGGAACAGACGCAGGCAGCGTTGCAGCAGGAACGGGACAAGTTGCGGGAGATCACCGCCACCCTGGCAGAAGGTTTGTATGTGCTGGACAGGGAAGGAGTGATCACCTTGATCAATCCCACCGCACTGACCATTCTGGGGTGGCGGGAGGCAGAGGTGTTGGGACACTCCTCCCATGCCTTGTTTCACCATACCCGGCCGGATGGTTCGCCCTATCCCGCCGAGGCGTGTCTCTTGCGTGAGGTGCTGAACCATGGCCAGGTGATCACTGCGGATGAGGAGTGGTTTTGGCGACGGGATGGCAGCCGTTTACCGGTGGCCATCATCGCCGCACCCATCCGCCGCGCCGGGGAAATATGCGGCGTGGTCGTCTCCTTTCGGGACATCAGCCACTACAAGCAGATTGAAGCGGAGTTGTCCCAGGCCAAACAGAGAGCAGAAGCCGCCGCCCAGGCCAAGAGTGATTTTCTCTCCACCATGAGCCATGAAATTCGTACCCCCATGAACGGCCTGCTGGGGATGGCCGACCTGCTCCTGCGCACCCCCCTGACCAAACAACAACACCATTATGTGCAAACCATTCACCGCTCCGGGCGTACCCTGCTGCGCATCATCAACGACATTCTGGATCTCTCCAAGATCCAGGCTGGTCAAATGCGCCTGGAACTGTTGCAGTTTGACCTGGACGAAGTCATCCATGACATCATCGACATGTTTGCCGAACACATCAAAAACAAGGGATTGGCCATGCAGGCCACGCTATGCGATGGGGTACCCTTGCATCTTCTGGGCGATCCCCACCGCCTGAGCCAGATATTGTTCAACCTGCTGGGCAATGCCAGCAAATTTACCGAAGAGGGATCCATCCAATTATCGGTGGCGGTTACAGAAGAACGCGCTGTGGATGTCCTGTTGTGCTTCCGCGTGACCGACACAGGTATCGGCATTGCACCGGAATACCAGAAACAGATGTTCCAGCCTTTTTCCCAGGAGGATTCTTCGATTTCACGCCGGTTTGGTGGCACCGGGCTGGGATTGACCATCACCCAGAAGCTGGTGTCCATGATGGATGGTGACCTGGGCGTGGACAGTGTACCCGGCCAGGGATCCACCTTCTGGTTTACTGCCCGTTTTGGCAAACAGCAGGAGAAAGACCGCAAAGAGTTGTTGATCTGGCAGACGACGCAACAACCGCCCACCGCAGACAACGTGCAATTCGCGGGTCGGGTTTTGCTGGTGGAAGATAACCAGGTCAACCAGGAAGTGGCCGTCGCCACCCTGGAAATATTCGGGTGTCAGGTGACGGTCGCCTGCAACGGACAGCGGGCCCTCACCCTGGCCCGCGAAGCCTCCCCCCCCTTCGATGCCATTTTCATGGATTGCGAAATGCCCATCCTGAATGGTTTTGCAGCGACCCGGCGTCTGCGTCAATGGGAAAGCGAAACAGGACAACCACACACGCCCATTATTGCCCTGACCGCCCATGTGCTGGAGCAAAGTCGGCAACAGTGCCAGGAAGCCGGGATGGACGACTATCTGCGCAAGCCCTTCAGCCAGGCGGATCTGGGTGCCACCCTGTCTCGTTGGCTGCCCAGGGTGAACGACACGACGGCGGAACCAACGCCACCGGGTACACCCTCCTCTGACGCGGGTCAAGATATAGTCTGCTATAACGGTGACGGCGTCGCGTTGCCATCCGCTGCCATATTGGATCAGACAGCCCTGGGCCACATTCTCGAATTGGCCCGCACTGGCAACCAAGGTTTGCTGGGACAGATGACAGAACACTATCTGACGCAAACACCCGTGTTGTTGGCCGAACTGCAACAGGCCATGGAACGGCACGATCACGAGGCGATACGGGTCGCGGCCCACACCCTGAAATCTTCCAGCCTCACCATGGGTGCCGTGCGCCTGGCCGAACTGGGACAGGCCATGGAAACCGACCACGCCGACCTGATACGGCTCGGTCAACGGTTGCGGTCCAGTGCGGCCGCCTTTGCCGCCGTCAGGCAGGCGTTGCGCGATTTGTGTCGTGCACAACAAGAAGGCAAGCCCCAGGCATAAACTGGGCGAAGATTGAGGATAAAATCAGAACCCTGGATTCCCGCCTTCGCGGGAATGACGAGCGAATTTCGTGCCATACCCATTCCCGTCATGCCCGCGAAGGCGGGCATCCAGGAGAGTTCATGGACGCAACGATGATCAAGGCCTGCGACTGGCCAGAGCGGGTGATACAGAACCGCCAGCGCAGCGAGGTCTTATCCGGCCGCCGGTACGGGCAATGGAACGTCGAGGGGGAGACTGAACGCATTTTCCAGCCGTTCAGCCGTGGTTTTGCAGGCGATGCACAATGGGGTGACCGGACGGGCGACCAGCCGCTTGAGACCAATCTCCATGCCACACTCCGTGCAGAAGCCATACGCATTGGCCTCGATCATGGCGAGGGCATGATCGATCTTGACCATCAGCTTTCTTTCCCGGTCACTGGTTTTCAGGTCAAAATTGCGCTCACTCTCCAGAGTGGCCCGGTCGGCAGGATCGGGAAAAAAAGACTCCCCTTCTGTCATAGCAACTAATGTTTTTTCGACATCTTTCGTCAACTGTTGCCGCCATTCCAGGAGCAGGCGGCAGAAAAACGCCCGCTGCCGGGGCGACATATACGCATCCTCTTCAGGCAACACACCAGGATCAGGCAGTGCACTATCAGCCATTTTGATTATGTTTACCTCTCTTGCATATGCGACGGATCAACCGGCATCTGCCCATGCAACGGCTCCCCCAGGTTTGTCCATGGCAACGCGCCCTGTCCGCCACAGACAACATTCGGACCCCATCATTGACGCTCTATGCCAAAATTGCAAGATATTTTTTCAAGAGTAGCTCTTTTTGCACATATTTCGTTCCGACGCAACGCCTACATCACCTTGAACAGCCGATTAAAGTTGGCTGTTGTCAGGATCTCGCGGATTTCTGGACACGCATTGACAATTTCGACGTTGGTCTTCCTGGTGTCGGTCTCTTCACGCAGCATGATCAACATGCCCAATGCGGCAGAGTCGATATATTCCGCACCCGCCAGGTCGACGATAAAATGCCGATTATCATGCCCATTCTGTGTATCCTCTCGATAGGCGGCGCGGAACTGGGCATACATCTCAAAGTTGAATCTTCCCTGGACATGAATGGTGGTTGCTTGCGCAGAGCGCGAAGTGGAAATGATGCCTGGCATAACGATTACTCCCTATTGTCTTGTTCTGGCGAGATCAAGCATCTCGGCCATATACGGAGCGGGCACCGGATATTGCAGATAGCGGGCCATGATGTTGATCTGGTCGGACCCGAGTTGTCCGCTGTCACCCCAGGCAGGCATACCGGCTGGCGAACCATGGGTAATGCGCTGGGTCAGATAACCGGTGCCCAGGTGGCGCGCCAGGTCTGTGGTCAAAGGCTTACCCACCGCACCGTTACGCAGTACACCATGACACTCTGCGCACAATGCAAAATACAGTTGCTTGGCTGTCGCAAATTCCTGGGTGCTGAGGGGAGGTGGTGCCGTCGCGCCCGTTTTATCCTCGGCGGCGGACACAGAACCCAGCCAGGCACTCCATACAGGCAACACCATGGCCAGCAGCCCAATGCCCACCGTCAAGACCTTGTGTTCCATGATATGTGTGCGTTTCATGTTGACCATCTCCTTGGGTTGATGGCACACCAGACAGGTCGCAGACTCTGTCGGTGCTGAAAGCAGCCAGTAGCACATTGTACGAAAAAATTGCAACTGATGCAAATTTAATGTACGCTGACCGAGAAAATAGATGGTAAATTTTGCCATTTTTACTGGTACTGCAAAATAATGTTGCAATGCTTGTAAAACGAGGATATTCTGCCCAAGAGGTTATCATTAGTCAGACGGGATTTGAGGTCGTGTTGCTCTGCAAAAAGAGAGCCTGCCAGGCATGAAGTTGGCAATTTCCGTAACCATTTACATCCCATACAGTATCATCAAAAGGAGACTGGAAAGATGGCCATGAACAAGGACAAACAGGACATTGTCGGTGAAGAGGACAGACTTTGGTTGGCGGAGCATGGGTACCTGGTTACCGCGATGGACGGGCCGGAATGTCTGGCGTGTACCGATCTGCTCGAGCCTGTCACGTTGCAGGATGGCGAGGTGTTGTTTGAAGAGGGGGAACCGGATGATCAGTTGTTCATCATCCACCGTGGCACGGTGGAGATGGGTCAAATATCCAATCCGCGTGGCTGGGTCAATTTTGGGGCATATGGCAGTGTGTACCTGGAGGACACAGACGTTGGTACGCCTGTTTGGCTGAAACGGGCCCGCCTGCAAGAGGGTGATTGTGCCGGAGAGTTGGGCTTTGTAGTGGGAGCCCCGCACGCCATGACAGCACGGGCCAAGGGTGAGGTGCAAGTGTACCGGCTGAATGCCGAGAATATCAAGACACTGGCAGCCAGAAGCACCAGCTTTTGTCAGTGCATGGACACGGCTTTGGCCAAAACCCAGCAGAAGATCGCCGCAGCAGCCTGAGTGGCGCAGCCGGGCTGCGTGGCATGGACTGATGCCAAATGGCAATCAGACGGGTAGCGACGTTGGCTGCGTCGTTACGGCGCGCGGTCGTGAGTGACACTTCCTTATGCCGTCATTCCCGCGCAGGCGGGAATCCAGCCCCTGATGCCTTGGACGCCGTCTCCGCCATCAGAAGCCGTCATTCCCGCGCAGGCGGGAATCCAGCCAGCCGGGCACCATGGCCATTCCAGAGCCAAGCGGGCCGTCATTCCCGCGCAGGCGGGAATCCAGCCAGCCCCGCAGAACTCCTGGATTCCCGCTTTCGCGGGAATGACGATAACGGGTGTCCGTGCCTGTCGCCTTGTTCCCCGTTCGATTGCAATTTGGTA
>JADFYM010000073.1 GCA_015233035.1 Magnetococcales bacterium
CCGCGCTCGCGCCCTCCCCCTCGGCGCCCGCCAGGCTGGCCCCACCCCCCCCCCACCCCGCAAGCAACACCAAAAAAAGGGGGGGTGGGGGGTGGGGGGGGCCGCCCCCCCCCCCCCCCCCCAGTCATGGCCGCACAAAAAATCGAGGCCATGCCACTAATCAATACCCATCTCTTCCTGCACGGTCCGCACAATACGATGATCATAGTCCAGCAGCTTTTTATTTTTGTTCTTATAATCCAGCTTGCTGAGCAGATATTTGATCCCTTCGATCCGGGCGCGTTTTTTGTCATCCGATTTGATGATGGTCCAGGGACACTCGGGCGTGGAAGAGTAGAAAAAGGTGTCCTCTTTGGCCTTGGTATACTCTTCCCATTTATCCTGGGACTCTTTGTCCACCGGGCTGAGCTTCCACTGTTTGAGGGGATCCACCATTCGGCTGTTAAAACGACGCAGTTGCTCCTGCTTGGTCACCGAAAAATAAAACTTGAACAGAATGATCCCGGAGTTGACCAGCATCCGTTCAAATTCGGGCACCGCCCGGAGAAATTCCCGCACTTCCTCCTCAGAGCAAAAACCCATCACCCGCTCCACGCCAGACCGGTTATACCAACTGCGGTCACAGAGGACAATCTCACCGGCCGAGGGCAGATGCTGCACATACCGTTGGAAATACCACTGGGTTCTCTCTCTGTCCGTCGGCTTTTCGAGGGCAACCACCCGGCAACCACGGGGGTTTAAGTGTTCAATAAACCGTTTGATGGTCCCCCCCTTGCCCGAGGCATCCCGCCCTTCAAACAGGGCTACCACGCGCAACCCGTTATCTTTTACCCAATTCTGCATTTTGACCAGTTCAATGTGCAGAGGCTCGATCAGTTCCAGATATTCCGCCTCTTTCAGCGACTTGACCTTGGGTGGAATCGAACGGTTCGCACTGATGGAACCCCGTCCGAGAACAATCTCATCCGCCCCATGCTTGGCACGAACGGTCGTGGCACTTTTCTTGGGAGACGCCCCCTTTTTCTCGGCCTCTTTGGTTCCAGCCTCCAAGACCTCAGAGGTCTGGGCTGCTACTTGATCATCTGCTTCCTCTTTGGAATCCATCCCGGATTGGTCCTCAGTCTTGGCTCCTTCATTATCCGTCATGCCGCTCTCCCGGTGATTAATGTAATGTTGATGTATGCAATCGGTCGAGACCGTCCGAGTCCCTCATCTTTTGCCCGCAGGAAAAAGAGATCGGATCATAAATGTTCGATCTCGCCTTGTCCACCCATTATGATGGCAACAATACTGCGTACTGCTGGTGGCATCATGCATATTGGCAGGGGTCCAGGGGGATCATCCCCCTGGTGGGGTCCAGGGGACCCCACCCCTGGCGGGGCTCGGGGCGGAGTCCAGATCTGCGAGATACCACTGTTTTTTATAGGTGTTTTTTCATAAACTCCAAAAAATTGGCCGCCGAAAGGGGACGACTGTAATAATAACCTTGCAACACATCACACGACTCCTGCCGCAAGAACGCCACCTGCTCGGCGGTTTCCACCCCCTCGGCCACTACCGTCAAACCCAGACTGTGCGCCAGACTGACCACAGCCCGAATGATCGCCGCATCATCGGAGGCCTGGGTGCAATGGCGAACAAAGGATTGGTCAATTTTCAAGGTATCAATCGGAAACCGCTTCAGATAGCTCAGGGAGGAAAAACCGGTACCAAAATCATCAATGGCCAGGGTGATCCGGGCGTCGGACAATATTTTTAATTGGGCATAGGTGGTCCCGACATCGCCCATCGCAATACTTTCCGTCAATTCCAGCTCCAGCCCACTGGCATCCAGTCCAGAACTGGCCAGGGCCATCGTGACCACATCAATAAAGTCCGGTTGTTTGAATTGAATACCCGAAAGATTGACCGCAATCCGCAACGGCGGCAGACCGGTATCCCACCAGGCCTTGGCCTGTTGACAAACGGTTTTCAAGGCCCACGCACCCATGGGAACGATCAAACCGATCTCCTCGGCCAGAGGGATAAACTCCCCCGGAGCCACCATACCCTGTTGCGGATGCAGCCAGCGGATCAAGGCCTCCGCCCCCACCAGACGGCCCGTCTGCGCATCCATCTGCGGCTGATAAAACATCAAAAATTCATTCCGTTCCAATCCGTTGCGCAGGTTGCCCTCCATCAACATGCGCGCCATGGAAAACGTGTTCAAAGAATTGCGGTAAAACTGAAAATTATGGCGTCCCTGCTCTTTGGCGTGGGACATGGCCGCATCGGCATTTTTCATCAGGGTCTGGACATCTTCGCCATCCAA
Source organism: Magnetococcales bacterium (assembly GCA_015233035.1). GTDB lineage: Bacteria > Pseudomonadota > Magnetococcia > Magnetococcales > Magnetaquicoccaceae > Magnetaquicoccus. The sequence goes on from JADFYM010000073.1 coordinate 2,312, forward strand.
GGGAGAAATACCGATGCCGATACTGACGGTGATAAAGTATTCCATTTCATTGACAACAAATGGCTTGGCAAAGGTCTCCAGCAGGGTTTTGGCCAATGGAGTCGTTTCCTGGGCGTGGGTCAATGTGGGCATGATGATACCGAATTCGTCCCCCCCCAACCGCCCCAGCACACCGGTGCCCAACAGTTGCTGGTGGGTAGCCAGCAGATGGGTCAACCGTTTTCCTGTCTGGATCAACAATTGATCGCCGACATCATGCCCCATGGTGTCATTGATCACCTTGAATCGATCCAGATCCAACCACAGAATGGCCACCATACCCGCCCGCCCCTGGGCATCGTCCAGGGCAAACGAGAGTCGCTCCTGGAACAAATGGCGATTGGGCAGGTCGGTGAGGGTGTCGTGACCCAGCAGGTGCAGCAGACTCTCTTCCGATTCCCGCAAGGCGGTCAAATCGGAAAAAACACCCACATAATTTTGCACACTCCCGTCTGGACTCCGAATGGCACTGATGGTGAGCCATTGCGGATAGTCGCGACCATCCTTGCGCCGACTCCAGAATTCGCCCTGCCATTTGCCAGTCCCGGTCAAGGTCTCCCAAAATTTTTTATAGAACGCCCGGTCGTACCGGTCTGATTGAATCAGCTTCATGCTGCGACCCAACGCATCCTCGGCACTGTAGCCGGTAATACGGGTAAAGGCGGGATTGATCGATTGCACAATGGCATCGGGATCGGTGACAACAATCCCTTCATTGGTGTTGTCAAACACACTGGAGGCCAGATACAACTTGCGTTCCGCCTCGAGATCCTTGAGCAGATAGCCCACCCGGTTGCGCAGAATGGCCCAGTGGACCGGCTTGGTGATAAAATCGACCGCACCCACCGCATAGGCTCGATCCACCGATTCGTCATCATTGAGGCCGGTGATCATCAAGACGGGCACATGCTTGCCCCCCGGATGGCTTTTCATGGCGGCACACGCATCAAAGCCGTTCATCACCGGCATGTTGGCATCCATCAAAACAATATCGGGCAGCCCTTCCTCCAGGGCCGCCACCGCTTCGGCCCCATTGCTCAACCCCACGACGACATAGCCGCATTTTTCCAAAAAGCGGCTCAGCATCAGGCGGGTGACGACATCGTCATCCACCACAAAGATAACTGGTTGTTTTTTCATGGCAAATGGATCATTTCCACGTGTACCGTCGCTGTCTCATACACCATTTAAACCGCACCTGTTTCGGAATGCGTAGTTTCCGTCATCCCCGCGAAAGCGGGGATCCAGGTTTCGCAGTCTCCGTCATCCCCGCGTAGGCGGGGATCCAGATCTCGCAGGTACCACCTGGATTCCCGCCTGCGCGGGAATGACGTTTGAAAAACTATACTGCACGCGGTCATAAGTGGCATTTCCTGTTCCGTCATTCCCGCGCAGGCGGGAATCCATTGGGCTTGTTGGACCTCCTGGATTCCCGCCTGCGCGGGAATGACGATACGTGTCAATTGTGACCGTGCGCAGTATACGCATCCCATGCTGGGTGCGGTTTAGATCATTTCCTGGCTCAATACCTGGGGCACACCCCAAGGGAACACTGGCGGCAGAACAGCCAGTCGACCGCCACTGGGCTGGTTCTGGACCAGAACCTATTATTTTAAGAGGGTAGCACGAAGGTCCAAACAAAGACAATCTGCCGGCAAGTATACCCACCAGAAAAAGCACAAAGCAGGCCAGGACCAACAAGCGACCGGCACATCCAGCCACAAGTCCCTGCCCTGAGCACACTTCTCCATTTACAATGCTCTACAATGTTGGCACAATCACTGCGTTTGTCCGGTCGTGATCGCCTTGTGGCCTTCCACATCCCGACAGACAGGCTGTCTACCCAACGCAAGACAGGACAACGCCCATGACCACATCCGGTGACCCCATCATCGAACTGCGCGGCCATCTGGTTCACGATACCTTTCACAGGTTTAACGTGTTTGAGCAGTCCTTCCTCCAGCGCATGAGCAACAGAGAGGGCTTTTTCACTGCCATTCAAGTTCGCCTGTTCATGCTGTTCGCCTTGCTCGTCCGATGTTGCCTGTTTCTGTATCACTATGCAACCATGGTCCGTCCGGTCTTCGGCATCAAGAGTGAGGTCACGCTCCGGTTTTACAAGGATCACATCGATTTATCCCTTGTGCCATTCTTCTGGTTTGTCGCCGGTTCCCAGGAACAGCATCGTATTTCCTGGCATAACACCGCCATCCACGGCAAAAGACACTCTGTACTGCTCTTTTTCACGCGCTGTCACCTTTTTGTCACGCCGGACCAGGCCAAATCCTGGATTACCGACCTGGGCCCCATGCCCAAGGAAGCCTTCCAGAAACTGGTCGAACGACTGAAAGCCTTTGCCAGTTCACCCACCATCCGCCAGCAGATCGCCACTTCGCCCTATCGCTTTCGTGCCAAAGGCTTGCTCTTGCTGGCGGCGGTCATGGCAGGCATTCTGCTGACGATCAGCACCGGAACACTGGCATATCTCTATGGACCACAACTGCTGCAATGGGCACGCAGCCTGTTCCAGGATCATACGGATGAACAGGCCAAAAAGGCCGACGAGCCTCCACCCGCAACAGAAACCAAGGAAACAGATCCCAAACTGAACGGGCTCGAAGGCTATACCTTCCTGACCGATCTGGAGGCAAAATATCGCCAGCAACTGCGCGAGAATCCAGACAATTGGGAAGCCAAGCAGGGACTGGCCTTGCTGGCCGAGCAGTATGTCGGTTTGGCGAGAAAGGCCGGTGATGATCGCGCCTGGGACAAGGCGGAAGCGTTTCTGGTCCGGGCCGAGCAGATCGATCCCTCTCTGGACAGCATAGAGACCACCCGGAAAAAGATCCGGCGGGATTATGAATTGTTCCATAACGCCTTGCCTGACAAGACCCCCGCTGCCACCAGCGCGCCAGCCCAGAAATCCGCCACGGAACCCAAAAAACCACACGAGGAGGAAAAAAAATATGGCTGGCTGGTGGACAACCGGGACGGTACGATCACCGACACCCACACCGGACTGATCGGCATGAAAGGGGCTTGTCTGGAAAAAGCGTCGTGGGAGGAGTCCATGGCGGCGGTTGCCCGCCTGGAGGATGACCAGTGTGGTCTGAGCGATGATTCCGTCAAAGGGGATTGGCGATTGCCCACCAAGGAGGAGTTGCCCAATCTGTTTGAATGGGAAAAAAGCGGTCTTTTTGCGGTTGGCAAAGGCCGCACCTACTGGTCGAGCACCCCCCATCCCGGTGATGCCTCCACCGCATGGTTTGTGGACCCCAAAAACCGCTATGTGGATTTTGACCATAAAACGAACGGCCACCATGTCTGGCCGGTACGACGCGCAGCACGATGAGGCCAGCCGTTGCCGCCATCCCACCGGGGCCACTCAGGATAAACCAGACCCCATGAACGCAACTTGTGATCAAACCGGTTTGGCGGTATGATGCGCCTTTGGCCAGTGTCGGTTTTTTGGCCAGGCGAAATTTCAGTTGGATAAACAGTGGCGTTCGTGTACAGTGAGTGCGCAGGTTTTTTTTGCATGGTCCTGCGTTTTGTGTGTGTACGGGAAAGCCAGGGAGGAGACAGAAATGGCGGTCGTCTTGAATGTATCTCCATCGGAAAAATTGCTGCAATTTCGAGCCATGGTACGGGTCGTGTCCAAATCCCACGCCGGGATGATGCCCAATCAGGCCCGCCAGGTGCTCTTGCAGGAGGCGGAGGCCCTGGAGTTGGACTCCATGGATGTACGCCGGGTCCTGGGCATGTACAGCTTCGCCCAGGAATCGTGGGACCGCTGGGTAACCGTTACGGAAGACAAGTTTCCCCGCTGGAAGGTTCTGCCCAACCAGCCGGAACTCGGCACCTATTGGCGGGATCTGCGCACCGAAATGGAATTTGTCTGGGTTCCCGGCGGGGAATTTGAGATGGGCAATCTGTTCGGGGGTGGCTTTGGCAACGAAAAACCGGTGCATGAAGTCGCGCTGAATGGATTCTGGTTGGGCAAATATCCGGTCACCCAGGAAGAATGGACCCGGATGATGGGCAGCCCCCCCCTCTACTTCAAGGAAGGGGCGCGGTATCCGGTGGAAAAAGTTTCCTGGGATGATGCCCAACTGTTTATCGAAAAAATGAATGCGGAAGAGGATGGCCGGTTTCGTCTGCCCACGGAAGCGGAGTGGGAATATGCCGCCCGCAGCGGGGGACGGCGGGAGGAATATGCCGGGAGCAAGGATGTGGATGCCGTGGCCTGGCACAACAAAAACAGTGGCGATGCGGTGCATCCTGTCGGCACCAAAGCCCCGAACGGCTTGGGCTTGTACGATATGAGCGGCAATGTCCTGGAGTGGTGCCAGGATTGGTTCGAGGAGGAATACTACAAAAAGGTTCCCTCGGCCAACCCGAAGGGGCCCGTCAAGGGGTCCTATCGGGTTTTGCGGGGTGGCAGTTGGGACAGTGCCCCAAACTATGTCCGTACTGTGGCCCGCAACTATTGGGAACCCGACAACCGTGATTTTTACACAGGCTTTCGCCTGGTCAGAAACGCTTCATAGTATTGGGAATGACGGGGTCATGCGCCAGAATGTGCATCATGCGGGCAGACGTCATACGCGACCTCAGGCGGGCTCGTCGCTGGACGTTGCCATGAGTCAATGGTTGGTTGGGATAAGTGGCGACCGTGTGCGGTTGCCCTTTGGGCGTCCAACGGGTCTTTTTCCTTGGGCTGGAACGTCATGAAAAGCACAATCTTGCTGGTCGATGATGAGGATGTCAACCTGGAACTCCTGCAAGGGGTGTTGAAGGATGACTATACCCTGGTGTGTGCCAAAAACGGCCCCAAAGCCCTCGCCTTGGCTGCGCAAAAGCCTGATCTGATCCTGCTGGACATCATGATGCCGGGCATGGATGGCTATGAAGTATGTCGACGCTTGAAGGCCAATGAACAGACGAAAGATATCCCGATTATTTTCGTGGCCTCCAAGCGGGAGATGGCCGATGAAATTGACGGTTTGAAGATAGGAGCCTCGGATTATATCGCCAAACCCATCAGCCATCTTGAGGTCAAGGCACGGGTCAAGGCCTATATTGCGTTGGGTGCAGCGGACAAGTCCGGGCAGGAGACGGATACGGGGTGCGGCACCTGTCGTGCCTTGCAGGAACCCCTTGATGGCGTGGTCCGACTGGTGGATGCCCTGCTACAGGATAACACATTGGCGGCGGAACAAAAAAAATCTCTGCTGGCCATATGGAATCAAGGCTTTCACGCGCTATGTGTGCTCAATCTGTCCCTGTCATTGCTGTCCATGGAACAGGGTACCTACAAACTGAAGCCGGTCAACCTGGATCTGTTACCCCTGCTTCGCACCATTCGCGCCTATTTTGAACCCATCATTCGCAGCAAAAGACTGACGCTCAAGGTACAACTGCAAAACCAGGCCGATGCGGAAAAGAATGCTTTTTTTGTGCGTGGTGAAAAAATGCTGTCCTATGTTCTGCTGGCCAATCTGGTCAAACGGGCCATGGAAGCCGCACCGAACGATCAAACCATCACCATTTCCATAGAGGACACGGGCAAGATTGGCATTGTGCGGATCTGCGATCCCAGTGCAGTGCCAACCGATCTGCGTGAACAATTTTTTGCCAAAGACGCACCCGCTGGTAAAGGGTCGGAGGCCGGTTCGGGGGCCTATTCCGCCAAGTTGATCACAGAACTGCAAGGCGGCCGAATTCGGATGCGAACCGACGAAACAAAGGGAACCGAGATTGTCTTTTCTATTCCGAAAGGAGAAGCAGACGAATAATTGGCGGGGTTGGAATGTCGGAGCCTGAAAAGAAGCAGGCACTGTCCACTGAGGTTGCAGGATTTGGGAATGAATAAGGACAAGATACTCGTCATCGATGATGAGCCACTCATCTTCGACTCGATTGAGGATACATTGGCGGATGAATACCAGCTTTGCCATGCCGAAAATGGTGCGGTTGGTCTGCGTCTGCTGCAGGAGTTCCAACCCATCCTCGTTATCCTGGACATCCGTATGCCCGTCATGGACGGGTTTGAGTTTTTGAAACAAATCGGCGTCTCGGCCAATGATCCTTTTTCCGTGATCGTGCTCTCTGGCCATGCGGCGGGTTCGGATATCAGTGTCTGTTATGACATGGGCATCACGGCCTTTCTGCGGAAACCTTTCAATGTCTTTGAACTGAAGGGGTTGGTGAAGCAGTGCATCTCGGCGAAGAAGCAGTATCAAACCCTGCTGCATGAAAGACAATATATCCGCGCCCTCTTCGACTATTCCACAGACATGATTCTTGCCATCGACAACACATTTTGCATTGTCGACGCCAACCCGGCCGCAGAAAAACTGTGTGGTTATGGCATGTTGGAGTTGCCGGGCACCCCGTTGAAAAATTTGTTTGCCCATGAGGCGGAGTTTGCGACGGTCGAGGCCTTTTTGACCTGCGGCCAGACCTTTCCTGAACAGATCTCCTTACTCCAGCGCGGCGGCGACAGTTTTCCGGCCATCCTGAAACTGGCGGTGTTGCACGATGCGTCCGGCAATCCGATTGACACGGAGGTGAAAGAGGCAGGCCATTGGGTCTGGACCACGGCCAGCATCCTGTTGACCGTGCCGGAGTGCAAGGGATGACGGCCTTTACCGGGGAGGTCTCCCAACCACCATGAGCCCTTCTCGCCTGATCTGGCTGCTTTTGGCCGCTGTTGTCCTGTTTTTTCCCATCCCGGCGGATGCGGGGCGGGTCGTGCGGGTGGGCGTTTATCAAAACAGTCCTGGTGTGTTCACAACCGAGGATGGCAAAACTAAAGGGTTTTACATCGACATACTCAAAGAGACCGCCACCCGGGAAAATTGGCATCTCGACTATGTCGCCGGTACCTGGTCCGAAGGGTTGGCGCGGTTGGAAAGTGGTGAAATTGATCTTCTGGTTGCCATCGCCCATACTTCGGAACGGGCCAAAAAGTTCAGTTTCACCCAGGAGACTGTTTTTTCCAATTGGGGACAGGTGTATGTGCGCAGCCCCTCCATCCAGTCCATTCTTGACCTGGAAGGACGCAAGATTGCCGGCCTGAAAGGGGATATTTACACCATCCGCCTGGACGAACTCCTGGACAGCTTTCACATCGCCCATCAGATGGTGGAGACCGCCGAATACAGGGATGTGTTGCGCCTGATTGCCGCTGGTGAAGTAGATGCCGGGGTTGTGGCCCGGTCCAATGCCACCGAAATAGAAAAAAATTATAATGTATTTCGCAGCCCAATCGTCTGCTGCCCCATGGAAATACGGTATGCCACCCTGTCTGGCAAAAACCAGGATTTGCTGGACACCATGGATCGTCATATTGCCCAATTAAAGGCAGACAAGCAATCTCTCTATTACCACTACATGGATGAATGGTACGGGAACGAGTCAAAAAGGGAGTTGCCGGTTTGGCTCACCTGGGCATTGGCCATCGTCACCAGCCTGGCCATTCTGTTGACCGTGGGTGTCGTTATGCTGCGGCGGCAACGACACCATATCGAGGAAAAACTGGAGGCTTCGTATACGGAAAAGCGGGAGATGGAGCTCAAAATGCTGGCCACCTCCAAATTGGCCAGCATCGGGGAGGTGGCGACCGGGGTCGCCCACGAACTGAATCAACCCTTGACCTATATCAGCACCTTTACCCAGAATCTGGAACTGTCCCTGCAAAACAATTCTGTGGACCTGGAACGGATCAAAAAACGGGTTGTCACGGTCAACGAACAATTCCGGCGCATTGATGAAATTATCCGTCATATGCAGACCTTCGGCCATCAGGGCAAGACCATCGGTGAGAGCAACAAACAGGCCATTCATCTGGCGGAAGTGGTCGAAAAGACGCTGTTGTTTCTCGGCGAACGGATTCGGCTCCGCAATATTAGCCTGGAAAAACATTTCGACCCGAACACCCCCCCCATTCTGGGCAACATGACCCGACTGGAACAAATTTTTATCAATTTTTTTCAAAATGCCATTCATGCCTTGACGGACAGGGCCGACGCCACCATCACCATTACCATTGCCTATTTGCCGGCCAGCCAAAAGGTTCAGGTCCAGTTTTCCGACAATGGTACCGGCATGGAACCGGCGGTACGGAAGAAAATATTTGAGCCTTTTTTTACGACCAAGGCGATTGGGGAGGGTACAGGACTCGGCCTTTCCATTGTCTATGGCATTGTCCAGGAACACAATGGCACCATCACCTGTATCTCTGAACCGGGATTGGGCACCACCTTTGCCCTCCTCTTTCCGGAGAAAAAAGAGTGAAAAGAGAAGAGATTGTCTGGATGAATGTGATGCCGGGTGTCTTTTGGATCCAGATACCCAAGGCCGAGTTGTCTATTTTGTGCGGCTGTCCCGGCGAAGTGGTCAAGCATCTCATGCATCAGGGCTTGATCCGCAAGGTCAACAAGGAGGGGATCGAATGCGAAACCGGACCCAATGTGATCCTCCTGTCCGAGGTATTGGTGCAGAATGGCGGTTTTGCCAATCTGGCGGAATTTCCCATTCTGCAAATGCTTTACCGTCAAGGGATGATACTGCCCGGACATCCCAACAATACGGGTGTCAAGCCAATACTCATCGGTTCCTCGGCCCAGGTACGGGCGCAAATGGCCTATATCCACCGGGGTCGCTTCGGGCTGGTGACCAGGGAAGAGATACTGGCCTGCGGCGTGGACGAAAGCACCGCCGACAACATGATGAAAATCAAGTTGAAATTCAACTTTGGCCCCATCCAACCCCCCTCGGAACTCATTGACACCCTGGAGATTGACAAGGCGGTTGACAAAAAGCCGGTGCCGATTCGCAATGGCGTGACGGTGTGTCGCATCGGTTTCAACCGGTATCGCTTTGCCTTCCAGGGACGCAAAACCGATATTGATCTCAATCTGCCACCCAACACCTTGTATCCACCGGCCTATTCTTTGGGACATTACCGCTTTCAACGGCAATATTTTGCCATTCTCCACCGGGGCGACGGCGATGGTTGGAGTGCGAACCGTCCCAGTACAGGCAGCATTATCATGTTTCAGGGACGTATTTTTCTCGTCGATGCCGGCCCTGGGGTGTTTTACAATATGATTGCCCTGGGGATCAATATCAGTGAGGTGGAAGGTATTTTCCATACCCACAATCATGATGACCATTTTGCGGGGTTGCCCGCGTTGATCCATTCCGACCATCGTTTGAAATATTTTGCGACGCCCCTGGTCCGCTCAGCGGTCGCCAAAAAGTTTACGGCGTTGATGTCCCTGGAAGAGAAAAAGTTTGGTCAATTTTTTGAAATCTGTGATCTGACATTGGACACCTGGAATGATTGTGATGGCCTGGAGGTCATGCCCCTCTATTCGCCCCACCCCACAGAAACCAATATTTTTCTGTTCCGGGCCATGGACATGGATGGTTACAAAACATACGCTCATTGGGCTGATCTTTCCTCATATCAAGTCATAGACCACATGGTCGGCACCGGACCGGGTGATCTGCCTGTCTCTTTCATACAGAAAATCAAGCAGGATTACGGTCGTTTTGCCAATCTGAAAAAGCTGGATGTGGGTGGGGGCCTGATTCACGGGGTGGCCGAGGATTTTCGCCAGGATCCATCCGACCGCCTGATCCTGGCGCACCTGGACCGCAAATTGACCAATGCGGAGATGGAGATCGGTTCCGAATCCTTTTTTGGTGCCCTGGATGTGCTGATCGCCGGGCACCAGAACTATGTGCACCATCATGTCTTTGATTATCTGCGCACCTTTTTCCCTGGGGCCACCAACAGTCAAATTCACATGCTGCTCAACTGTCCCATCATCGAGTATAATGCGGGCACCATCCTCCATCGATCCGGGGAGACGACAGACCATGTGGACATGGTGCTGTCTGGCACTGTTGCTTATTGGGGGTCGGCCTCGGGCACCATCAATCATCTTTCGCTGGGTTCACTCATCGGCGAAGGCACCCTGTTCAAAAAACAGGAGACCTTAAAAGGAACCTATCGGGCGGTGTCGCATTGCAGCATCATCCGCTTCTCGGCGGAATTGTTCCGCACATTTCTCGCACACAACCATCTCCTTACTCATATGGAGGTGCTATTGGATAAAATAGGGTTTTTGCGCAAAACATGGCTGTTTGGTGAGCAGACCAATTTTATCTCCCTCTGGACCCTTTCCCGCGCCATAGAACCCCTTTCCATTCTCACGGGGGAGGAAATTGCGGTCCGCTCTGGACCGCGACTGTGGTTGGTGGTGGAAGGGAAAGTCAGGGTATGTGATGCGACGGGTACGCTCTTGGAAATGATTGAGGTGGGCGGATTTTTTGGCGAGCACACCTATTTTTCCCTGGCAGATTTTCCGTGGCAATTCCAGGCTGAGGGTGCGGTTGAACTCTACAGCCTGCAATTGCGGGACTTGCTGGAAATTCCAATCGTGCATTGGAAAATGCTGGAAGTATTTGAAAGACGCAAAAAAACCGCGAACATACTCAGGAACACGGCGCGTCCCAACAAATAAAGAGATCATGTGCTGTTTCTGATACCGTTCAGATGAACCGTTCCAGTGCGATCAACCCCCAAACCACCCCCCCCAGCAGCAGGGCCACAAAAACGGCGGCGGACCCCAAATCTTTGGCCTGACCGGACAGGGGATGACGTTCTGTGCCGAAACGGTCGATGGCCGCTTCGATGGCGGAATTGAGCAGTTCTGTGATCAATACCAGCAGCAGGGAACCGATCAACAGGGCACGTTGGCTGGCATTGGTGCCCAACCAGCAGGCGACCGGGATCATCCAGACGGTCAATCCGACCTCCTGACGGAAGGCGGCTTCCTGTCGCCATGCAACGCGCAGACCCGCCATCGAATAACCGGTGGCCAAAACAAGGCGGCGCAGACCGGTGGCCTTGCTGGGTTGTGTGGTCTCTGAACTCATTTTCCGTGTCTTTCCAAAATAGTGCGGGTCCAGGGGGATCATCCCCCTGGTGGGGTCCAGGGGCAACGCCCCTGGTGGGGTCCAGGGGCAACGCCCCTGGTGGCCGAAACACAGATCCTGGCCGAAAGATTGACACCCCCCAGTCAGAGTCAACCATACCTCATGCGACCGTGCATCCTGTTTCCGCTGCCGTCATTCCCGTGCAAACGGAACCCTTCCCCCTTATTTTCCAATGTTTTTTAAAACCTGTCCGCCATATTGCCCCACGGTGATGAATATTGCGTTAACATGGCCTCCAACTTGCGTCAATCCTCCACAAGCCCGCAATGCCACCCCCGGTGGCTGCTCTCATTTTTGTCGCCCAGCCAGGAGAACCCCCATGAATCTGTCCGAACAACCGATCTCCCCCGCCCTGCACCACGAACCGGTGACGGCGGGTGTCAACCCCCTGGCCCAGTTGGAGGCACGCCTGAACGATATGACCGGCACCATTGCGGCCCTGAAAAACAAGGTCTCCGCCTTGCAGGAGGTCATCACCCATCGTGAACAGCGCATCACCACCCTGGAAACGGAAAACACGACCCTCAAGCAACAGATGGATCGGTTTACCGCCTCCCACAACCAATTGCTGGACGATCTGACCGATATGCTGGCACGGTTTCCCAGTGAAGAGACCCAATGGGTGGAAACCACGACCATGACGCAGATGGATCTGTTGGCAAAGACCGTCGGTACCGCATAGTAAGTATCCCCCGGCAGAGCCGGGGGCTTTAGTTTGTGAGCCGCTCAAAGCGGCTGGAGGGGTCGCTGACGCGGCCCCATGTTTATGCGCCGCCTAAAGGCGGCCGATCGGCGTTAAAAATCCAATTTCAACTGTTCCAATCGCTGATCCTCTTTCTCCTGCTTGCGGATGTACTCACGGACTATTGTTTCGTCCCGACCTACCGTCGAAACATAGTATCCTCGCGCCCAAAAACTTTGCCCAGTGAAATTCCGTCTTTGCTCACCATATGTCCGGGCCAGATGAATGGCACTCTTGCCTTTGATGTACCCGATGACTTGCGATACCGCGTACTTCGGTGGTATCGCGATCAGCATGTGTACATGGTCAGGCATCAAATGCCCCTCCTCTATCCGGCACTCCTTCTGTTGCGCCAGGGTGCGGAAGACCTCCCCCAGGTGGCGTCTCAATTGTTCGTACAGCGTGCGACGGCGGCATTTCGGAATAAACACCACATGATATTTGCACTCCCATCTGGAGTGGTTTAGACTTTGTGCGTCGTTCATCAGTATCCTCCTTGTCGTGGTGCTTGGCGGCTCACGACATGGAGGATCCTGGATGACTCCCTGAAAAGTCAAACTTCTGCTGTCACCCCGGCAGAGCCGGGGGTTTACTCATTTTTATTAAGCCTTGTGGGATGCCTCTTCTGGGGAGGCGGAGAACCGCCTCCCCAGACCCCTCCACCCTTTTATTTTAATCATTTTAAACCGCACCCAGCATGGGATGCGTAGTTTTTCAAACGTCATTCCCGCGCAGGCGGGAATCCAGGTGGTACCTGCGAGATCTGGATCCCCGCCTACGCGGGGATGACGGACACTACTCCGACGGAAACAATGCCTTGACGGTATCCATGAACGCCTCTGCCTGATAATGGCTGAGTTCCAGTTCCACCGGTCTGTTGGGCGGCGCGAGGGTAATGGTCTCCCCCTCCTTCCAGAAAGGAATGACCCACTGCTCCTTTTCCTGGAAGGCAATGATGGTCAACCAGGCCTCCCCGTGCGACTTCGGCTTGACGGCCCGCCCGGCATCCCGCGTCACGATCTCTTCCACCCCCGCCCAAACCGGCTTGGGCCACTGGCCATCTTTTTTGGCCGTGGTCAACGTCTTGTCCTGGTGCGTGACCTGGAGCTTGACCGGCGCGTCATGGTTGCCCAACGGGCGCAACGCCACCAGTTCCATGGCCGCACGGTCCAGTTCCTCGGCCAGATACATATCCAGAACCATGGCATCCGGCTCGCCCTCCCGCCACGCCAGAAGATTGGCCTCTTTGCGTTGAATGCGAACAGTCTCCTTGCCCCCTTTTTCAGTCTCCAGGACAAAGGTCCAATCCGGCTTGGCCGTCTGGAAAGCCTCTTCGGCCTTGAGCGCGACAAAACCACTGCCGTTGGCCTGCATCAGGGCATTGAGCCAACCCTCCACCCGATTCTCTGCGGCCAAATCAACCATCGGGGCCACCAATTGCCACGGCTTGTCCGGCCCTCTTTCCAATACCATACGTTCGTTGGGACGTTCCCGGATAATACGCTGGATGGACGGCGTGACCTGATTGGCAAACAGCGTCTTGTCCCGCAGATCTTCCAGGTTCTGCAACAAGCCGCCGACCGCCTTGGCGGACAACAACACGACCGGTCCGTCAACACCAATCTGTAGATATTGCTTCTTGCTGGCGGGCGCGCTTTGCCCAACACTCAACTGGAGCGTGTGCCCGCCCCCATCCTGCACAGTCAAGACGGCCATGGGCTTGTCCAGACCAAATTGCGCGGAGTCGGCCACCGTATCCGCCACCTTCTGGTCATAACTCTCCCCCAGAACCCCCAACAGTTGATTGACCGCCGCATCACGGGTTCGGATTGGCTCCGGGGCGGTAATCTGCCAATGACCGTTTGGCTCACCCCGACCATCCGGGCCAATGCCCTGGGGCAAAATGGTCCAGGTGGTCCCTTCCTTGCCTTTCTCCGCCTCCGGTCGCCAAAATTGCACCCGCGTCACCGCCTTGGGTGTCATGGTACTGATGGCGCGCGAGGCCTTCTCCTCCTGGACATGCCGGGCATCCCGATACTCCAGCCACCACAGGACAACGGCGACCACGATCAGGGTCAACAACAAGAGCAGATTGATTTTCCACCCTTTGGCCATCGATGATGTGTCAGACATACAACCCCCCTTGTCAACCGGCACCACCCGCCCCAGCCATGACTAGTGGTGCACAGCGGAAATTCGGAACCCTCCTTCAGACCGCAAGGGGTTTGCCCTGGTAGGTCCAACGGAACGGTTTCGACATCGCCTTGTTAAAATACGCGATGAACGACGTGATTTTTTCCC
>JADFYM010000074.1 GCA_015233035.1 Magnetococcales bacterium
CGTTCATCAGTATCCTCCTTGTCGTGGTGCTTGGCGGCTCACGACATGGAGGATCCTGGATGACTCCCTGAAAAGTCAAACTTCTGCTGTCACCCCGGCAGAGCCGGGGGTTTACTCATTTTTATTATTTCTTCACATTAGAGAAAACCAAGTTTCTATCCCTGTCACTTCTGGGCGGCATTTTTTCGGCAAATTCTGATCGGGAGACAATTTCATGGCTTGGATAGATCACAGGGTTATTCAAATGCTCTGCAGACAGGAATTTTTTGGCAGCTTCGTTGGGAGAGGCATAGTTCAGATAGGAGGCTAAACGCGCTGCGTTTTCTGGCTCATTCAAGAAATTAATAAAAGCCATGGCCAGATCTTTTTGTTTGGAACTCTGGAGCACCATCAGATAATCCACCCACAGCCCACCGCCTTCTTCTGGGACGACATACTCAATCTGCGGACTGAATTTCTGTAACGTCAAAGCATCGCCGTTATAGAACATGCTCATCCAGAGTTCTCCGGTAACCAGAGGAGATTTATTGGTTAAAATTGGCGTCGAATAGGTTTTGACATACGGCCTTTGAGACAAGAGCAACTTTTCAGCCTCCGCCAATGCTTTAGCATCCGTATTATTCCTGGAATTCTTGAGGGACATCAACGCCATGCCAATGGCTTCGCTGGAGTCGTTGAGCATGCCAATCTTTCCCAGAAAAGCGGGTGCTGGCCGGAAGAATTGTTGCCAACTGTGAATATTCTCAGGGACTAAATCTTTTCGATAGGCGATGCCCAACGTGCCCCAAAAATAGGGGACCGCATTGGTTTCTGCTTGTGGAAAGGCTTTCCTCCAGCGCGGATCAATGTTTTTTATCGTGGGCATTTTGGAGAAATCCATCGGCGTGACCCAGCCGCGTTTAACATAGGAAGAGACAAAGAGTCCGCCCACCAAAACGACATCATAGCCCTTGCCATCGGTGTAGGCCAGTTTCTGCTCCCTCTCTTCGTCCGTCTCAAAATAGACTTCCTTGACAATCACATCAAATTTTTTTTCAAAATCCTTGACGAGATCAGGATCGATATAATCGGCCCAGCTTAGATACGAAAGTGTTGTCTTTTCCGCAGCAGCAACCGCGTTGGTCATGGTCCCCAGGCAGAATGCCGTGACACATAAGCACCCTACTGCCCACTGCCGAAAAAAATTATTTGCTTTTTGCATGACAACCCCCATAATGATATGATGTTGGAGGTGTTCTCCGAAACACCTCTCTGCCACAGGCTCTCCACCCTTCCACAGGGTAGGTGATCCGACCAATATCTGCAATGATTTCTGCACACCTTGTGCCCACTGTTGATCGGGTGATCATTCGGTTCTATCGGAGTCACAGCGTCTCCGTCCTCCACTCACGTCAAAATCGGCAACACCGTATCCTGCAACCAGTGCTCGTCATCCCGCTGCGGATAATCGGTATTGAAATGCAGCCCGCGACTCTCCTTGCGGTGGATGGCGGAGCGGATGATCAATGAGGCAATCACCGCAATATTGCGCAGTTCGATCAAATCGCGGGTGATCTGGCAATCCCAGTAATATTCGTTGATCTCCTGTTGCAACAGTTCAATCCGCCGCCGCGCCCTGGCCAGACGCTTGTTGCTGCGGACAATGCCCACATAGTTGCCCATAAAGCGGCGGATCTCATCCCAGTTGTGGGAAATCAGCACCGCCTCCGCCGATTCATCCGTCCCAAAATTGTCCCACGGCGGCAACATGGGTTGCGTCACATGGGGACGCTCCCGCATCTGCGCGACAATGGTGTTGCAGGCCGCATCCGCAAAGACCAGACATTCCAGAATACTGTTGGAGGCCAAACGGTTGGCCCCATGCAAACCGGTATGACCCACCTCCCCGATGGCAAACAGGCCATCCAGGTCGGTCTTGCCATCCAGGCCGGTCACAACCCCTCCGCAGGTATAATGAGCCGCTGGCACGACCGGAATGGGTTCCCGATCCATGGCAATGCCAAACTCGGCACATTGGGCCAGAATGGTGGGAAAATGCTGCTCCAAAAAGGGCCGCCCCTTGAATGAGATATCCAGAAAGACACACGGATCGCCCGTGCGCTTCATCTCAAAATCAATCGATTGGGCCACAATATCGCGCGGAGCCAGTTCCGCCGCCGGATGGTGTTGCGGCATAAAGCGCGACCCGTCCCGCCGCAGCAGGATCCCCCCCTCGCCCCGTACTGCTTCCGAGATGAGAAAATTTTTGGCATCGGGATGATAGAGACAGGTGGGATGGAATTGAATAAATTCCATATTGGCCACCCGGCAACCCGCCCGATAGGCCATGGCAATCCCGTCGCCCGTCGCCGTATCGGGATTGGAGGTATACAGATAGACCTTGCCCGCCCCACCCGTCGCCAGGATGGTAAACCGGGCCTGATAGGTACGCACCCGGCCAGAAGGAATGTCCAGAACATACGCACCATAACAGTGATTGGGCTGTCCCGGCACAAAACGGCCAATCTTGTGGGCGGTGATGAGATCGACCGCGATCTGGTTTTGATACAAGCGAATATTGGGATGCTGATTCACCCGTTCCAGCAAAATTTCCATGACGGCCTTGCCGGTGGCATCGGCGGTATGGACCACCCGGCGCGCCGAATGCCCCCCTTCCCGCGTCAGATGGTAACCACCATCCACATCCCGGGTGAACGCGACCCCCAAGTCAATCAGACGCCGAATGGCACGCGAACCGTTGCTGACCACAAAACGGACCGTATCGGGATGACAAAGACCGGCCCCGGCGGTGAGGGTGTCCGCGATATGGGCCTCCAATCGATCTGCCGGATCCAAAACCGCCGCAATGCCGCCCTGGGCATGTTGGCTGTTGGACTCGCCCGCCTCGGTTTTGGTCAAGACCACCACCGTGCCGTTACCCGCCAAACGCAGAGCCAAGTCCAGGCCGGCAATACCGCCACCCAGGATCAAAAAGTCGGAAGAGACCAGGCGGTCCTCTGGAACATTAACAATCATGGTATGTCCGTTCACTGCCTCATGAATTTAGGAGTGCCAAAATGGCGGCCACTGTGCTACAATCCTGGAGTCTACTGCTGTCACTCTTTTTTTGCACCGTTAAAAATGGGGGGATTTGGAATGCCAGACCCACTGGCCAGCATTCCTGAAGAAGGAGAAGGGCTTCGTCCGGTTGGCAAGGACCATGATCGAATCGTGATTGATCGGGTGTTGGCGGGTGAACAAAAGGCCTTTGAGTTGCTCGTGCGCAAATACCAGAGCAAGCTGGCTGCCGTCATTACGCGCCTGGTACACGACCCGGACAAGGTCCGGGATCTCGTCCAGGAGACCTGGATCAAGGCCTACCGCGCCCTCCCCCATTTTCGGGGAGAGGCGGCCTTTTTTACCTGGTTGTACCGGATTGCCACCAATACGACCAAAAATTATTGGAATGCCGGGGTGCAACCCCTCTTTCTCCAGGATTTGACCGGACAGGAAGAGACAGAATATGTCCTGCCCCAGTTGCGCGACCATGAGACACCGGAACGGCAACTGTTGCGCAAGGAGATGATGGAAAATTTGCAATCGGCTATTGATACCTTGGTTCCCACCATGAAAAGAGCTATCCTGCTCCGGGATGTGCAAGGGCTTTCCTACGAGGAAATTGCGGAAGAACTGGATTGTCCGGTCGGCACGGTTCGCTCGCGCATCTTCCGGGGACGGCAAGAGATCGCCCAGTACATGCGCGTCTATCTGGGCAGCCAGTCGGCCCACTACAAGAGAAGTGGTGCGCGGCACGGCGCGGGTATTTTGGAAAATGGGAGAAAGAGATGACCTGTAATCCAGAGTTGGTTTCCGCTTTTTTGGATGGTGAACTGGACTCGATTATTTTAAAACCCGTGGTGGTCCATCTGCTCCAGTGTGACCAGTGTTGCCAGACCATGGGCTGGCTGGCCCAGGTCAAAGAGGGCATCATGGGTTATTTGGCCTGTCCCGATCCCGAAGAGATGACCCAGTCCATCATGATGGCCATCAAGAATGAGACGGTTTACGTGCGCCATAGACGCCTGTTCGACCGTCTGCGCCGTTTCGGGATACCGGTGGCGGTACTGGCCACCGCCCTCTCCGGCAGTTGGCCGACCGGCATGATGGAGACGGATGCCGGAGCAGACCGACCGGTTCCGGTCATCGCGGATGGCTCATTGTAGTGTTGTCAACAGGGAGGTGGCGGTATGTTGCGTGAAGAAGGTATCATCGTCGCACTGGAAGGCACACATGCCTCAGTGGCCTGCGCCCGGAGCGGTTGTGCCGGTTGCCATGCCGAGGCCAGTTGTGGGGCCAACTCCGGCCCGTTGGGCCGCAAAACGGTGGAGATCCGTGCCCGCAACCCCCTCCAGGCCGCTGTGGGAGAACGGGTGATCGTCGAAATCACCGAAGGCCGCCTGCTGCGCAACTCCTTCATGATGTATGGCCTGCCCACCATCGCGCTGGTGGTGGTGGGCGCATTGGGTCACTCGGTGGCCCAGTCCTGGGGTGTGGGTGACAGCGAAAGCGTGGGCGCATTGGCTGGTCTGGTGGCGATGGCCTTGAGCTTTTACGGTCTGTACCTCTACCATCAACATGCCCCGGACAACCCAGGACAACAACCTATTATTACACGCATTCTTGAACAAGCACCCCCTCAGGCTGAGGCATGTTCCTCGTCGGTGGACGTGACAGCGTCTTAAATTTTTACGGAAGGGATGGATGACAATGGAAGGCCGCAGGTTGCACATGAAAAGAAGGGACTGTTTTGCGGGTCTGGTGATGTTGCTGGGATGGTTGATCCTGCTGTCGGCCAACTGGGCGGAAGCCACCGCATTGCCGGATTTGGTACCCCTGGTGAAGAGGCTCAAACCGGTGGTGGTGAATATCAGCACCACCCATAATCCGACCAATCTCAAGGCGGGCAAATCGGCTCCCGAGGGGTTGGGCAATCGCCCCCTGGACGAACTTTTTCGTCGTTTTTTTGACCAGATGCCCCAGGATTCTCTCAAATCGCACTCGCTGGGATCGGGCGTCATCATTGATCCGGCCGGTTATATCCTGACCAACAACCATGTCGTTGCCGATGCGGACGATATTCTGGTGCGGTTGCCGGACGAGCGGGAGTTTGCGGCCAAGGTGGTGGGCAAAGACAGCAAGACGGATCTGGCCTTGATTCGGATCGAAGGGGCTGGCCCCCTGCCCGCCGCGCAGTTGGGAGATTCCGATCAGGCCGAGGTGGGCTCGGCGGTGATCGCCATCGGCAATCCGTTCGGTCTGGAGGCTACCGTCACCGCCGGGATCATCTCGGCCAAAGGACGGATCATCGGCACGGGCCCCTATGATAATTTTCTGCAAACCGATGCCGCGATCAATCCCGGCAATTCCGGTGGCCCTCTGTTCAACCTGGAGGGGGCGGTCATCGGCATCAATACCGCCATTTTTTCCCGTTCCGGGGGCAATATGGGCATTGGCTTTGCGATTCCCGTCAATATGGCCAAAGCGGTCCTGGAACAGTTGAAGACCCATGGCCATGTCACCCGTGGCTGGTTGGGGGTACGCATCCAATCGGTGACGCATGAGTTGGCCAAGGCCCTGGGACTCGACAAACGCCATGGAGCCCTGGTCGCCAGTGTGGAAGCGGGTAGTCCTGCACAGGCGGCTGGCATCCAGGCGGGTGATGTGGTGGTCCGGTTTGACGGCCATGAGGTCGGCCAAATGAACGAACTGCCCAGCATTGTGGCGGAGACACCGATTGGCAAGAAGGTCAAAGTGGATCTCATCCGTGCGGGCAAGCCCCTCGTGCTGGATGTGGTGGTCGCGGAAATGAAAGAGAAAGCCTCCGAAGTCGCGGAAGAAAAGGGGGATGCCTCCTCTTTCGGAGCCAATGTACGCACCCTGACACCGGAACTGCGGGAACAACTCGAACTGGAAGAGTCGGTACATGGTGTGGTGGTCACCAGCGTGGATCCCGGCAGCAGTGCCGCGACGGCTGGACTGCAAGTCAAGGATGTGGTGGCTGAAATCAATCGCAAACCCGTGCGGGATATTGCCGATTTTCGTCGAGCCCTGCAGGATACCAAAGCGGGTGACGCCCTGCTGATTTTATTGTTCCGTGGCGGCGAACCCCTCTACCTGGCTGTGCAAATGACCGCACCAGGAAAATGATCGTTCCCGTTCATGGTTTCTTGAATGAGAACGGCAATGCGGTTAACATACCGAGTTGGAGTGAATTCGGGGTTGGTGTGGTTGCAAGGGCGTTGATCATCCTGTGGGCCATTTCTGCAAGCAAAAGGAGGAGTCAGATTTCGTGAGGATTGATGTTTATGACAATAATGTGGACCAGGCCATTCGGGTCTTAAAGAAAAAGATGATCCGGGAAGGCATGTTTCGGGAAATGAAAAAGCGCAAGTTTTTTGAGAAGCCTTCCGAACGCAAGCGGCGCAAAAAAGCCGAGGCTGTGCGTCGTTTGCGCAAGAAGATGCGCCGATCCGTTGTCGGACCCAGCTAGCGGGCCGATGCTGCGCCTCGCCGTTTGGCGGGGTGCGGGGGGGCGACAAAAAGGGGGGCGGGGCAGGTGAGCCGATTCCCCCTTGGCAATGACCGGAAGAATGATCCAAGCCATGCGGTCGGTACACGGTCACAGGTACTCTCTAAACTGTTGATGGGAGGGCATTTCCATGTCAGAGTTGCTGCAACCCAAGGATTGGAAAAGATTTGTCAAACCGGGGGACCGCATTTTTATCGGTTCCGGTCCGGGGTGTCCTCATGCCTTGGTGCAAAGTCTGTTGGAGCGGGTCCGCTCCAAATATTTCTTTGACCTGGAGTTGATCCATATCCTGACGTTTGGGGAGACCCCATGGACCGACCCCCGTTATCGTGACACCCTGCGGGTCAACGCCCTTTTTCTGGGCGAGGAGACGCGCAAGGCGGTGCAGCGGGGGGATGCCGATTATACCCCCTGTTTTCTGTCGGAAATACCGTCGCTGTTCACCGGCGGCGTCTTGCCGATTGATGTGGCGTTGGTGCAGCTTTCGCCACCGGATGAGGAGGGATTTTGCTCCCTGGGGGTGACGGTCGACGTGGTCCGGGCTGCCATTGAATCGGCGCGTTTTGTGATCGCCCAGATCAATCCGCTCATGCCAAAAACATTTGGCGATACGCGCATTTCCATGGACAAGGTGGCGGCCCATATCGAGGTCTCAGCCCCCCTGCCGGAGTTGCCCAAAACCAAAATGACCAAGGAGACCGAGCGTATTGGTCGCTATGTCTCCCTGCTGGTCGAGGATGGTGCCACCTTGCAGATGGGGATCGGCAAAATTCCCGATGCGGTGTTGAAGGCCTTGCGCCATCACAAACATCTGGGGGTCCATACGGAAATGTTCAGTGATGGGCTGCTGGAACTGATGCGCAGTGGCGTGGTGGATAATTCACGCAAGGCCATCCACACGGGCAAGACCGTGACCTCATTTTGCGCAGGATCCCAGGCTCTTTATGATTTTGTCCACGACAATCCGCTGGTCGAGTTTTATCCATCGGATTATATCAACAATCCCGCTGTCATCGCCCAGAATGACCAGATGATTGCCATCAACAGTGCCCTGGAGGTGGATCTGACGGGACAGGTGGTCTCGGATTCCATCGGCCATCGTTTTTACAGCGGCATTGGCGGTCAGGTGGATTTTATTCGCGGGGCAGCCCGCAGCAAGGGCGGCAAGCCGATCATTGCGTTGCCCTCCGTAACCACGCAGGGCAAATCGCGCATTGTGCCGTTTGTCACCGAGGGATCTGGAGTGGTGACATCCCGTGGGGATGTCCATTATGTGGTGACGGAATACGGGATTGCCACCTTGCGTGGCCGGAGTATGCGGGAGCGTGCCCTGGAATTGATCCAGGTGGCGCACCCGGATCATCGGGAAATGCTGTTGCAGCAGGCCAAGAAGACGTTTTGGGTGCCCTCCTACCAGAAGGATCTGCCGGCACCACCCAAGGAAGTGGGCAATATTCCGGTCAAAAAGTTCAAGGCAAAAGATGGCAATAAATATTTTCTGCGGCCTCTGCAATCCTCGGATGAGCGGCGGTTGCAAGAATTTTTTTATTCCCACGACCGGGATACCTTGTTGATGCGCTATCATTATGTACCGGCCCGTCTCACCCGTGAGGGGGCATATGCCCTGGTCAACATCGACCAGAAGAAGGATCTGGCCCTCGGTATTGTGACGCGACAGGGACCACGCGAGGTGATTCAGGCCGTGGGACGGTATTATCTGATTCCCAAGACCCAAACCGCCGAGGTGGCGTTTGTGGTACGCGAGGATATGCGTGGCCAGGGGTTTGGCCAGATTCTGGTGCAGCGCATCATCCATATGGCACGCCAGAGAAAGCTGGAAAAATTGTTGGCTGTGGTGCAGTCTGACAATCAGGCAGTGCGCCATTTGCTGGAAAAATCTGGCTTTGTCGCGGTACCCGAAACGGATAATCCCGGCACCACCACCTTGGCACTTGCCTTGTAATGTATTGACCGGAGCATCGTTTCAGCCACCAGGGGCCTTGCCCCTGGACCCCACCGGGGGGGATAATCCCCCCCCCGGATCCCCTTGATAATGCGTATTATGCCCATATCTCATAATAAATGGCTCACCAAGCGCGACTTGCAAATTGAGTTGGCCCCGATCAAGTGGGGCGTGGCGGTTACTGTGGGGGGTATTGTCACGCTCGTCCTCCAATCCTTGTTCCCGCACTAAACCGCACCTGTTCCGAAATGCGTAGTTGCCGTCATCCCCGCGAAAGCGGGGATCCAGATTTCGCAGATACCACCTGGATTCCCGCCTGCGCGGGAATGACGTTTGAAAAACTACGCATCCCGATGTGAGCTCGGTTTAACCCATTTTCATGTCGGCGACCCATCCAGACTTGACCTGAACTCCAGTTGCACCTGCACCTGAAAGCCACCCAGGGCATCCGAACTGCCCAACGTCAGCTTCCCCTCATAGACCGTCACAATTTCCTGCACCACGGCCAGGCCGATGCCATAACCGGGGGTGGTCTGATCGGCCCGTCCACCCCGCTCCAGGATATGTTCATGTTGCGCGGGGGGACAACCCGGACCATCATCCTCGACGGTAAGCTGCAAGCCCGCCGCAGCGGAAACGGTAAAACAAACCGCCGTCCTGGCCCATTTGCAGGCGTTATCCAACAGGTTGCCCGCCAGTTCCAACAAATCCTCCCGATCCAGCAGGGCGGACAAACCAGGGGGGATGCGCGCCTCGATCTGCACAGAGCGGCTTCTGTACATTTGTTGCATCATCGCCACGAGCACCGTCAATTCCCCACTCACATCGGTACACGAGGCAGGCGTGATGGCACCGGCCACCCGTACCCGCTTGAGCACCCGACCGGTCAATGCGCCGATGGTTTTGATCTGTTGCTGCATCTGCTGCCGGAGAGCGGGATGGTCATCCAGTTCGGCACCCTCGGTCAACTGCAACAATACGGTCAACGGGGTGCGAATGGTATGGGCCAGGTTGCCGCTGGCTTGGCGGGATTTTTGCAGTTGATCGGCTAATGTAGACAGCAACCGGTTGATTTCATGAATAAAAGGTAAAATTTCCAACGGTACCGATGCCGTGCTGAGATGGCGCAAGGTGCCCTGTTCCAAACGGTGTATCTCGCCCCTGGCCTGTTCCAGCGGGCGCAACCGGCGTCTGACCATCACCCGTTGCAACACCAACAACAGACCGACCGCCAACACGGCACTGACGGCATACCAGAATTGGGTCATTTCCACCATACGTTCGCTCGCACCAATCTCTTCGGCGACCAGGATGGTAACATTTTGCGCCTGTTTGACAAAATGCCGGGTAAGAACCAGCAACGGCTCCTGTCGTGGCCCCGGCACCGTTTGTACCGTGTCGTCGGCAGCGACTGACGGCGTGGCGAGGGTCAGATCCGCATCCCACAAGGAGCGCGAGCGAAATACCGTCTCTCCCACCTGCATGTGATAATAGTGGCCGGACCAGGGCCGCAGATAAACGGGGTTGATGCGTGCAGAAAGCAAGCGTGGCGCAACCTGGCTCGCATCAGACAGTTGCAGTGCGGCCAACAGAGCCTCGGCATCGTGTCTGAGCCGCGAGGCAATATAGTCGACATGGATGCGGTGTACGGCCACGCTCATCAAAAGCCATTGGCCCAAAAAAACGGGGATCAGAATGGCGGCCAGGCCGATGGCCAACCGGTTCTGCAACGAAGGGTTCATACACAACTCCGAAAGACATAGCCTTGTCCCCGTCTGGTTTCAATGCGCTCCTGGCCCAACAGCAGACGCAACCGTTTGACATACACTTCGATGACGTTGCTCTCCTTGTCGGCATCATATTCGTAGACATGCTCGGTCAGGCGGGTTTTGGACAGGGGCTTGTCCGGGTGCAGCATAAAGTAGCGCAGCAGGCGGAACTCGGTGCCGGTCAATTCCTTGCGCTCGCCAAAAGCCAGGATGACACACTGGTGTTCCTCATCCAACAGAATGCCCTCGGCAGATACGGCACCCTGCGGTTGGTCATTGCTGCGTCGAATCAAGGCGTTGATGCGGGCAATCAACTCCTCGATATGGAACGGCTTGCCCAGATAGTCATCTGCCCCCGCCTTGAAACCATCCACCCGCTCATGCCACGCATCCCAGGCCGTCAGGATCAGCACGGGGACATTATTGTTTTTCTTGCGCCAGTTTTTCAACACCTCCAGACCGGGCCGCTTGGGCAAACCCAGGTCGAGAATGATGGCATCATACGGTTCTTCATCCCCCATATATTCGGCCTCGGTCCCGTCGTATACCACATCCACGGCAAAGCCAGCCCGGCCCAGACTCTCCCGCAGCGTGGCGGAAAGGGTCTTGTCATCTTCCACCAATAACAGACGCATGGGGTACCCCTCGAAAAAAAATTTGCCAACCCCCTCATTTTTTCAGTTTCAATTCAGCTTGCCCCATTAGACTTCTGCCTGATGCTATCATACCAAAGCATAAACGGGATACTCCGATGAGTGCAAGATCCAGATTGCGGGCATTGGTCCATGGAGAGATGTGAGTTGTCGCGTTGGGCAATGCTGCGGGTTCTGCTGCTGGGCGTGGGACTCTTCTCCTCCGGGATGTTGGCCGGACAAGCGGATGATTCCCGCCCCCTGGATCATGAAATGGCGCGACACTTGGTCCAGGATGGGGAAATTTTGTCTCTGGAGCATATTCTGGGCGGCGAACACCGGGTGCAGGATGGGCATATTTTGAATGTCACGCTGGAAAAAAGAGACAATATGTTTGTCTACGAAATCGATATGGTGGATGGACACGGCCGGGGTGTACGCTTTGAATTCGACGCCAGGACAGGACAACTTCTGCGCGACCAGGAGGATAATTGACTGCTTCCATTGTTTGCCATTCTTTGGCTTTTTATGACAACAACCCCTTATCGGAGAACAGTTAAACAGATGCCTGAATTGAAAAAAAGCAGGAAGGACGCCAACTATGCCGACGCCAGGCGCGTCACCCAGGTCGGCACACTGGGTGATACGGTCCTGACCTGCGGCAAACTGCTCATCGGCCTGGCGACAGGTTCGGCGGCTCTGGTGGCGGAGGGCTTCCATTCGGGTGCCGACTTGTTGTTTGATCTGGTCGTGCTGGTCGGCATGAAGATCGCCCGGAAAAAGCCGGATGAGAGCCATCCCTATGGCCACGGCAAGTTTGAGGGGCTGATCAGCCTGTTGCTGGCCGTCATCCTGTTGCTGGTGGCTGTGGGTGTCGTGGTGGATGCCGCCCACCGCATGGAGGCGGGCAACCTGCACGCCCCTGGGCCCATGGCGTTCTGGGCCGCATTGTGTTCCATTCTTACCAAGGAGGCATTGTTCCATTACACAGTGCGGGTAGGCAAACGGCTCAAATCGACCATCATCATGGCCAACGCCTGGCATCATCGGGCCGATTCGATCTCCTCTTTTGCGGCCCTGCTGGGGATTGGGGGTGCCTTGCTGGGTTATCCTGTCCTGGATCCGGTCGCCGCCATCGCCGTGGCCTTTTTTGTCAGCAAGGTTGCCCTGGAGATTGGCCGGGATGCCATCCGGGAACTGACGGATGCCTCCGATGCGGTGGATCAGGAAATTCGCCAACACATCACCCAACTGATTCGGGAGATACCCGAGGTGATTTCCGCCCACTTTGTCACCCCACGCCGGTTGGGGCCGGATATTATTGTCGACGTGCATGTGGTGGTGCCGCTGTTTTTGTCCGCCTCCGAAGGACATCAGGTGGCCGAAAAGGTCAGACAAAACCTGCTGCAACAGGTGGATTCGATCACCGAGGTGGTGGTCCATGTCGATACGGAAGAGGATCTGGAGTGGAGTCTGCCCATCCTGTCCGGCCGAGACGAACTGCTGGCATGGATTCTCCAGGAAATGCCGCGCCAGCATCCCATCGTGGGGGTCGTGCGTCTCCAGCCCAACTATACCCGTTACGGCATTCATCTGGATCTGGTGCTGAAAGCGAACGAGTCCTACTCGTTTGCAGAGATTCATGCCGATGCCCGCCAATTGTGCGAACAGTTGCTGAAGGCGGATAACAACATTCTTGAAATACGGACCAGCCTGGCATCGGCGGAACAAAAGCAGGCGTTTTCCGTTAAACCGGTGGACAAAGAAGAACCGGACAGTCCATGAATCAAAGCCGCGCAGGGCGTGGCAATGGCATGATCCTGCCCGCCCGATCAATCCAAATGGCGAGGAGAAATAACATGAAAACGGCAAAGGTGGTCACTGGTCTGGTCATGATGGCGTCCCTGTTGAGCGCAAACGGAGCGCAGGCCGATGAGCACAAGGAATATACCAACTCGATTGGCATGGCCTTTGTGGAGATTCCGGCGGGTCAATTTGAGATGGGCACCCACCAGGCACGGCATACCAGCGAGGACGAGTCCCCACCGCACCGGGTCCACTTCAGCCAACCTTTCTGCCTGGGCAAACAGGAGGTCACCCAGGGGCAATGGGAGGCGATCATGGGACAAAATCCCAGTCGGTTCAAAGGTACGGACCATCCCGTGGAGCGGGTCAGTTGGCGGGATGCGCAGGAATTTATTCGCCTCCTGAATGTTCGGGAAGGGGTGACGGGATATCGACTGCCCACGGAGGCAGAGTGGGAATATGCCGCCCGGGCTGGCACCACAACGGCCTATTACTGGGGCAATACCAGCCAAGAAATTGAAAAATTTGCCTGGCACGAGGACAATGCGTCGGGGTCGACCCATGCCGTGGGCACAGTGCAACCCAATGGCTGGGGACTGTATGACATGGCGGGCAATGTCTCGGAATGGTGCCAGGATTGGTATCAGAGCCAATATTATGCGACATCTCCCGAAGAGAATCCGTCCGGCCCGGCCGAGGGGGTACTGCGCATCCAGCGGGGGGGCAGTTGGAACGACGAACCGGAAGAAGTGCGCAGTGCCTTTCGTGGTCACATGGATCCGGGCAACCGCAACAATCATGCTGGACTGCGTCTGGTTGGGGTGTGTCCATAATGGGCATGAGGGAGGTAACGGTGACTTATTGCATGGCCATTGGTCCTGGACAAGCGTGTTGTCAAGCGATAAAACAACCATAAGAGAGGACACAGACGACAATCATGGAAACCATTTTATGGCTGAAGCTGTTGTTGATTCTCCTCCTCATCATGGGCAATGCCTATTTTGTCGGGGCCGAAGTGGCCATTACGGGTGCCCGGCGCAGCCGGATCCAGCAACTGGCCGATCAGGGCAGCAAGGCGGCCATGCGGGTGCAAAAGCTGCATCAAGAGCCGGAACGCTTTTACTCGGTCACCCAGATCGGCATCACCCTGGTCTCTCTGGCCCTGGGTGCCATTGGCATGGACACGCTGGATCAGATCATGGAACCGGGGGTTGTGAACCTGTTTGCCATGCTCCTCGACAACGGTCCCAAAGCGGTTGAAACGGCGCACGTGGTCAGCTATCTGGTCGCCTTTGCCATCATCTCTTTCCTGCACGTGGTGGGAGGAGAACTGGCTCCCAAAATTTTGGCCTTCCACAAGGCGGAAGCGGTGGCCATGGCCGTTGCGGGATCGATGGATGCCCAATATATTTTCTGGAAACCGGTCATCTGGGCCATGAAACATGCCTCCAACTTTCTCTTGTGGTGTGTGGGTCAGGGGGGGCTGGTCGGCACCCATGGTGCCCATTTCAGCATGACCCAGGAAGAGATTCACACCATTATCACCGCCAGCGAGGATGCGGGCATCTTCAAACCCGAAGATTCCAAAATGATTCACAGCGTGATGGATTTTGGCGGACGGACCGTGCGCGCCGCGATGGTCCCCAGAACGGAGATTGTGGCCTTTACCCAGGAGACCCCCCTGGCCGAGGCACTGGGCCAGTTCCGGGCAGCCCCCCATGCCCGCTATCCCATTTATCAAAACAATCTGGACAATATTCTCGGCTATGTAGCCATGAAAGAGTTGCTGAATGTCCTGGCCGGTTCCCGGGAGGCCGATGAAATGGCCCACCCCATCCGTCAGTACATGAATCCGATCTACGTGGTTCCCGACAGCAAAACGTTGGGCGATCTGCTCAAGGAGTTCAAAGCCACCCGCCATCGAATGGCGGTCGTGGTGGACGAATATGGCGGCACCGAAGGCATTATCACCCTGGAAGACATTCTGGAGGAGATTGTCGGCGAATATGGCAATGATTTTTCCGCCAGTACCCGTCGGGTCAAAAAACTGGAGGAGAATCTGTATGCCGTCGATGCCTCCATGCGCATGATGGATCTGGAACCCCTCCTCCACTATACCTTTCCCGACAAGACGGATTTTGTCACCATTGGCGGTTTGATCTACCATACCCTGGGCCGCATTCCCACCGTGGGCGAAACGATTGCCATTCCAGCGGCTGAACTGGTGGTAACGGGCATGGATAACCACCGCATCACCGTCGTCCAATTCCGTCATGTGACAGAAGCGATGGCGGAGGCGACCCCGTTGGTGGATGCGGAGACCGCATCCGGGACCGAAACCACTCATCAAGTCACGCTCGCATGATGGCAACCCTCGTTCATACCCTTCTCCCGGCCTTGATCATCGTTTCGTCCACGAACTCTCCTGGATGCCCGCCTTCGCGGGCATGACGGGAATGGGTATGACACGAAATTCGCTCGTCATTCCCGCGCAGGCGGGAATCCAGGGTTCTGACTGGAATGGCCGAAACGATGATCAATGCCCTGCTCCCGGAACCAGAAATATACATCACTTTCTGCTGTTAATGTGAAATTTTCCTTCCCTGGGATGGGTAAATGTGGTTACAATCCCGACTCATACAAATCTTTACGTAACCTTATGGTTTCATGTATATGCTTATTTAGATTATCATAATCTTTATATTTCGCACATCCAATACCTTTTGGTAAAGCAGCAGATGAAACAATCTTCTTTTTAAAATTTTCTTTAGACGCGAGGAGAAAAATAATGATAACAAGAAGCCGGATATGGTTGCCCATTATGATTGTGCTGATGATGGGGGCGGGTACGTTGCTGGCTGAGCCCAAGGCGGGTGAGGAGCATCTGTTTGACGGGACGCCATTTGTGTGGGTTCCCGGCGGGACATTCCCAATGGGATGTGAGGTCTCACGCGAATGTTTTGAGCACGAACAACCGGTACATCCGGTCACTCTGAGTGGATTCTGGCTGGGCAAAACCGAGGTGACGCAGGGACAATGGAAGGCACTGATGGGAACCAATCCGTCCCGCTTCAACGAGTGTGGTGAGAATTGTCCCGTGGAATCCGTCTCCTGGGATGATGTGCAGGCCTTCATCAAAAAATTGAATGACCGTGGCGACGGCAAATACCGGATGCCGACCGAGGCGGAGTGGGAATATGCGTGCCGGTCTGGCGGGAAAGCGGAAAAGTATGCCGGGGGCAACAATGCGGATCCGGTCTCCTGGCATCATGACCAGGATAAGGAGGGCAAGACTCATCCTGTCGGGACGAAAGCGGCCAATGGCCTGGGCTTGTCGGACATGAGCGGGAACGTCTGGGAATGGGTGCAGGATTGGAAGGGTGACTACTGGACAGAAGTGAAAATCAGTGACCCGTCCACAAGGACATGATACGCTGCCTGCTCACGTTAATTTTTCTCGGAGGGCTGGCCATGGGACAAGGTCTTGAGTCTGCGATCTCTCTTTTTCTGC
>JADFYM010000075.1 GCA_015233035.1 Magnetococcales bacterium
CAAGGGCCTTATTCTCCTCAAGCAGTCGGGAGATAGTTATCGTATCTTGGTTCATGGGGAAATCTTGAACCATAACTGGGTTTCCATGTCAACCCCTCGCGATCGGGACGCCTACCTGGGCAGTTACCAATTTTACCGATCAAAAATTTCTTGAGTTGCGCCAGAAAGGCTATTTGCCAGCGATCTACGCGCATCTGATGTCGCTGACGCAGGTTGAACGCTTGGTCAGTCTCAAACAGCCCACCGTCGAGACGGGCACCGGTTCTGTCGACGAGAAGACGGCCGAACCGATCCAGGTGTTGGCCAGCGAGACCATTCAGTAAGAGAGAACGATCCAGCCTTCTGCCCGGATTTTTTGTCAACCTGTTGGCCCACGGTCCGCCCATTTGCAGAGGGTGCGGCGTGTTTTATCCCGGGGGGTGCCCATGCCACCCCGGGGAGCGGAATCCAAGACGGAATGATGCACTGTCAGCGCGCCCTGTATCTCTTCAGCCGATGCACATGAGTGGTTGTTATGAATATCTCATTTAAACCTGCCAACAAGTTTTTGATGCGTGCTGCGCTCGCAGCCGCACTGGTCGTCTGCCCTTGTCTGCTGGGCCTGGCCCAGGATGCCGCTACCGGTACCCCTGCAGCCACGCCAAGGACCGTAATGGAAATGAGCCTCAAGGAGTTTGTTGACAAGCTGCGCGCCAGCAACAAAACCATTCTCTCGAAAAAGAGCGAAGCAGGCGTGGCTGCCACCGGTATTGATCGGGCCGAGGGGGCCTTTCAGTCCGTCTTCAATGCGGCGGCAGTGCGCAGCTTGAACCGGCAAAAAAACACCTTTGAAGAGGCGTTGACTCGGCAAAATCTGGGCATTTATGAGCGCGTGGGCAACGATTTCAACGTGGGCGTATCCCAACTGGTGGCCGCCACGGGTGCCAAGCTTGAGGAAAAGGTCTCACTGTCGCGCTTTCTGACCAACAACGACCGTCTGGATCCTTTGCGCCCCAATGATGCCTACGACAACCGCAGCGCGGTGGCCGTATCATTAACGCAACCTCTGTGGCGCGATGCTGGTAGTGAAGTCACTGAGGCCCGGCTCAATGTGGCCCGTTTGGATACCTCCGCTGCCGAATTTGCCAGCCGTGACACCGAGACCAGCGTGGTGGCCGAGGCTATCACGGCTTATTACGAATTGGTGGCCGCCCAACTGCGCGTGACTGCCGAGACTGAGAAAATCCGCACGGGAGAGCGTCTCCTGAGAGAAGCCCAGGATGCACATCGGCACGGGCGGTTGTCGGAGTCGGATGTATGGGAGGTTGAAAACGCGCTGGCGCGGTACAAGTCGTCGCACAGCGAAGCTCTTCAGAGTGTGCATGAGCGGGGCAATCGGCTGCTCACTATGCTCATGGTGGGCGACGCCAGCCAGGCTCTTATTGCAACCGATAGCCTGCCAGCGGTCAACAGCAAACCTCTCCCCCTCGACGTGAGTCTGCAGACTGCGCTGGACCGTCGTGATGATTTTCAGATGCGCAAGGTTCAGGTCGAACGCGAAGGGATCCAGTTGGCCTATTCCAAAAACCAGACCCTGCCGCGCATCGATCTGGTCGCCAGCTACGGTCTCAACGGCCTTGAATATTCGGCTGGCAGTGCCTTTTCGGTCAACAACATGTCCGACTACCCAACCTGGAGCCTGGGCATGCAATTCAGCACCCCGCTGGGTGTCAACCGCCAGGCTGAATCCGATCTGCAGGCCGCGCGCTTGCGCCGCGAAGATGCCATTTTGAGTCTCAAGGCTGTCGAGGTGCAGATTGCCAATGATATTGACACCACGCTTGCCATGCGCTCGAGAATGGCCGAGCGTTGGGCCTTGTGGCAGCAGGTTCGGCAGCGCGAGGCGCAACAGCTCGAAGTCGAGCGGAGCAAGTTTGCCGCCGGTCGCAGCGACGTGCGCGAGATATTGCTGCGCGAAGAGCGCGTGGTCAATGCGGGTTTGGCTGTGCAGGAGCAGCAGGTCGGCTTTGCCCGCGCCAGCATCCTGTTTGAAGCGGCGCAGGGCACCTTGATGGATCGTTTTCGCTGAATTGTTTTCGAGGTTTGGGCCGCTCATGTGTTGTTCTCTCTTTTCTGCCGAGCCCCGGCGATATCCGGCTCCCGTTTTGGGCCTTTTTGTGCTGCTCGCCAGCCTCGTTTGCGTGGCCACCTGGGGTGTTCGTGGGGTTGCCGCCGAGTCGGCAGCCAACGCTCAGGTCTCCGCTCCCGGCGTCACCCAGGCGTTGTGCGACATCAAGCTGGGCATGACCGCAGGTGGCCGTATCGAAAGCCTGCTGGTCAAAGAGGGGCAACATGTACACCGGAATGAGTTGCTGTTGCACCTGGATCGCAGACTGGAAGATCTGGAAGTGCAGCGGCGCAAGTTGCTGCTGGCGGATACGGCACGACTCGATGAACTGCGCGGCAAGGAAAAGACACTCAGCGAGCAGGTCAACTCCCTGCGGCAATTGCGCAGTTCGGGTGGCGTTTCGCGCAAGCAGCTTGAGGATGAGGAGATGGCACTGGGGGCCGCTTCCTCCGAGCGCAAGTCACTGGAAGCGGCCAAACGCCGGGAGCAGGTCGAGTTGGACGTGGCCGTTGAATCTTTTGAACGCCGTCATCTGCGTTCACCGATGGATGGGGTGGTGACCAAGGTTCTTCTGCACGCTGGCGAGAGCGTGGCACCCAACGAACCGGTCATGCACCTGGTTGATGTCAGTCGCGTCCGTTTCATGGGTACGGTTCCGGCTCAGCCGGGTGCCCAGTTGCACGAGGGTCAGGATGTCACCATCAAGCTTGATGCCGGCAACCTGGGCGACAAGGCCCCGTCGCGGCAGGCTCTGGTGGTGTTTGTCTCGCCTGTCACCGATGCGGCCAGTGGTCTAGTCGAGGTGATCGCCGAATTTGACAATCCGGATGGGTCGGTAAAACCGGGTATTTCCGGGCGCATGATATTCTGAACAAGAGGCCGGGTTGGACAGGGATGCATATCTTTTGAAAGACGCTTCATCCACCATGTCAGCCGGTGTTTTGCTGGCGGCTCTGGCGAGCTTTGAAGGGGCGGCAGAGACCTTCTGGCCCCTGTACCTGCAGGCCTTGGGACAGGCCCTGGCCGCCCGGCGCGTGCTGCTGCTCAGTTCTGCCGTAGGCCGTCCCTGGCATGCTCGCGTCCAATGGCCAGCGCAGGGGGGCGAGGCGGCCGATGACCCGGATTGGACCTTGCGTTTATTGGCGCGCAGCCAGGGCACCGCCGTGTTGGCTGAAAGGCATACGGATGGTTCTCTGACCCTGATCATGCAACCGGCAGATGTGTCAGGGGGCGAAGGCCAAGTGCTGGCGGTCGTGGTCCTTGGCATTCCGGTTGATGATTGGAATGAAAATGCCTTGTGCCACTGGGCGACCTTTGTCGCGACGATTCCTGCG
Organism: Magnetococcales bacterium; assembly: GCA_015233035.1. Lineage (GTDB taxonomy): Bacteria > Pseudomonadota > Magnetococcia > Magnetococcales > Magnetaquicoccaceae > Magnetaquicoccus. The sequence goes on from JADFYM010000075.1 coordinate 3,442, forward strand.
CAATACATGCAGCAATGCCTGGTCCGGGCACGGTTGCTGGAGAGTGCGGCCCCTGTGGCGGCGACCATTGCGGCCATGCCCGGTGTGGAGGAGGGCCGTGCACAGGCTGGGCCCGTTGTTGCGGGCCTTGAGCAGGCGACACGCCTGCACGACATTCTGCGCCTGGGTATCAAGCTGAGCCAGGAGACGGCCTTTTCCCAGGCCGCCATGGCACTCTGTAATGAATTGGCCTTGCGCTACGAGTGCGAGCGCGTCTCTTTGGGCTGGCTGGACGGCTCTTCTGTCCGCTTGGTTGCACTGAATCATGTCGAGCAATTTGATCCCAGTGCCACGGCTTCGCGTGCCCTGGAAGATGTGCTGGAAGAGGCCATGGAGCAGGAGTCTGTCCTGGTCTACCCGGCAATAGACGATGCCCACGCTGTGCTGCGCGCCCATCATGCCTATGCGGAGAGTCTGGGGCAGACCTGTTTGAGTACCGTACCCCTGGCGAGCGGGGAGGAGGTTCATGCCGTGGTCTGTCTGGAGCGGCACCGCTCGGCCATGAGCGAGGCCGAGCTTTGGGAGCTGGCTCTCCTGGGAGAGACTGTCACCCCCTGGCTGGCAGCATTGCGGGCCAAGGATCGGTGGTTTGTGGCCCGCTGGTGGGACGACATCCGTGCCCTGGCGCAAAATTTTATCAGCCCCCGTCACACGGCGTGGAAGATTGCTGGCCTCGGCACGCTCCTCCTTGTGGCGTTGCTGTCGCTGGTGCCATGGGCCTATCGTGTGGATGCAACCCTGAATGTGCGCAGCCAGGGCCTCTTGTTCATCCCCGCGCCGTTTGATGGTTATCTGCGCCAAGTGCATGTGGATATTGGTGATCAGGTGGCGGCGGGGGCAACGCTCGTGCAACTGGACACCCGTGATTTGCTGCTCGAAGAGTCGATGGCGGAGGCCGATCTGGTGCGTTTTACCCGCGAGGCCGAGAAGGCGCAGGCTGGTCGGCTCTTTGCCGAGATGCAGATTGCCCTGGCGCGCCAACAACAGGCCGCCGCCAAGCTGGAGTTGATGCGTTACCAACTGGCCAATGCCCAGGTCAAGGCACCCTATGCCGGGGTGGTGATCGAAGGTGAGCTGAAAAAAAATCTGGGTGCCCCTGTGCGCAAGGGTGACCTGCTGCTCAAACTGGCTCAAACCACTGAAACATATCTCGAACTGGAGATTGATCAGGCCTACATCCACGAGGTATCGGTCGGCATGTCAGGGGAATTCGCGCTGGTCGGACGCCCAGATGAGCGGTATCCCATCACGGTCGGTCGCATTGATCCGGCGGCCGTCACCAAGGAGGGCAAGACGGTCTACCTGGCGCGCGCCACCGTTCTGGGCGATGTCAAGCCGGGTTGGCGGCCCGGCATGGGCGGTTCGGCCAAGCTTGAGGCTGGTGATCGCCCACTGATTTGGGTCATGACGCAGCGCACGGTGCGTTTTCTGAGGGAGTTTTTCTGGCTATGAACCTGGAAGAGGCAGGCGGAAAAATTTTCAGCGATGCCTGGCATCGCGTCTCTGGCGTGCAGGTTCAGTTGCGTTCCAGCGTCGGTGCGCATCGTCAACGCTTCCGGGACGAACCCTGGGTGATCTTGCGCGACAAGTTCAGCAATGACTGGTTTCGCGTCTCACCGGATGCCTATGCCTTCTTGTGTCGTCTCGGCGATGGGCGCACTGTCGACGAGGCCTGGAACGAATCGCTGGCCGCTGATCCCAAACGCGCCCTGACGCAAGAAGAGGTGGTACAACTGCTCGGCCAGTTGAATCTCTCAAACCTCTTGCAGTACGATCGCGGCGATTCGGCGGCCACGCTGTTTGAGCGTATGACCAGGCGCAAGGGGAAGGAGACCAAGGCACTCCTGATGGGCTTTCTGTCGATCAAGATACCCCTGTTTGATCCTGATCGCCTGCTCGGGCAGGCCATGCCGGTGATCCGGCGGATTTACAGCCCTGTGGGTCTGCTGCTGTATCTCCTGCTGCTGCTGGCCGGTGGCAAGGCCCTGATGGAAGAGTCGTCGCGTCTCTTTGATCAAGGCTCCGGTCTCCTCTCGCCATCCAACCTGGGTCTGTTGTATATCGGCTTTCTGGTCGCAAAGTTGTTGCATGAATTCAGCCACGCGGCGGTGTGCAAGTGTTTTGGCGGGGAGGTGCACAGGCTGGGTGTGATGCTGTTGATCTTTGCCCCCATGCCCTATGTGGATGCAACCAGTGCCTGGGGTTTCCGGCAACGCTCGGAGCGCATTCTGGTGAGCCTGGCGGGTGTGGCGGCGGAACTGGCTTTCGCCTCGGTTGCCGCGCTGGTCTGGGCCAATACCGCACCCGGTACACTCAATGCGCTGGCCTACAATGTCATCTTCGTGGCCAGTGTCTCCACCTTGCTGTTCAACATGAATCCGCTGATGCGTTTTGACGGCTATCACATCCTGGTCGATGTGCTGGAAGTGCCCAATCTGTTTCAACGCTCCCGTGAGCAACTGCGTTATCTGGGCGAGCGGTTTGTTTTGCGCCTACCCCATGCCCAACCTGCGGCGCGTACCCCGGCGGAGAGCTGGCTTTTACCCGCCTACGGCCTGCTCAGCATGGTCTATTGGATCCTGCTGATGCTCAACATTATGCTGTTCATTGCCGGGGAATATTTCGAGTTGGGTGTGGCCTTGGCGATCATGCTCTTTTTTATGTCACTGGTGTTGCCGCTGTTCAAGTTTGTCCAGTATCTGGCGACCAGCCCGCAACTGGACCACTACCGCTCCCATGCGGTCGGTGTTTCGGCGGTGATTGCGGTGGTCGCATTGTTGGTGTTGGGCGGGCTGCCCGTGCCGGACCGGATCCGTGTGCTGGGCGTGGTACAGGCTGGTCAGTCACGCCAACTGCACGTGGAGAGCGAAGGATTTTTTACCGAGCTGCTCTCACCGCCGGGTACGGTCGTACAGCCGGGGCAACCATTGCTGCGGCTGAGCAATCCAGACCTGGACATGGAAATTCGTGTGGCCCAGATGCAACTCATGCAGTTGCGGGCACAGGAGATTCAGGCCATTTCCGGATCGGTGTCCGAACTGAGTGCCCTCAATCGACAAAAACAGGCGATTGAAGAGACCTTGGCCACCCTCCATGCGCGCAAGGAGGGGCTGTTGGTGGTCGCGCCGGCGGCAGGCATCTGGAGTGCCAGCGAACTGGATGCCAGTCGTGGACAATGGCTGGGTCGTGGTGCGTCTGCCGGTACCATCGTGAACCAGGATGTTTGGCGTTTTGTGGCCGTTCTGCCCCAGGTGGCCAGTCATGTATTCGAAGACAGCATCCGTTGCACCGAGGTTCGGTTGCGCGGCCAGGAGGGGATCAACCTGCTGGCGCAGGATACCCTGGTCATGCCATTTGAACAGGGTCAGTTGCCCTCACGTGCGCTGGGCATGGCCGGTGGTGGTGAAATCGCCGTTTCCAACAGTGATGCCAATGGTCTGACGGCAACGGAGCCCTTTTTCCGCATTGAGTCCGTATTGCCCGTTGATACCCTGGCCGCTGCCCGTTTGGTGCACGGTCGCGTGGGTATCATGCGCCTGACCCTCTCCAGTCGTCCCCTGCTCGCGCAGTGGGAGCGCAAGTTGCGCCAGCTTTTTCAGCACAGGTTCCGGGTATGAACGGGATCCTCTCTTTGCCGCAGTCACGACAGCAGCCGCTCCCTGCACGGGCGGCTGTGTTGGATCGCTCGCTCTCCTTGATGCCTCGAATGCCCAGGGCTGAAGGTCTGGATGCCTTTGTCCACAAGCAGTTGGGGTATTGGCACCGCTGGCGTTTGCTGGCGGCAGGGGGGGAGCTGGCCCGGCAGGGGAATGCGGCACTGGCGGCTTGTGAGGCCATGTCGGATCTCACGGATGAGGCCTTGTCGATGCGACTCAAGGCGTTGCGCAATCAACTGAGTCTGGATCCCGCCGAGGGCAAGGGTTCGCTCACAGAGGTCCTGGCCGGTGTGGGGCAGATGGCCTTGCGTCGTTTGGGTCTTCAACCTTATCCCGTCCAGTTCATGGGCGCGTTGGCCCTGCACCGTGGCCAACTGGCCGAAATGGCCACCGGCGAGGGCAAGACGCTCACGGTTGGCCTGGCTGGCGTACTCGCCGGTTTTTCCGGCAGGAGCTGCCACATTATCACGGCCAATGATTATCTGGCCCATCGGGATGCCGAAGAGATGGCACCGCTTTATCGTGCCTGTGGCCTGAGCGTATCGTCCATTGTCTCGGTGCTTGAACAGGCCGAGCGACCGGCACGGTATGCCTGCGATGTGGTCTATCTCACGGCCAAGGAGTTGCTGGCGGACTATTTGCGCGATGAGATTGGTTCCGGCTCCTGTGAACAACGCACGCAGGCGGCCTTCCTGGCCTGGCTCCATGGTGCGACCGGGGCGCGACCAGCGGGACGGTTGCTGGTGCGTGGTCTCCATACGGCCATTGTCGATGAGGCCGACAGCATCCTGATTGATGAGGCCGTCATGCCCTTGATTCTTTCGGCCCCACGGGAGAGTCGCGGTCTGGCTGCAGCGGTGATGGCGGTCTCCGATTTGGCCGACACCCTGGTCGACGGCGAAGATTATTCGAGCGAAATCCAGGGCAGGACGGTACGTCTGCGCCCCTCAGCCATGGATCGGCTGGCCAGGATCGCCCGCGACATGCCCGCCGTCTGGTCACCGGTACAGCGGCGTGAGGAGCTGTTGCGGCAGGCCCTTCTCGTGCGTCTTTTTTTCAAGCCGGGCCATCAGTATGTGGTTCAGGACGGCAAGGTTGTCCTGCTCGACGAATTTACCGGTCGCATGACGCCGGGACGTTCGCTGACGGCGGGGCTGCATCAGGCCATTGAGGCACATGAGGGGCTTGAGGTGACGGACCCCAACGAGTCGTTGACGCAAATGAGCTTTCAGGCCTTTTTCAGCCGCTTTCGAAAGGTTGCCGGCTGTACCGGCACGGCCTGGGAGGCTGCGGCAGAGTTGTGGTGTGTCTACGGTTTACAGGTGGTGCGCATCCCGGAACACCGACCCCGGCAGACCATTTATCGTACCCCCGTGGTCAAACGGACTGCGGCAGACAAATGGCAGGCCATCGCCCAGGAGGTGCTCCATGAACATGCCCTGGGTCGTCCGGTTCTGGTGGGTGTGCGCAGCGTCAATGCCAGTGAGGCCCTGGCCACCACGCTGCGCAACGCCGGTTGTGCAGTGCGGGTGCTCAATGCGCTGACCCACGAGCAGGAGGCGGCCATCGTCCGTGAGGCGGGTCAGGCCGGTGTGATCACCATCGCCACCAATATGGCCGGTCGTGGTACAGACATTCGGCTGGGGCACGGCGTGGTCGAGTGTGGCGGTTTGCATGTGATCGTGGCCGAGATCAATGAGTCGTCACGTGTGGATCGACAACTCGCCGGTCGTTGTGGTCGACAGGGTGATCCAGGCAGCGTTTCGGTCTATCTCAGCCTGGAGGATGATCTGGCCCTGCGTCGACTGTCTGGCACCCTGCGCGGTATGCTCTCGGTGCTGATGGATCGTTCCGTGCGCTGGCTGGGTCTGGCGGCGCAGCGCGTTTTCCGCTGGGCACAAGCCTGTGCCGAAGACGAGGCCTTTGCCCGTCGCTGGTCGGTGCTCAAGGCCGATGAGTGGATGCGCTCTGCCTTGCCCTTTGAGGGACAGGGCAGGAGATCCTCATGATGCACACGGAACCCTGGCCCTGGTCATTGCCTGTGGCGCGTCGGGCCGATTTTGTGCGCGGTTTGCGGTCTGTTTTGGAGCAGGCCGAGGGGTTGGAAGTGGCCGGTTGGGAGACATCTTGTCGTCTGGCCCCCTCGGGACTCCGACCGGATCGCCTGTTGCTGGGTTTTTCGCCCGTGGGGGTTGCACCACGCCGTCTGCAGGCACTGCCCGCCGCCTTGGGCATGCCCACCGCTTTGGCGGTGGCCTTCGCAGCGGCCCAGGGGCGGGCCACACACATTCTTCTGGCCCTGGAACTGGACCACACGGATCTGGAGATCAAGGCCTATCTCTCCTTCGGATCCCGCTTTGGTCGTGTGGGATCCACCCTGGAGGCGGATCTGCTGCCCGCCATGCGCGGCTACAAATGGCATCCGTCCGATCCCATCCGCACACGCACCAGCGACTATTGCCGCCTGCCCGTTGCTGCCCGGCAGTTGCAGACCACTCTGGAGCAGGCGGACGGTGTCCCGCCAGCCGTCGTTCCGGCGTATGGCGTGGCAGCCTTTGCGGTTCGGGAGGCATTGGCGCGCCGCCCCTATTGGTATGAATGTGATTTTTTGCAGGTGACCGAACAGGGCAGCGAACGCTCCTCCTGTTGTGTACGTCTTTATGAATCCGGGCTGAAGGTGGTCGATTTGCAACCGGCCATCGAAGCACTGCAAAAAACCTGGTTGCTGTCCGACGCACAGCACTGCATCGAGCGCATGGGGCAACGCCCCCTGGGTTGGATGGCAGTCGGTGTCGACCGGCAGAGGGAGCCGTTTGTGACCTTGTATTGCGAAGCCACGCGGGCCGATGCCCGGCAGGCACTTTCCTTTGGGACTGACTGAAATGGGAAAAAAAACAAACAACCGTTTTCTCAATCGTCGCTTTGCCCTGAAGAAGACACGGGTTCAACTGGAAAAGCTGGAAGATCGCGTCTTGCTGTCGGCAGATCCCCTGTTGCAGCTCAAGACCGCATCGGATCAGCCCTTGACGACCGAGAATGTGCCTTTGGATCTGCTGCAGGTTCAGGCCGGTGACAAGAGTTTCAATCTCAACGATCTGATCGTCAGCAAAAAGGCGACGGTGATCGACCTGACCAAAGGGGCCTCCCAGAACAGCGCGCTCACATCCGAGAATGCCGATCTCATGCGGCTCTCCAAGCAACTCAAGAGTCTTGTGCTGGACCTCGGAGCCAATGCAGACAACGTCACGCTCACGCAGACCGACGATGGCATGTTGCGCGTCAGCGGCGACTCCATTATTGACCTGCTCTTTGCCGCACCCACCGAGTTGATCGGCCTGCGCGGTGACAGCGGGGTGGACAAGGTTTTGGTCGAAAATGTCAACCTGACGACGGCCGATCTGGTGATAGAGGCCGAATCGATTCAACTGGGTGAAGGGTTTACCCTCCAGACCCAGGGGAACGCCGTGTTTGAGGGGTATTCCAGTGTGTCGTCCAAGGGCGACGCGGGGGTGAGCCTGGATGTGGATGCCTCGGTTGGCCTGTATGGTTCGGCGCGCATCGGCGGCCAATTGATTCTCGACGCACAGGTGTCTGCGGATCTCCAGGTCCGGCACAACGCGGTTGACGGTTCGGTGGACCTGGATTTGACCAGCAGTGCCGTGGCCGAAATCGGGCAGTTTGCCAACATCACGGCCAACAATGTAAAGCTGTTGGCCAGCACCAGCAATGACCTGGTGGTCAACAGCCAGGGTGGCATCGGCACGGTGTCGATGGAGGTGACACAGAACACCCGCGCCTCCGTTACCCCCGGTGCCACCTTCAACCTGGCGGCGGCTGGCACCACGCCGGATATGGCCCTGCTGATTGAGGCCGTGGACCGCAGCCGTATTTCCAGCAAGCTGGATACCGATGACAGCCTGGTCACCGATTTTACCAAGGGGCTGGACCTGGGTATCGGCACCTTGAACCTGGAGCGCAATGCCCTGGCCTTGCTGGGGGACAATACCGCCACCAGTCCGCAGACAACGACCGTCAACGCCGGTGAGGACGACACCCATCTGGCGATCAAGACCGGCAGGATTCAGGTCAGCGCGGCCATTGCCGATGACCAGTCAGGGGGGGTGACGGGTGCGGTCTCCTCGTCCCTGGTTGGTGTGCAAACCATCACCCTCAAGGACAAAGCCCTCTCCCTGGTTGACCATGCCAATCTGGCCTCCGCCTCCTTGCAGCTCTATGCGCTGAACGAGGCCAGCCACGATGCCAGTGCCAAGATTGCCAAACAATCCTCCACCGGATCGGTCGCCGCCCTGTTGAGCGATTCCACCGTTCAGGCTTCGGGCGAGGTGCAACTGGTCGCCAAAGACCAGGCCAGTTTTACCACCACCAGCGGGGAATTTGTCGCCGACTCTGCCCTGCTCAGTGGCGTGCAACTCAGCGTTTTGTCCGCCGTCAACAGCATTGACCGCACGGTGCAGGCCATCACCAGTGATTCGACTCTTTATACCGGTGCGGTCAGCGTGATCGCGGTGAGCCAAGCCGAGTTGAGTGTCGAAACCAAAGCCATGGCCGTCAAGGCCTCCACCAGCGACAGTCCACCCTCCTTGCGCCTGGGTGGCACACTTGCCTGGAATCAACTGAACGGTGGTACGACCGCCTCGGTGGTCGATTCAACCCTGTCGGTGGTCGGTGGCGACGTGACGGTGGGTGCGCGCAATGCCTCGACGGTCAGTTCCCTGAATACAGCCGGTTCTCCCACATCCAGCGCGGCTGGCTCGGCGGCTGGCATCTCTTTGGCCTTCAACGCGATTGGCTGGAAGATGGCCGATCCGGTCTCCGCCAGCCTGGACAGCCTGCTTGGTACCGACCTGGGGTTCACGGGTGGAGCATACGAGATTCTGGCCGATGTGAGCGGCTCCAAGGTTTCGACTGACCGCAACCCTTCGGTGTCCGCCGACGATGCCATGGACATCTCTTCCACCATCACCAACAAGATGACGGCTGTGGCTGTCAGCAGCACCGGTCTTTCGGTCGGAGCCGCCGCTGTGTTGGCCAGCAACCGGGTACGTACCGAGACGCGCGCCTACGTCAAAGGGCGGGCCAAGGCAATCGCCGGCAGTGATGTGACGGTTGGCGACGCCCTCGATCCAGAGGCGACCGGATCCGGTGCCGATCCGACTGCCTCGACAGCCGATTTTTCCTTGCAGGGCAGCCTGACGGTGACGGCCTCGGATGATGCGAAGATTGATTCCGAAGTCACGATCGTCTCCAGCTCTTCCAGCCAGAGTGGGAGCAGCGTGGCGGTGGGTGTTCTGGTGGCACGCAATGACGTGCGCAACCAGGTGGAGGCCTATCTGGTAGATGTCGAACTGGATGCGGCGGGAAACGCCGGGGTTTCTGCCGACTCCACCACGCTGATTGCGGCCAATCTGAGTGGCAAGGTGACTGCCAAAAGCAAGCCGTCCGATACCGGTTCCGGGTCCGATACCGGTGCCGGGTCCGGTACCAGTTCTGCTGGCAGCTCTGTCGCGGTCAATGGCCTGATCGCCAGCAACCTGATTTTATCCAACACCCGCTCCTGGGTTACCGACAGCGACATTACCACGGGCGGTGATTTTACGGTCAAGGCCGATGAGTCCGCCGCCATTCAGGCGACCAACAGTGCCACGACCTCCAGCAGCGGTGCAGCCGTGGGGGTGACCCTGGCCTTCAACACCATCGGCTGGCAGGCGCAAAATCTGCTCTACGCGGCCGTGGATGCCCTGCTTGGCACCAGCATAGGCGATGAGGAGCCGGTGACCGCCAGTGCGCTGGTCACCGGGGGCAGTTTTGATGTGGGTGGCAGCATGACGGTGACGGCCAGCGATGCTTCGCAGATTGATGCCAGCATTGTGAACAAAACCAGCTCCACGGCAGCCAGTGCCGGTGCCGGTTTTGTCCTGGCCAGCAATATGGTCAGCGCAAAGGTCAACGCGATGGTCCAGCCTGACGCGGGTGCTGCGGCCCGTCTGGTGTTGTCGACCGGTTCGGGTCTCTCTGTCCTGGCGGAAGATGCGGCCAGCATTGATGCCGATGCCAGCATGAGTTCGGGCAGCGGCGGCGGCGTGGCGGTGGGTGGCCTGGTGGTCCGCAATGATGTGCGCAGTCAGGTGGTATCGCTGCTGAATCAAGCCCAGCTCTCCTCCGGGGGGGACGTGCAGGTGCTGGCCCGCACGGAGGCCTCCATCGAGGCCTGTCTGGAGGGGGAGACCACATCCGGTCCGGCAAAAAAGGGAAGTACCGGCCTGGGTCTGGCGGTCAACGCGCTGATCGCCAACAATCTGGTGCTGAGCAAAGCCACTGCCACCCTCTCTGACAGCGATCTGTTCATCGAAGGAAACCTGCAGGTGGATGGCGACGATGTCTCCACCATCACCGCCGACAACTCGGCCACCATGTCTTCCGGTGGTACCGCCGTCGGCGTTGTCCTGGCTTTCAACACGATTGGCTGGCAGGCCCAGAATATTCTCTTCAGTTCCCTCGACGCCCTGTTGGGCACCGACATCGGCACCGAGCAACCGGCTGAAGTCAGTGCCCGACTGGTCAATACCACGTTCACCGTGACGGGGGATGTCGAGGTGTTGGCTGGCGGGCTGGACAAAGAGCCGGGTGCCCAGACCGGTGCCCTGATTGAGGCGACGGTCTCCAACAGTGCCGAGTCTTCGGGCAGTTCGGCTGCCGTGAGTTTTATCCTGGGCCAGAACAAAGTCAGCTCCCGCAGCCTGGCCTGGATCAGTCCCGTCGAGTCGGATCCGGTCACGGCAGCCGGGCTGACCGCCGCCAACGAACCACAGCGGTTGGCACTGCTGGTGGGAGGCAACCTGACCGTTACCGCCACCGATGCGGCGCAAATTGACTCCACGGTCAGCCTCGAAGCCACCAGTGGCGGGGGTACTGCCGTCGGGGGGGTGGCCTCCCGGAATGATGCGCGCTCCTCTGTCCAGTCCGGATTGGACCGGGTAAACCTCGATATAGGGGGCGATGTGGTTGTCACGGCACTGGAGAGTGCCCATATCAATGCGACCGTTTCGGGCCAGACTGTCTCCCTCTCCGAAGAAGAGGATGCAACCGCCGAGGCCCCGGTCGAGGGTGCATCACGCAAATCGGCTGCTGGCACGAGCACGGACACGAGTACGGACACGGGTTCTCAGGCCGCTACGGGTCCCGGTGCGGTCTCTGCGACTGATTCGACACCGACGCCGGCAGCCGAGTCGGCCACGGCGAGCCAGGCAGAGACGACCGAGGCCTCTACAGCCACACCGATTGCGGTCAATGGCCTGATTGCCAACAATCTGGTGCTCAGTGCCGGTCGGGCCACAGTGACCAACAGTGCCATCGTGGCCGGTGGCGGTCTCACGGTCGAAGTGGATAACGAATCGGGCATCGAGGCGGAAAATACCGCCACCATGGAGTCGGGGGGGACGGCTGTCGGGGTGACGCTGGCCTTCAACTCCATTGGCTGGCAGGCGACCAATCTGCTGAAAAGTACCATCGGTGCCTTGGTCGGCAGCAATCTGGGCACGGCGCAACCCGCCGAAGCCTTGGCCAAGGTCTACAACACGACCCTCAATCTGGGGGGCGATCTGACCGTTCATGCCGCCCTGACCGCCACCCTCAAAGCCACCACCAGCAATGAGACCACCGCCGCCGGAGGCAGCTCTGCCGCCAGTGTGGTACTGGCCTCCAATGCCGTGAACACGGCGGCCGATGCCCTGGTCCGTTTCCCGGACGGCACCGCCGACCAGGACAGGGTCATCAATGTGGCTGGTGATCTGCACGTTTCGTCCGAAGATGCGCCAAACATTGACTCCGGGACCACGGTTTCCGCCATCGCCAGCACGCCGGAAGAGGGGGATGGTGAATATTTCAAGGTGGACCTGCGCAGCGGTGACGGTCTGCAGGAGGTCCACTTCGGCGACCAGGTGCTGGTGGCGGACGACCACGAGGCCGGGGGCGAGGGTGGGCGCATCTACCGCTACATGGGCGGCAAGACGGTGGACCTCGATCTGAGCGAGACCGACTATACCGACACCGGCTATTGGTATGAGCTGCTGCCACTGCCGCCATCGCTAAGCATGGTCAACAAGTTCATGGGCCTGCTCGGCACCGAGATGCCGTATGTGGAGAAGGAGTTCAACCTGGTCACCATTCCGGTGGGCAGCCAGAGTTTTGACATCGGCCTGAAGGTTATGGCCGGATGGAAAGATCTGACAGTGCTGGACTTTCTCAAAGGAGAGGCAGAACCCAGCGAGGGTGGCCTCGAAGTGTTGCCGACCGGCATCAAACTCTCTCTGCCTGCCCTTACGCCAGAAATGCTGCCCGTGCTGGGGCTGATTCCCCTGGCGGGGGACAATTTTGAGTCCCCGGCCCTGACCATAGAGCTGGAGCTGCCCGACCCCAAACTGCCAGATTATGAGTACGAAAAGGTGCTCGGCAAGGTCACGTACAGCGGTCAGGATTACGAATGGGGGGTGAAAGCCGATTTTGGCTGGTCCAACAAGACGTTGCTGGACATTGTCAATCTGCAGGATCTGCTCAACGGCAAAGGGTTTTCTCCGGTATTGCCCGAAATGGTGACCAATGTCTTCCTGCGCCCCGTGCAGGTTGAGAGTACGTCCGGTCCAGCCTGCGGCTCTGCCTCCAAGGGGGGCGAAGCGACCGTCCCGATCATCGACACAGCCGATTTCATGCCCAGCCAGTTCACCTTCCAGGCCCCGACGGCGACCTTCAATTTTCTTGGCAAGGCGGTCGAGTTAAAGTTTGGCAGCGTGACCATGGACACCCCGGCCAGCTTTGACCGCTATGTGGATAGTTCCCTCAAACCGAAAGTGATCAAGCTGGATGGTTTCTTGCCTATCCGGTTGCTTGCCAATTATCCGGATGGGTGAACCCACTCACCGCTGTAGAGCATGTCATAAGTGGGTGACGATGCATGCACCGCAAGTCCCAGGGCTGAATTGAATGCCGTCATCGGG
>JADFYM010000076.1 GCA_015233035.1 Magnetococcales bacterium
GGATCCAGATCTCGCAGGTACCACCTGGATTCCCGCCTACGCGGGAATGACGTTTTAAAAACTACGTATCCCATGCTGGTTGCGGTTTAAATGAATACTGGCCGGTATTATTCCCCGACTCCTTCTGGGATAGGATCATGCTGCAAAATGCAACGGAAAACATCTTGTGGCGGGCAACCACCCCGGCGGATCGCTGGACGATGGGACTCAGCGCACTGTTGATCGGCGGTTTCGCCGCTTATCTGGCCCTGCGACCCGCCGGACAACAGGCCGTGGTCCAACGCGACAACCAAACCGTGCTGACCCTCGCCCTGACCCAAAACCAACAGGTGGAGGTGGCAGGACGCCTGGGACCAGTGGCCATCCAGGTCCAAGATGGCCGGGTGCGACTGCTGGAATATGCCAGTCCGCGCCTGATCGGCACCCGCACCGGCTGGATCGTCGCCTCGGGAGCCATGGTGGCCTGCGTCCCCTGCGGAATCCTGATCCGCGTGGAAGGGGGCGACACGGACCACACCCCAATGGACCATTTTGACGGTATTGCCCGATGAAAAATCTGGATGATATACTGCACACGGTCATAAGCGACGCTTCCTGTTCCGTCATTCCCGCGAAAGCGGGAATCCATTTGGCCTGTTGGACCTCCTGGATTCCCGCCTGCGCGGGAATGACGATATTCGTCACGTGGATGACGATATTCGTCACGGGAATGACGATATTCGTCACTTGGATGACAATATTCGTCACTGTAATGATAATATTCGTCACGGGAATGATGCTGTTCGTTTATTGTGACCCCCATGCGTAACCTTCAGACCCGATCCCAACCACGCGGTGAGTTGCTGATCGCCTATCTGGCCGCCGCCGCCGTGGGCACCCACCTCCTGGAATCGGCCCTGCCCGGACTGGGCCCCTGGTTCAAACCCGGCCTGGCCAATACCTTTACCCTGGTGGCCTTTTTTCACCTGGGCTGGAAGGCCGCCACCGGCGTCACGTTGATCCGCGTCCTGGTCGGCTCCATGACCCTGGGCACCTTTCTCTCACCCACCTTTTTTTTGAGTCTCTCGGGAGCCATCGGGGCGGTGCTCAGCCTGGGGGTGGTCGCGGGGCTGGGCATCGGTCATGCCTGCGGCCATGGCTGGCATGATGAGTCCAGAGGTCAGGCCCCGCTCCGGCAGGATGATCGCAGACGACTGGGACCGGTCGGTGTTTCCCTCCTGGCCTCTCTGGCCCATATGATCTGCCAGGTGCTGGCGGCCTGGTTGTTGATTATCGGCCATTCTGGTATCTTCCTTGCTTTGCCTTGGTTCTTGTTGGGATCCTGGCTCACCGGAATTGTGAATGGCCTGTTGGCCTTCCTCATTCTGGAACGTCTGGCACAGTCGAGCCTGCTGGGAGAGAACGGATGAATCACCATCAAAGACGGTTTGCCGTGTCACTGGCGTTGGCGGTTTTGCTGCACGTCAGCCTCTTCTTGAGCATAGGGTATCTGCTGTTGTCGTCACCAGAAGAGTTCCCGGAGCCGGTCACCATGGCCCATCTGGTATCGTTGCCACCACAGCTCGAGACAAAACCGGAACAGGTGGATGCCGAGGCGGAAGCCAACCACCATGCGACGCCAACAACCCCCACGGCACCGGCAGAGGCCAGGACGCCACCCGATGTGGCACCGAAGGCGGCCCCACCCCCCGCCGCCCCCACCCCCCCCGAATCCATGGTGGTACCCAAACCGGTGGCCAAACCGGCACTGCCCAAACCCTTGGCGAAAAAAACGACCAGCAAACCATTGGCCCCGGAGCCGGCCGTCAAACCGGACACACCCTTCTCCGCCGATGAAGCGGATACGGAGCCGACACCGGAAGAAAAGGCGGCTCCGGTACCTGTGCGTCCCGCTCATCCTGTGGCCACCAGGAATGCACCCCCCAGCGATACCCGTCCGACACCACCCAGTTTAAATCTCTCCCCTTCGATAGAAAGCGTGTCGCAATGGGACAAAAATCGGCGTTATCAGGCACAATCCACGATCCGTGACGAGGCGGTGGTGGATCTGAATACCCATCAGACCCGCTATGCCACCTATTTTGCCCGGATCAGGCAGCGCGTCGAGTGGGTCTGGGTCTATCCCCCCCAGGCCAGTCGGGATAAATTGTCCGGCAACGTCGTCGTGACCTTTATCATTCAACGCGATGGAAACTTGCTGGATGTCCAGGTCACACGCTCTTCCGGTGCAGCCATTCTGGATGAGGCCGTCGTGCAGGCGATACATAAAGCCTCACCCTTCGGACCGTTTCCGGAGGATTGGTCCCTGGAAAAGTTGACCATTCATGCCACATTTGAATATGTACAACGGGAGCTTTCATTTTGAGAGGTCCAGAGGGATGATTCCCCTTACAGGTGTCGGTTTTTTTTGCGAAAAAGTATTATGGGGGTTTGGGGGAGATTATCTCCCCCAATGGGGGCGTGGGGGCAAAGCCCCCACAAAAAGACTCGCAAGGTCAATGGTATCCACTCGGGGCGTTGCCCCGAACCCCACCAGAGGGCTCTGCCCTCTGGACTCCCGCCGGGGACCGTGACGGTCCCCGGACCCCTGCAAAAGTTTTTTGTAACCATTTGATATGGTTGATACACAAAAAACCTACACCTGTAAGAGGGTGGGGTCCAGGGGCGAAGCCCCTGGTGGGGTCCGGGGCGAAGCCCCGAATGGGGGATATCGGGAGCCCAAGCGGGCGAGACGCCTGCGGTCCCAGGCCAAGGAGTGGCTTTACAAACCGGACAAGATCTGCAACCCTCTACGCAGACTTGTACACGATCTCAACGAAAGAAGGAGTATGCCCATGTCCATGGTGAATATTGATTGGTCGGAACACTTGAGCGTCGGGGTTGCGTTGGTAGACGAGGATCATAAAAAACTGGTTGACATGGTCAACGAGCTTTTTTCTGCCTGTTTTGTCGGTGTGGGGGATGAAGCGGTTGCGGCCATTCTGACTGCCGTCATCGACTATACCCAGTACCATTTTGCTCGTGAAGAGGCCTTTTTGCAGGAACATGCCAGTCCGGCTCTGGAGGCCCATGCCGAAGAACATCGCCAGTTGACCCAACAGGTGTTGGCCATCGCCGAACAGGGGGTGTCGGCCTTGAGTGACGATGTCCTGCTGTTTTTGCGGGATTGGCTGACCCACCATATCCTGGAGACAGACAAGGTCAGTTTTGCACCGTATCGATGAGGCCAGAGACCGCATCGATTTTTCACTTGCAAGAAAAAGCCCTCAGACAGTTCTGTTGAGGGCTTTTTCTTGATACACACCTGATACCAAATTGCAATCAGACGGGTAACAGCGTTGCCAAGATTGACAGGGAGGCCAAGGAACGTGGGATGACCCGGTCCGGGTTCCTGGTTGAAGCGGCGAGGCAGGTGATTGGGGATCCGAGGTAAGCATCTGTGAAGGGGATGACGGAAACTACGGATCTTTTCTCAGATACGCCCGCATCTCCTCATTATCAATCCGTTCATAGATCTCCTCTACGGTGAGAGTCAATCCAATGGATTCAAAAAGGACCGCGTCCCCCAGCTGGTAGGTTTGCAGATGCCAGGACATGCCATCCCGTTTATAAACATCCACCCGGACTTGGTGTTGTTCTACAATCACATATTCCTGCAACGACGGAATGGTCATATAGACATCCCGCTTGTAAGTCCGATCAAACTTTTGCGTGGCTTCAGATGTGATCTCAACAATAATAATGGGGTGTTCTGTATAGTCTTCGTTGTTGTATTCACTGTCACACTTGACAACCACATCCGGGTAGAAATATTTTTTCCCTACCCGCACTTTAAAATCAGATTGATAGGCATCACAGGGTTTACCTTTCAGATGGTTTCTGAACTCTCCACCCATTGTGGCCGTTAAACGATTATGCTGTTCTTTTGCTCCTGACATGGCATAAACTTGACCATCAATGTACTCATGCCTGATGTCACTCGCCAGTTCTCCTTGCAAATAGTCTTCTTCGGAGATCATCGTGTCAAATATTTGCAGAGCCATGACTTTAATCCTTCTGTCATCCATAGACGGGTGTGTGTCACAGATGACATCCCCGCTCACGGCGGGGATGCCTCCGCCACTTCTCCCGTCGTCAACTCCCGGAAAATATCTTTGACATGGCACATATGGGTATGGCGCACGCCGTTGGTGCCGGTGAAGACCAGGCCATGTTCCATGTCGCCCTGTTGTGCCCGGTGCAAGGCGGAGGCGATGCAGAAGGCCTCTTTGGCCTCCCGACAGGTGCAGGCCTCCAGACAGGTGGCAAAACACTTGTTGGCCACCTCACCCCCCTGGAACAAAGTCCGGGTGAACGCCGTGTTCAGGGCGCGCCCCGGCAGACCGGCGGGCGAGTCGATGATCACCACATCCCCCGCCTTGGCATCGATGAAGGCCTGCTTGTACCGCTCGTGGGCGTCACATTCATAAGTGCAGAGAAAACGGCTCGCCATCTGCACCCCCTTGGCCCCCAGCGACAGGGCATGATCAATATCCCGGCGATCCCAGATGCCCCCGGCACAGATGATGGGAATTTCATCGCCATATTCGGTGCGGGACCACTCCGCCAGTTGCGGCACCACCTGATCACTGGAAAATTCTTCGGAAAACAGTTGATTGCGCCGAATGCCGAGATGACCGCCCGCCGTGTTGGGATCCTCGAACAGAATGGCGTCGGGCAGACGATGGTAGAGCTTGCGCCAGCGTTGGGCCAGCAGACGCGCCGCCCGCAGCGAGGAGACAATCGGCACCAGGGCCGTGCTGGGTTGGCTGGCGGCAAATTCCGGCAGGCGCAACGGCAAACCGGCCCCCGAAATGATCATCTGGGCTCCATGTTCCACCGACGTGCGCACCATGGCCTCAAAATCCCGAATGGCCACCATGCAGTTGGTGCCAATGATGCCCGTGGGCGTGGCCTCGCGGGAGAGCCGCAATTCGTCGATCAGGGCCTTGATGTTGGCCTGATAATAATCCTTGCCTTTCTGATAATACCGGGAGGCCAGGGAGAGGGCCACGGTGGCGATGATGCCCACCCCGCCCTCGTTGGCCACGGCACTGGCCAGACGATTCCCGGAAATACGCACCCCCATCCCTCCCTGGATGATGGGAACCGGTATGGTGTAGGCCCCAATGTGCAAGGCGGGCAGTGGTGGCAAGGTGACGGATGCGGTCATGGCAGATCAACTCACTGGTTGGGTGGAAGAAAGCTCCGGGCAGCCGCTCCATTGGGCCCAGGATGGTTTGTGGACGGTGACCGGTTTGCCCTGCACCTGCAGGGATTCGGGTGCATCCTCCACATCGGAGAGGCGCAACATGGCCAGTGCGGCTCCCGTCTGCGGGCAATGGCTGGTGATACTGCCCACCTCTTTGCCATCGGGTCGCTGGACGGTTGCCCCCAATGCGCCTGCGCCCGGCAGGCCGGTTATCTGGAATAACCGTTTTTTGATCGTCCCCCGGTGCTGTGTGCGGGCCGTGGTTTCCTGACCCACATAACACCCCTTGCCAAAATCCACCCCGTTCATCTCCAGCAGACCGGCTTCCAGAGGTAATGTCTCCTGTGGGATCAACTCCTGGCCACCCCTGGGCAGAGCGTGGTGGATGCGACAGGCCTCCCAGGCGGTCCAACCGGCGGGTGGCAGTGCAACGGTAAGCCGTGTACTCATGCTACTCCACTGGGCCTCTGGAATCAATAGCCGCCAACCAAACCCGGCATGACGGGGATCCCGCCACAGATGGAGATCCGGTTCCGGGGTAAAGGTGGCCCCCAGAGCGGCATCCGCCCACGCCAGACCGGGAAAAAGTCGCCCAATCGCCAGCCCGGCGGCTGGTCCGATCAGGCCCAGCAGATGGCAGCGGGTCTGGTCGTTGTTGATCTGCACCGGGGCGCGCAGGCGATAAAAAGTGATCTGCCGGATCAAGGCCGACACGTCATCCGATTCGGTGACGAGCAGCAGGCGGTCCGGTGCCGTGGCCGTCTTTGCCATGGTGAAATCATACAAATAGCGTCCTTGCGGGGTCAACAGGGCCGAATAGAGCGTGCGCGTGGTCGAGACATGGCGCACCTGGTTGGTGGTCAGGCCGCCAAAAAATTCCAGGTGGTCTGGACCGGAGAGCGTCACCAGTCCTGGTTGGCCGAAATCCACCCAGGCCGCTCCTTCCAGCAGGGTGTGAAATTCCGCGTCGTGGTTGCCGCAGTCGGGGGGGGGGGGGGGCCGGGGGGGAAAAAACGGTTCGCCGGCGAAAACCCCCTTGGCAGAGCAGGGGGGGGGAAGGCCAAAGGGCGGTGGGTTCCGGCCACCGGGGGTTGTGCCCCAAAACCCCCCCGGGGGGAATAACCCCCCCCGGACCCCCTTGATAATGATTAAAAAAAAAGGGTGGGGGGGTCTGGGTGGGGCGGTTCTCCGCCCCCCCAGTCGTGGTCACACGGACATTTGGCACCTTTGACCCCACTTATGAGAGGTACACTGTTTTCATGAATACATTTCGTTCGGCCTGGATTCAAGGGCGCGCTGGTAACGTTACCCAGATGCACTATGCCCGGCAAGGGGTAATCACCGAAGAGATGGCCCACTGTGCCGCCGAAGAACGGTTGGATCCCGAGTTGGTCCGGGCCGAGGTGGCGCGGGGGCGGATGGTCATTCCCGCCAACATTCACCACCCGGAGCTGCACCCATTGGCCATCGGTATTGCCTCGCGGTGCAAGATCAACGCGAATATTGGCAATTCGCCCATCTCCTCCGGCCTGGACGAGGAGTTGAACAAACTGCGCCTTTCCATCCAGTATGGCGCGGACACGGTCATGGACCTCTCCACGGGCAAAAAAATTCCCGAAATTCGTGAGGCTCTGATCCGCCATTCACCGATTCCGTTGGGCACGGTGCCCATTTATGAGGCCATCGAGCGGGTGCCCGATGTGCGTCAGTTGACGGTGGAGACCCTATTACAGGTGATCGAGGAGCAGGCCCGGCAAGGGGTGGATTATATGACGGTCCATTGTGGCGTGGTGTGGGAGGTGTTGCCTCTGATCGAGTCGCGCATCACCAAAATTGTCTCCCGTGGGGGGGCCTTGATGGCGCAATGGATGTTGTATCACGACCAGGAAAATCCGCTGTTCACCCATTTTGATCGTCTGCTGGATATTTGTGTGCGGTATGATGTCACGCTCTCCCTGGGGGATGGTTTGCGGCCTGGGTCGTTGCATGATGCCTCGGATCGGGCGCAGATGACCGAGTTGCGGGTACTGGGCGAATTGACCCGGCGGGCCTGGGAGCGGGATGTGCAGGTGATGATCGAGGGTCCGGGGCATGTGCCGTTGGATCAGATCGAGATGAACATGGAGCAGGAGCGGTTGTTGTGTCACGAGGCTCCTTTTTATGTCCTGGGGCCGTTGGTGACGGATATTGCGGCGGGTTATGACCATATTGCCTCGGCCATCGGCGGGGCGGTGGCGGCCTGGAAGGGGGCTTCCATGTTGTGTTATGTCACCCCCAAGGAACATTTAGGCCTGCCCAATGCCGAGGATGTGCGCAATGGCATTATTGCCTACAAGATTGCGGCCCATGCGGCAGACATTGCCCGGCATCGTCCCGGTGCCCGGGACCGGGATGATGCCATGAGTCGGGCACGCTATGGTTTTGACTGGAATCGGCAATTTGAGCTGGCCCTGGATCCGCAGCGGGCCAGGGAGTATCACGACGAGACCTTGCCGAACGAGGCGCACAAGACGGCGGAATTTTGTTCCATGTGTGGTCCCCGGTTTTGCGCCTACAAGCTGTCGCGGGATGTGACGGCCAAATATCAGGGCATGGCGGCCAAACTGATGCCGGCGGGGTGTCCCGAGTCGGGTGGGGTGTATACTGCGCACGGTCACAATTGACGAGTATCGTCATTCCCGCCTACGCGGGAATGACGGAACAGGAAGTGTCACTTATGCCCGCGCACAGTATAATATAATGCGGGTCCAGGGGGATCATCCCCCTGGCGGGTCCAGGGCAGAGCCCTGGTGGGGTCAGGGGCAAAGCCCCTGGTGGTTGCGACGCAAGGTCTTGATCATCATTTCGTCCACGCACTCTCCTGGATGCCCGCCTTCGCGGGCATGACGGGGATAGGTATGACACGAAATTCGCTCGTCATTCCCGCGAAGGCGGGAATCCAGGGTTCGCTGACTGGAATGGCCGAAACGATGATCCAGGCCGTCACGAAAGAGGAGCCATCCGATGCCCGCAGTTACGTTTGACACGTTTAAATTTATCCGCCGCCTCAAGGATGCGGGTCTTCCTGAAAATCAGGCGGAGGCGATTTCAGATGTCATTCAGGAGGCCCATTCTGTCCAACTGGAGGAACTGGCGACCAAGCGCGACATCAAAGACCTGGACACCAAGATTGATACAAAAGTCAAAGAACTGGAATATCGCATGACCATTCGCCTGGGTTTGATGATGATGGGTGTGGCTGGGATGCTGTTTACCGCGTTGCGCTATTTTCCGCCGCCCCAACCCGTGGTGATCTCCGGCTACCAGGGGCCCGCCATGGAGCAGGGCATGGGCAGGACGCCGGTGAACAGCCCGCCCGTTGTGTCGCACCCGACGCCATGAACTTCCTGCAACCCCTGCAACATCCATTGCGAAAGCATCTTGCCTTTCATTAACAATATTGTTATCATTAACAATCCGTTATTTTCACCGTATGCCGTAACGGTTACACCTGTTGCAGGTGTCGGGCGGCGGTCGCAGTACCGAACGCAGCGAAAAAAACATTTCAATCTCAACAGATGGACGGCCAATTGCCATATCGCAATATATGGCACAATCCATGCGCGTTTTTAATGCTTGGACCTTGTTTTGGGCGCATTGGCCGGGTGTGAAGCTGTGAGGTTGAGAAAACGACATATAGGTTATTTTAATGAGCGTATCCACCGATCGTTTCAAATTATTCAGCCTGTTTTGCAGCTTGATGATGCTTGTGCCTTTGGTTGCCTATCTCATTGTGCAACTGAACGGACCGGCCATCAAGAAAAATGCCTTTGACAATCTGCAGGCCATCGCCACCCTGAAAGTCAGTCAAATCGAAAATTGGCTGGCGGAACGCCAGCGTGATTTTGATTTTTTGGTGGATGATGAGATGTTTGCCGCGCAGGTGCAGCGTCTGCTGGAGCAGGGGGATGCCGGGGTGCAGGCAGTTTTGGCAAAAAAACTTTCCGTATTCAGTCATGCTCCGTATTATCGTGCGGCCCACCTGTTGAATGCCGCCGGGCAGGGGGTGCTGACCGTCGGCACGGCTATCGGTCTCGACGATGCCGTGGTGCAGCAACTGTTCCATACCGCCTCGCCAGACAGGGGTATTATTTACAGTGACCTGTATCGGGTGGCGGGACAGGCGTACATCGCCTTTGCCTTGCCGCTGTGGGGAACCGGCGCACCCGGTTTGCCCGCGCGACCGTGGGCCATGGTGGTATTGCAGGCACCGGTCGAACCCTTTCTGTATGCCAAAATCCAGACCTGGCCCACGGCCAGCCCCAGTGGCGAAACCCTGCTGGTGCGTCGCGACCACGACCAGGTCCTGTTTCTCAATGAATTGCGCCATCGCCATGGCACCGCCTTCACCCTGCGTATTCCTTTGGATGCCGTTGATGTTCCGTCGGCGGTGGCGGTGCGCAGTGGCCAGGCGCAACGGATGGAGGGGGTGGATTATCGCCAGGTGCGGGTATTTTCCATCACCCAGCCCATTGCGGGCACCCCCTGGCATCTGGTGGCCAAGATTGACCGCGACGAAGTCATGGCACCACTCGATCAATTGGTCTACTGGGTTGGCCTGTTGACCTTTATGGCCATGGCCGTCATCACGACGGCTTTGGGGTTGCTGTGGCGGCAGATGCTGCACAGCCAACGGATGGAGTGGGCCGCCAAGGCGGCGGCCAGGTTGCAGGCCAGCGAAAATAAATTTCATCATCTGCTGCACAGTATGCAGGACGCCTATGTCATGGTGGATCTGTCCGGGCGTCTGATCGATTTCAATCCGGCCTACGCCGCCATGCTGGGGTATACGGAGGATGAATTGCGCGGTCGGACCAGTGAAACCTTGACGCCCAGCACCTGGTACGCCATCGAGGCGCAGATTGTCGCGCAGCAGGTGCTGGTGTGTGGTCAATCACCGGTCTACGAGAAAGAATATATTCGCCGGGACGGGACTGTCTTTCCGGTGGAATTGCGCACCTTTCTGTTGCGGAACAGCAGCCAGCAACCGGAGGCGATGTGGGCCATTGTGCGAGATATCACCGAGCGCAAGCAGACGGAAAGCCAATTGCGCACGGCGCACCAGCAGACCCGGCTGGATCTGTTGCTGAAAAAGAGTGCCGTGGAAGAGAGTCCGGTGGGGGTCACCATCGTCAATGCCGATGAGACCATCGAATATGTCAACCTGGCCACGCTCCATATCCATGGCTATGACACGGCGGATGAGTTGGAGGGGCAAAAATTTTCCATCCTGTGGGGGGATCATACGCCGGCGGCCATCTATCGCTCTTTCTGGGCGACGCTCCAGTCCGGCCAGACCTGGACGGGCGAACTGCCCAACAAGCGCAAGGATGGTTCCCTGGTGTGGGTGCGGAAGCATTTAAGCCCCATTCGACAGGAAGATGGCAGCATTCAGCATTTTCTTGCCCTGCAGGAGGATGTGACGGAACTGCGCCACTATCGGGACCATATGGAGGAGACCGTGCGGCGGCGGACGGAGGAGTTGGAACAGGCCCGCAACAGTGCCGAGGCCGCGACCCGGTCCAAGGGGGATTTTCTGGCCACCATGAGTCATGAAATTCGCACCCCCATGAACGCCATCATCGGGTTCAGCTATCTCTGCTTGCAAACCCCATTGACGGTTCAACAACAGGACTATCTGCACAAGGTACACCAGGCAGCCACGTCATTGCTGCGTCTTATCAATGACATTCTGGATTTTTCCAAGATGGAGGCTGGCCGGCTGGAGCTGGAGTCCATCGCGTTTCCCCTGGCAGAGGTGTTGGCCAATGTGGCGTCCATGATGGTCATGAAGACGCAGGAGAAAGATCTGCACTTCAGCATGGAAACGGCCGCCGATCTGCCGCCGCTCCTGGTGGGTGATCCGTTGCGGCTGGGCCAGATTCTCATCAACCTCACCCAGAATGCCGTCAAATTTACCGAGCAGGGCGAGGTGGCCATTGTGACCGAACGGCTCGCCCAGGATGGGGCGGAGGTGCATCTCCAGTTTACGGTTCGGGATACCGGTATCGGGATGACGCCCGAGCAGGTGGCCGGGTTGTTCCAGGCCTTCACCCAGGCGGATGCCTCCATCACCCGGAAATATGGGGGTACCGGGCTGGGCCTGATCATTGCGAAACGCCTGATTGAGCAGATGGGAGGCACCATTCGGGTGGCCAGTACACCGGGCCAGGGCACCCGCTTCACGTTCGAGGTGCGTCTGGGCATTGCCGATCCGGCGATGCAAAACACAGAACTTCAGGTGATGGATCGGCGCGGGTTGACCGCACTGTCCGGGGCCAGAATCCTGCTGGTTGAGGACAATCCCATCAACCAGCAGATGGCGCGGGAACTGTTGGAGCAGGCCAATATGACTGTTCTGTTGGCCGAAAATGGCCAGGAGGCGGTGGATCTGGTGGGCCGGGAACGGCTGGATGGCGTGTTGATGGATGTGCAAATGCCGGTCATGGATGGTCTGACCGCCGCGCGCGCGATTCGCCAGGATTCCCGTTTTGCGCAACTTCCCATTCTCGCCATGACGGCCAACGCCATGGCGGGTGACCGGGAACGGTGCCTGGCCGCCGGGATGCAGGATCATATCGCCAAGCCGGTGGATCCGGGTGCGTTGTATGCCACCCTGGCCCGGTGGATCAAGCCCGCCGTGCCGCAACCCTTGCCCGCTGCGTGGGGCGAGGCAATGCCCGAGGCAAGACAGCCAGAGGGGTGCGTCCTGCCGGAGATTCCCGGCGTGGATACCCAGGCCGGTGTGCAACGCATGGGCGGTAATTTTCAGAGATATTGCGATCTGCTCGCCAAATTTTGCGTCAACCAGGGCCAGGTTGACAGCGCGATCCGCACGGCGTTGGCCGCCCAGGATCTGGCCACGGCAGGGCGGTTGGCGCATACGTTGAAGGGATCGGCGGGCAGCATTGGTGCAGACCTCCTGGCGGAACGGGCCGGTCGTTTGGAGACCGCCCTGGGCGAAGAGGCCGACTTTGCCCGCATCGAGGTTTTGGTGCAGGAGATGTCTGTCGAACTGGTCAACCTCTGCGCCATACTGGCGCACATCTTGCCCAAGGCTGTGCCCGAGCAAAAACCGCTGTTTTTTGCCGCAGAGACGGCGGAACGGGTGGAGCAATGCCGGCAACTTTTCCGCAAAGCGGCCAGCCAGTTGGAAAAATTTGATGCCGAGATCGAGCATACCCTGGCGGCCCTGCACGATGTGGCCTGGTCCCAGGAGATGCTCGACTGGGTGATCAAAATGGAACAGCAGGTGGCGCAATATGATTTTGAACGGGCGGTGGAGATTTTAAGGCAGTGTGCCAGGAGTATGAACATTATTTTGGAGGCCGAAGATGCGTGAGGAGAGGGTAAAACCGTCCATCCTGATCGTGGATGATGCCCCGGATAGTTTGGATATTTTGAAGTCTGCTTTAATGCATGAATACCAGGTGCATCCGGTGCGAAACGGTCCGCTGGCCTTGCGGCTGGCCATGATGGATCCGCCACCGGATCTGATTTTGCTGGACATTGTGATGCCGGACATGGACGGGTATGAGGTCTGCCGCCAATTGAAGCAGACGGCCATCACCCGCGAGATTCCGGTCATTTTCTTGACCAGCAAGGACAGCCAATATGCCGAAACCTTCGGGTTGGCTTTGGGTGCCGTGGATTTTATCCGCAAACCGATCTGCTTGCCGGTTGTGCTGGCCCGGTGTCGCAATATTGTCGCGTTGCAACAGGCCAAAAAGGCGTTGCACCAAAAAAATGCGGAACTCTCCGAAAAGAACAGAGAGTTGCAACTGGCCAAGGAGAACGCCGAACAGGCCACTCGGGCCAAAGGGGAATTTTTGGCCTGCATGAGCCATGAAATCCGTACCCCGATGAATGTGGTGCTGGGCATGTCGGATCTGTTGCTGGAAACCGAACTGGACGCCACCCAGCGGCGTTTTGTCCAGACCATGCACCACTCGGGCAAGGCCATGCTGGGGGTGATCAACGATATTCTGGATTTTTCTCGCATTGAGATGGGCTGTATCTCTTTCGACACGAGAGTCTTTTCCCCCCGCCGGGTGGTGGAGGAGACCGCCCATCTGATGCAGGTGGTGGCCGAGCAGAAGGGGCTGGTCCTGGCAGAGTGGGTGGACCCCGCACTGCCGGAAGCCGTTTTGGGGGACGACAGCCGGATCCGGCAGGTGCTCATCAACCTGCTGGGCAATGCGATCAAGTTTACCACCCAGGGGCGGGTGGATGTGCGCCTGACCCTGGATCCCCTGGAGGCGGGTGTTTTTCTCTTCCAGGTGGTGGATACCGGCATTGGCATTGCCCAGGAACATCTGGTCGATATTTTTGAACGGTTCACCCAGGCCGATGCCGGGATTACCCGGCAGTATGGGGGCACGGGTTTGGGGCTGGCCATCTCCCGGCGTCTGGTGGAGTTGATGGGGGGGCGGATGTGGGTGGCCAGCCGGTTGGGGCAGGGGAGCACCTTTGCCTTCACGCTGCCCATCCAGGTCGCGACGGCTCCCGTGTTGCCGGCTCCCGCCGTGGCCGTGTTTCCTGCCGCTCTGGCCAGAAGTCTGCGCATTCTGCTGGCCGAGGATGTCCCGGAAAATCAGATGTTGTTCGAGGCCTATCTCGCGCAGACTGTCCATCAAGTGGTCATGGTCAACGATGGCATCGAGGCGGTCGCTCGCGTCCAAAAGGAGGTGTTTGATGTGGTGGTCATGGACATTCAAATGCCCAGAATGGATGGCTACACCGCCACGCGGCAGATCCGCCATTGGGAACAGGAAACGGGTCGTTCGCCCCTGCCGATCATCGCCCTGTCCGCCCATGCCCTGGAGAGAGAAATGCAGACCAGCCGGGAGGCCGGTTGTGATCTTTATCTGACCAAACCGGTCAGCAAGAAAAAATTGCTGGATATTTTGCAACAGGTTGCCAATTCGTTGTGAGGTGTAGATTTTTTCTCCCTCTCCCTCTGGGTTATCCTATGCACACATCTTTATGCTGATAATAAATCCGAAGCATATTGTGCAGTTAT
Source organism: Magnetococcales bacterium (assembly GCA_015233035.1). GTDB lineage: Bacteria > Pseudomonadota > Magnetococcia > Magnetococcales > Magnetaquicoccaceae > Magnetaquicoccus. The sequence goes on from JADFYM010000076.1 coordinate 14,313, forward strand.
AGGGGTCCAGGGGGATTATCCCCCTGGTGGGGTCCAGGGGCAAAGCCCCTGGCGGGGTTCGGGGCGGAGCCCCGCAGCGGGGCATCAAGGGGCTGCGAATCAAAAAATATGGCCTTGATCATCGTTTCGTCCACGAACTCTCCTGGATTCCCGCCTTCGCGGGCATGATGGGAATGGGTATGACACGAAATTCGCTCGTCATGCCTGCGAAGGCGGGAATCCAGGGTTCTGATACCAAATTGCAATCGAACGGGGAACAAGGCGACAGGCACGGGCACCCGTTATCGTCATTCCCGCGAAAGCGGGAATCCAGGAGTTCGCGAGGCCAGCTGGATTCCCGCCTGCGCGGGAATGACGGAATAAGGAAGTGTCACTCACGACTGCGTGCAGTAACGGCACAGCCAACGCTGTTACCCGTCTGATTGCAATTTGGTATGACTGGAATGGCCGAAACAATGATCAGGGCCAAAAATATGCAGCAGCGACATCCTGGATGCTGCGCCCACAGGGGCTTGTTTTTCCGGGGCTTCGCCCCGGACCCCACCAGGGGCTTCGCCCCTGGACCCCACCGGGGGAGATAATCTCCCCCGGACCCCCATTGAATAATAACAACTTTTTGCGATGTGATGACCCCCGGTCCTCCCGGATCAACTCTCCGTCTTTTCATCCGTTCGATACAACGCGGACGACTGTACCTTGTCCAGGATGCGATGGTGAATCGCTGCGTTGGCTGCCACCACATCGCCGGATGGCAAAAAACCACTTCCCCCCGCAAAGTCGGTAATCAACCCGCCCGCCTCCTGGAGAATGAGCGCGCCCGCCGCAATGTCCCAGGCGGCCAGCCCCTGTTCCCAAAAGCCGTCATACCGTCCGTCCGCTGTGTAGCAGAGATCCAGGGCGGCACTGCCCTGGCGGCGAATGCCATGGCAGGCGGCACAAAGCAACTGAAAAGAGTCCAGATAATCGGTGAGTTTTTCTTTATGCTTACTCGGAAAGCCTGTGGCCAGCAGGGCGCGGGAGAGCAGATGATTTTGTCCGACGCGCATCCGTCGGTCATTCAAAAAGGCTCCCCGTCCCCGCTCGCCGACAAAGAGTTCATCTCCCAGCGGATCAAATACCACCCCCGCCAGCAACTGGTCTCCTTCGGCCAGGGCAATCGAGAGGGCAAAATGGGGAATGCCGTGGATAAAATTATCGGTGCCATCGATGGGATCGACGATCCAATAGCGTTCGGCCCCCTCTTTTTGCCAGCCGCTCTCTTCCGCCTGGATGCCGTATTGGGGATAGCCCTTTTTCAGGTGGTATAAAATTTCCCGTTCCACCGTGGTATCGGCATTACTTACCCACTCCCCGTGCGCTTTGCTGCGAATATCCAGTTCATGGCGGTGTTGAAACAGGTCAACGGCGCGTGCCCCGGCCTGACGGGCGGCGCGAATGGCAACATTGGTGTGGGGCGCGTAGTTCATGGTGGTCCAGGAGAGGTGAAAGGGAGAGCGGTCTGCGCGGTGCGCAGGGTGCCATGGGGAGCAAAAATAGCACGATCCATCTGGCGCGTCATCCCCGCACAGCGGGCCGTCAGGGCAATTGCATTTGAGAAAATGCCAAACGTGCAGGGAGGTCCAGGAGGGGATTATCCCCTCCTGGTGGGGGTGTGGGGGCGAAGCCACCACAAAATCGGGGCTTCGCCCCGCCCCCCACCCGCGGGGGTTGGCCCCCTGCGTCCCCCCCGGCGGCCGGGCGGGCCCCCCCCCCCCGCCAAACTTTTTAAAAACGCGTGCGCCTGCCGGGCGCCCCCGGGGCCGGGAGGGTTTGGTGTGGTGTT
>JADFYM010000077.1 GCA_015233035.1 Magnetococcales bacterium
TCCGGGGCTTCGCCCCGGACCCCACCAGGGGCGTTGCCCCTGGACCCCACCGGGGGAGATAATCTCCCCCGGCCCCCCATGAATAATAACAACTTTTTGTGATATGTATAACGGAGATGAATCATTCCCCCCGGTGGGATCCAGGGGCGAAGCCCCCTCCGGCACCATCAAGCAGGCCAATCGCGCCGGGTTGTCTCCCTATTCATAAAACAGATCAATCACTTCCGTAGGTTGCCCCGTATCCTGATGTACAGCCAGGGAGGTTTTTTCGGCAGCCGGGCGGTCTTTATGATTGATCCGCACGGAGAACCAATTTTTTTCCTCTTTCTGGTACAGGTGTACGTAGGGTTCCAGCCCCTTTTGTTTCAAGGTGTGCGCGAGTTGTTCCGCATTGATCTTGTTCAAAAAGGAGCCAATCTGCACCACAAAGACCCGACCCGAGGCGCGCAAGGTGGCCTGGGTGGCCACCTCTGCGGTTGTGTCGGGTGTTTCGGCGGACGGCACGGACGTCGCAACCGGGGGCTTGGGGGCTGGCTGCGGTGGTGTCCGTTTTAAAGGTTTGGTGTCGGGCAGCGGATGTGCGGGCACCGGTTCCGCACCGGGCGGCTGCCTGGTGACAGGTTTTGCACCGGGAACGGTTGGCAACTCTTTGCTCTGGGTATCCTTGTTGGTTCCTGTATCGCTCTGGGCCGGGGGGGGGCTCTTTTCCCTCTGCTTCTCTTCCACCACGGGTGGCACGGGTGGCACAGGTGGGGCATGGGATATCTCTTTGTCACCCGCCGCAGGTACGGTTGATTGGGCGGGCAAGGAGGCAGGAGTCGCTGTCGGTTCCACGGCGTGTCGCACCGGGGGTGACCAGGCAAAAAACAACGCGCCAGAGAGATATCCCACCAGCGAAGCCAGCAAAGCCAGTGCCACCCAGGGGATGAAGCCTCGGCCCGGCGGGGGATGGTAGTTGGGATCCAGGGCCACGCGCCCCTTTCTGACCAGCGAACCCGTCAGCCAACGTAACTCGTGGTCTTTGTTCAGAAATAAAATTTTTTGCAGCAGCAGGTCAATCTCTCGTGGTGCGCCTCGACTGGCGGAAAACAATTCGAGCCAGGCGGGCCATGTCATCCGGGGGGGCTTGCCCAGGATGCGCTCGGCGCGAAAACGGACATATTCCCATACCTCCACGCGGGTCAGGGGAGGCATCTCTACGGTCGCCACCATGGCATTGCGCAGCAGTTGAAAGGCGGGCAGATCCAGACAGTGTACCAACTCCGGGCGACCCATCAAGAGCAGTTGCACAGGGCGCGCCTGGCTGACGGCAAAAAGAAGGATACTGTTGAGAATATTCAGATTTTCTTGCGTCAGGCGATGCGCATCGTCGATGGCCAGCAAAAAGTTGCGGCCAAACTCGACGCGACTGGCGATGGCATCCAACACCTCATCGGCGGTCATGGACCACTCTTGTGGCCCCGCAATTTCGGCCCCCACGGCTTCACAGAGGGCCTGGGTAAAGAGTGCTTGCGGCTGACTGGCGTCCGCGATCAGGGCCACGTCCCAATTGTCCGGGAGAAGCCCTTGTAAACGCAGCAATAACTGGCTTTTCCCGATGCCAGCTTCCCCGGTGATGACGATAACGCCTTCGCCCTGGGCAATACAGGAGCGCAGTGTCCGCCACACAAACCCGTGGCTTCTGACAGAAAAAAACTGTCGTGCATTGGACCAGTTGCCCAGAAAAGGGCGGTCGTTCATGGAATCCATCGTTTTTGGCACAGCCATGGTCTATTGGATCAATCGTCTGCTTTGTCCCGGCAAGGTGGGCAGGCCCGTCACCTGGTGCCCGCCCAATCCTGCCACCCTTTTGGATGGCCCGCTCGCCATCCACGCCCCACTATCGAAAGTATTGTAGCACCAAAATCGGTCAACACAAACGCCCTTTGCGCCCAGAGTACCGTTTCGATAATCACAGCAGGCCAACCCCTGGTTTTGCTGAAGGATCCGGTTTTTACCTCCAGATGGGCCAGTATTTGTGCTAAAGTCATTGCAGTTGTGCGTTGCCCGGATTGTCGTTCGGTTGGTCGGCCAGGAGGGCATCCATCATGGTGAGCAATTCTTGCAAGGCCTGGGCGAGAGAGGACGGGGTGTTGACCGGCAATCCGGCCATGGATTCTTGAAAAAAATCGCGTATAAAGTAGATTCGACGTTGATGAATGGTGGTCAGGATCTCTTCCCAACTGTTCAAAAGTTCCAACCAATCGCCAACCGTCAATACCCCGACCGGTGCACCCGGTATCTTGTTTTCGGGTGCAAAGCAGAGTCGCAGCAGATTGATCAGGGGCAGGGCGGCTTCCAGCCGTTCCGCCCTGGCTTTTTTGGCCAGTCGATTTAAAATGTCACTGATGCCTAAACTGGATTGGGCGTATGCCATGTTCATGTTATATTGTCCGGGTCTCAAGGGGTGTCTCCATCACTGCGGACGCACGAGATGCCATTGGGTATGTCTGTTGTTCAGCGCAGCAGAACGGCGATCCATCGCTGCGCCTGCTGGGTGGATGGGGCCTCTGCGGCCCCCTGGCTGGGTCCGATGCGCTGCCCGCCAGCACAACGATTGGCCAGCGGCAGGCCAGGCATCGTCCAGGACCGGAAAAGTATCCCGTTCCGCAGCGCAACCGTCACCAGAGCCGTTGCCAAAAGGGTCGCAGGGGGATATACCATCCATGGTCCATGGTGTACCTGCCTGTTGGGTCAACACGCTGCCAAAGTGACCGGGAGAGGGGGTCGTGACCGCTTCGCCTGCCGGGCGGGATGCCCCGGCATCGCCGATCCAGCCCGATGGGCGCGGGGGACGCTGTGTTGCAGGGTGCGGAGGGATCTGGTACATGGGTGCGCAGGCTCCAGTGGGGTACAACGGGTATTCCCGTTGGGTTGGGAATAGTGGTCGCCATCGCGGTGACAGCATGCCCTACCACAGCAATTCCGATACCAAAATGTGTCACGGTTGCGTGGTGGGTCAATAAAGCGGATTTGTTATGCGTGGGCGTTGTCAGGGGGCGAAGCCCCCGGCCCCACCAGGGGCTTCGCCCCTGGACCCCACCGGGGGGGATAATCCCCCCCCCGGACCCCCTTGATCATGATTGGAAAAAGGGCGCGTCACAGTTGACGAGTATCGTCATTCCCGCGCAGGCGGGAATCCAGGAGGTCCAACAGGCCAAATGGATTCCCGCTTTCGCGGGAATGACGGAACAGGAAGAGTCGCTTATGACCGCGTGCAGTTATAGACGCAACAAGGATAGGAAAGGCATCGCCTGCAAGATTAAAGAAAGCCAGCAAGACATTAAAATGGCGGCGGACGTTCTCTGGCGTACAAAGCCGCATCACACAGACCCAACACGGGAGTTTTGCACAGATGAGTAATTCCATGGAAGATCGGGATGGAAAAATATGGATGGATGGCCAGTGGAGCGAATGGCGGGAGGCCAAGGTACATGTCCTGACCCATACGTTGCACTATGGATTTGGGGTCTTTGAGGGCATTCGTTGTTATGCCACCGACTTTGGACCGGCCATTTTTCGTCTCCAGGAACATATAGACCGCCTGTTTCGTTCGGCGCACATTTTCGCCATGAAAGTGCCTTTTACGGCGCAGGAGGTGATGGCGGCTTGTGTCGAGGTGATACGGGCCAATCACCTCAAGTCTGGCTACATTCGCCCGATCATTTTTTATGGTGCGGAAGGGATGGGCTTGAATCCGGCACCCTGTCGGGTACGGGTGGCGGTCGCCGCCTGGGAGTGGGGGGCCTACCTGGGCGAGGAGGGGATGGCCAATGGCATCCGCGTCAAGACCTCTTCCTATACCCGTCACCACCCGAATGTGACCATGACCCGGGCCAAGTCGGTTGGCAACTATCCCAATTCGGTGTTGGCCAAGACCGAGGCCCTGGCCAGTGGTTTTGACGAGGCCCTGCTGCTCGACACGGAAGGCTATGTGGCCGAGGGTTCAGGCGAAAATATTTTTATTTTGCACCGCAATGGTACCCTCTGGACTCCGCCGACCGATTCGGCTTTGGACGGAGTCACCCGCGACACGGTGATCCAACTGGCCGCCGAAATGGCTATTCCGGTCCGGGAGCAGCGGTTTCCCCGGGATGAGGTGTGGATTGCGCAGGAGGCGTTCTTTACCGGGACGGCGGCTGAGATCACCCCCATTCGGGAGTTGGATGGGCGGCAGATTGGGGCTGGCACAGCGGGACCGCTGACCAAACGCATCCAACAGCAATTTTTTGACGTTGTTCATGGCCGCCATGCCCTGCATCGGGGCTGGCTGACCTTTTTGGAGTAGACAAGCAATGGCCAATCCCCAGTATGTATTCACCATGCACCGCGTGACCAAGGTGGTCCCGCCCAAACGTGTCATCTTGCAGGATATTTCGCTATCGTTCTTTCCGGGTGCCAAGATCGGCGTGTTGGGTCTGAATGGTTCGGGCAAATCGAGTCTGTTGCGCATCATGGCGGGGGTCGACCAGGAATTTACCGGGGAGGCCAAGATGGCCACCGGTTTGCGGGCTGGGCTGCTCTCCCAGGAACCGGAACTCAATCCCGACAAAGGGGTGCGGGGCAATGTGGAGGAGGGGGTGGCCGAGGTCAAGGCCCTGCTGGACCGCTATAATGATCTGTCGGCGCGTTTTGCCGAACCCATGTCCGATGCGGAGATGGATGCGCTGATTCAGGAGCAGGGGACGTTGCAGGAGGCGATCGACCGGGTGGACGGTTGGGATCTGGACCGCAAGCTGGAGATTGCTGCCGATGCTTTGCGTCTGCCGCCGTGGGATGCCGATGTGAACACCTTGTCGGGGGGGGAACGACGCCGGGTTGCTTTGTGTCGTCTGTTGCTCTCCGCCCCGGACATGCTGTTGCTGGACGAACCGACTAATCATCTGGATGCCGACTCGGTTGCCTGGTTGGAGCAGTTTCTGCAAAATTATCCCGGCATGGTGGTGGCGGTCACGCATGACCGCTATTTTCTGGACAATGTGGCGGGCTGGATTCTGGAACTGGACCGGGGCCAGGGGATTCCCTGGAAGGGCAATTATACCTCCTGGCTGGAGCAGAAAGAGCAGCGTCTGGCCCAGGAAAAACGGGAGGATGATTCACGGCGCAGGCGGTTGCAGGACGAGCTGCTCTGGGTGCGGGCCTCGCCACGGGCGCGACAGACCAAGAGCAAGGCCCGGATCAATGCCTATGAAGAATTGGTCGCCCAGTCCCGTGAGCAGCGGCGGGAGACCAATACGCTCTTCATTCCGCCCGGTCCCCGTTTGGGCGAATCGGTGATTGAGGTGGAGGGGCTCAGTAAGGGGTTTGGGGATCGTCTGCTGATGGACAATCTCTCCTTCCGCCTGCCCAGAGGGGGCATTCTGGGGGTCATTGGCGGCAATGGTACGGGCAAGAGCACCTTGCTGCGTCTCTTGACCGGGGTGGAACAGCCGGACGGGGGGCGTCTGGTTCTGGGCGAGACGGTGCAATTGGCCTACATCGATCAGAGTCGCGCCGGTCTGGATGCGGAAAAAAATGTGTGGGATGTCATCGCCGATGGGCAGGAGTTGCTGGACCTGGGGGGACGGGAGGTCAGTTCCCGTTCCTATGTCTCCTGGTTTAATTTCAAGGGGGCGGATCAGCAAAAAAAAGTCAAATTTTTGTCCGGTGGCGAACGCAACCGGGTCCACCTGGCCCGGGTGGTCAAGAGTGGTGGCAATGTCTTGTTGCTGGACGAACCCACCAACGACCTGGATGTGGAAACCTTGCGTGCCCTGGAGGAGGCCATTGCCGGTTTTGCGGGCAGTGCGGTGGTGGTTTCCCATGATCGCTGGTTCCTGGACCGGATCGCCACCCATATTCTGGCCTTTGAGGATGAGGCGCGGATCACCTTCTTTGAAGGCAATTATCAGGAATATGCCGCCGATCGCAAGCAACGTTTGGGCACGGAGGCCGACCAACCGCACCGGGTGCGCTTTAAAAAATTGACCCGTTGATCCGTTTCTTGTGGAATAAATGCGAAAAACAGGGCAAAAGAGTGTAACAGCAGCGGGGGGCTTCAGCGCAACAGGGTGCTGGAAGGAGTCCCGACCGACATCCGGGAGCATGGTTGCAGTGGCGAGAATGGGATATCAAGCAGGAAATGTGTGGTTGGATCGTCCAGAGTGGTTGCCCGGTGCGCGGCTGAATTTTCCCTTGGCCCGCCTGCGTGAGATTGGCTCGGTTGTCGAAAGTTCGCGTTATTTGGCGCGGCAGATGGCCCTGGAGGTGGATTTCAAGCAACCGGGCCTGATCGTCGAGTTGGGGCCCGGCCAGGGTGCCATCACGCGGGAGTTGTTCAAGCGGGTGGCCAACCGCAAGCAACTGTTGCTGATCGAAGTGGGGGGCGAACTGATCGCCGATCTGAAGCGGCAGTTTCACGGGGTTTCGGTGGTCCATGATTCGGCGGAGTGGCTGGTCAAACATATCCGGGGTCGGCGGGTGGCGGCGGTGGTCTCTTCGTTGCCGTTGCGCTCCCTGCCGGACAAAGTGGTCCACCGTATCGGGGTGGCCTTGCGCCAGGTGATGGATCCGCAGACCCAATACATCCAGTTCACCTATGATCTGCGTCCGGCCAAAACGGCCTATTTTGCGGGTGTGGCCATGGAAAAACAGCACAGCAAGATTGTCTGGCGCAACATTCCACCCGCCCGCGTCGATACCTTTCGTCTGGCAGAGGTGCAGGGAGCGGGCAAGGTGGCGCGGGTCATCCCCGCAACGTCTGCTGTTCCGGGTCAAAGCCGGTCAACCGTACAGTGACCAGTTGACCGGTTTGGGTCTCAGGTGAGGCCGGAAAGCACACTGGCAAAAACCCGGCGGTCTTGCCTTTGGCCAGGCCTGCCTCCAGGCTCTCCACCAGTATCGTCTCCTCACGACCGATCCACCGTTGCGCCGTCCTGGCCAGCAGTTCCCGGCCCTTTTGGCGCAATAATTCCGAACGGTGCTGGGCCTCCTGCGGGGGCACCCGAAAACGACCGGGTATGGCCGCCGCCGGGGTGCCCGGTCGGTCGGAATAGCGAAAGACGTGCAAAAAGCTGATCTCCGCCTCTTCCACCAGATCCAGGGTCTGCTGGAAGGCCGCTGCCGTCTCGGTGGGAAACCCGACGATCAAATCGGCCCCGAACACCATCTCCGGGCGCACGGCGCGCAGGCGTCGAATTTGCTCCAGGATCCAGTGCCGGCCATAATCCCGGCCCATCCGCTTGAGAATTAGATCATCGCCCGCCTGAATGGATAGATGCAGATAGGGGCACAGCACGGTCGGCTCGGCAAACTGCTGGATCAGATCTTCCTGCACATCCTGCGGGTCCACCGAGGAGAGCCGCAACCGTCTGCCCGTCATGTCGGGCACCAGGCTGGCCACCAGTTGCGCCAGCGTTCCCGGTGGGGTACGGTCTTTGCCATACGTGCCCAGATTGATCCCGGTCAGGACAATTTCCTGATAGCCCGTCGCCCGGTAGCGGGCCGCCTGGGCGCGCACATATTCCACCGATAACGATCGGCTGGGACCGCGCAGACCGGGAATGGTGCAAAACGTGCATCGGTTGTCACAGCCATCCTGGACCTGCAAAAAAGCCCGGCTGTGGTCGGCAAAGGTGTCGACCAGGGCCACGGCGTCCCATGCCGCCCGGTCGGTCACCGAACCGACGCAACGGGTGTGGTGGGTGGTGGACAGACGGGTGAGGTGCTCCCACAGATCTTCTTTTTCGCGGTTGCCGACCACCAGCGCGACCCCCGGCATCTGTTCCAGGCGGGCCGCGTTGCCCTGGGCATAGCAACCGGTGATGACCAGTTGCGCCTGGGGATTTTCACGCCCAACACGACGAATCTGTTGCCGGGCTTGCCGATCACTTTCGGAGGTGACCGAACACGTGTTAATAATGACGATGTCGGGGGTGCCGCCTGGTGGCACAGGATAAAAGCCGTAGGCCGCCCCTGTTTGCGACAGACGTTCCGTTTCCACTTGGTTGACCCGGCACCCCATGGTCAGGACCGTAAAATAGCGGGCTGGAGAAATGGCATGACCAGCGATTTTCATGATTTGTTTGACCCTTCCATCAAAACCCTGCTTGATGAGCTTGACCGTTTGATCGGGCCTCTGTTCCTGGTGGGAGGCACGGTACGCAATATGCTGCAAAACAGGGAACTTTCCAATGAACTAAATCTGCTGGTGCAACGTCCGCTGGCCGAATGTCACTATCGGCTGGTGCAGGGGGGGCATCCCCTGGTGACGTTGGGGGCCAAGCGGAATGAGGTGTGGACCGGCGGTCACAGCAGTCTGCTCCTGCCCTTGAAACAAAAAGAGGGGTGTGCCGAACTGGCGGATGATTTGCCGGACGCAGGGTGCACCGGGCATATTTCCCATGTGGAGATCGCCACCTTTCGGCGGCGTCTGGAACATCCGCCCACGGTCAAGGAGGATCTGCTCCACCGGGATTTGACCGTCAATGCCATGGCCTTTGCCTGGCCGAATGGTCCGTTGATTGATCCTTTCAACGGCCGGGAGGATTTGGCCAACCGCCGTATCCGGTTTGTCAAAGGCATCTCCACCCTGAAAGACGACCCGTTGCGTGCCCTGCGTTTTTTCCGTTTTCTCCTGCAACTGAAAGGTGAGCCGGACGAGGCGGATCTGCGGGCGGCGGAAGAGACCTCGCTGGAGACCATTCCCAAAAAAAAGGTGCGGGCGGAGTTGGATCGGATCCTCTCCCTGTCGTTCGATGGTCCGGCCTGTTATCCCAATGTGCTGCGGTTTTTTTATTCTCCCATGGCGCAAGAAATTTTTGCCGACATGGCCACGCCACCCATCTGCCGGACGGGGGAGACGCCCGCCAACCGGTGTCAGCGGGCCATCAACCTGATGCAGGAGATGGCAGAACCCGACCCGGACGAGTTGGTTCCCCTGCATGATCTGCGTTGGGCAGCCCTGTTTTATGCCATGGGTGAGTTGAATTGCATCGCCCTGGAGCGGGGGCATACCCGTTCCACGTTGCGGGGGCTCTCCATTCAGCGGATCCAGGAGACGCTGAAAAAATTTCGTTTTCCGCAACGTCGTCAGCAAAACATCATGCAGATCTTACAACGGGTGGACACGCCACTGGCCCCCACGGATCGCACCCTGCTGCGTTTGATGGACGAGGCGGTGCCGTTGCCGGGTTTGTTTCGTGTGGTCCACGCCTGTCAGGTGGCCAGTGTGCGGGAGCCAAGCCGGGCCGGGTCAGGAGAGGATACCCGCAATGCCACAGTCCAACTGCTGGATGCGCAACTGACCAAGGTGTTGGCGCGCTGTTGCCGGTTGGAGAAGGCCAAAAAACGGCCCAAGGCACGGGATCTGGCCCTTTCGGGCGGGGAGATTGTGGATCTGGTGCGGGAGCCGCCTGGGGCTTGGGTGTCGGAAGTGATGGGTGGCTTGTTGGAGTGGATCAGTCAGGATCCCTCCCGCAACCAGCGTGCCCAGTTGTGTGATCGGGTGCGTGACTGGGTTGCCCAGCGCAGAGAGGGGATCTGAGGGGGTACTGGATGCCTCTTCTGGGGCGGCGGAGAACCGCCTCCCCAGACCTAATCATGATCAAGGGGGACCGGGGGGGATTATCCCCCCCGGTGGGGTCCAGGGGCAAAGCCCCTGGTGGGGCTGGGGGCAAAGCCCCATATGCGCTAACATAACGCAATCGATTGATTTTGTTATGTTCATATTATGGCCCCTGCGGGGCGGTAGAGGGTGGGCAGCACCAGCTTCCTGCGGAAATGGGCTTCTGGTGAGTCGCACACTGCGGCAGGGGCTCTGCCCCTGCACCCCGCCAGGGGGGATGATCCCCCCTGGACCCCGCAATAATATTATAAAAACTGCGGACAGACGGCTATGTTAGCGCATATGGGGCAAAGCCTCCACCCCCGGCTCAAGCGATCTTCTCATCTCGAAACACCCAAACCTTTAACAACACACCAGCCGCCAGTGCACAGACGGCGGAAAACCCGAACGCCACTTGCGCCGATACCACCTCCCATAACCAACCAAAGAGCAGGGAGGCGGGGAGCAGCATGATGCCGATGGTCAGATTGAACCAGCCGAAGGCCGTCCCGCGTCGTTCGGCGGGAGCCAGATCGGCCACCATGGCCTTTTCCACCCCGTCGGTGGCCGCCATGAACAGTCCATAACAACCGAAGAGCACAAACAACCAGGGGCCATCGTGGACGGCGATCCCCAGGGCAAGATAAAACAGACCATAGGCGATATAGCCGCCCACCAAAAAGGGCATGCGCCCAAAACGATCCGACAGCCCGGACAGCGGGGTTGAAAAGATCATCGCCACCACCGATACGGTCGCCCACAAAAGTGGTGTCTGGGCCTCTGATGCTCCCAGCTCTTTGGCCTGCAACAGCAAAAACATGTTGGACGAATTGCCCAGGGTGAAGAGGGCGACCACGAGGAGATAACGCTTGAAGGTGGGAGACATGTCCCGCAGACGCCAATCGAATGGGGGAGGCGCGGCCACCGCCGCCCGTTGTGGTTCGCGGATGGCCAGGGCCAGGGCCACACAGATGACTGCCGGGACGCAAGACCACAAAAACACCTCGCGCAACGGCACTTGATTGGCCAACAGCAGGGAGGCCGTCACGGGGCCGATCACCGCACCGGCATTGTCCATGGCCCGGTGCAGGCCGAAGGCCAGACCCCGTCGTTCCGGTGGCACACTGGCCGCCAACAGGGCATCGCGGGGAGAGGAACGCAGCCCTTTGCCAACCCGGTCGGCAAAGCGGACGGCGAGTATCCACGGCCAACCGGTGGCAAAGGCGATGAATGGGCGTCCGGCACCGGCCAGCCCATATCCCAGGACAATCCAGGGCTTGGAACGGCAGGTGCGGTCAACAATGACACCGGAAAACAATTTGAGCAGACTAGCGGTGGCCTCGGCAATCCCTTCAATGATTCCCAAAGCCCGTGGTCCTGCCATCAGGATGGAGGTGAGATACAAGGGAATCAATGGGTAGAGCATTTCGCTGGCACTGTCGTTCACCAGGCTGATCAGGCCGATCAACCAGACGGTGCGGGGCAGGGTTGTGATCATATGCAGCATCCGTTTTCTCCCGGAACAGGGTGTTTTATCCGCTTCAAATTCCCTGATCGTAGGCGCAGAACGGTATGACCACAACCCAAAAAATGAGGCTTGCAACGAAAAACCAAAGCCGGCACACCCCTCACACCAACCCGCGCCCACCATCCACATGCACCATTTCCCCGGTCACAAACCGGGCGGTCAGCAGATACCGGATGGCGTGCAACACGGCATCCGGTCCGGCCTGCTGGGCCAATGGGGTGCGTGCCAGCATGGTTTGAAAATTGACCTCCCCTTCCTTGGGTAAGACAGCCCCTGGTGCAATGCCGTTGACCCGCACACTGGGTGCCAGTTCACGGGCCAACGACCGGGTTGCCATGATCAGGCCCGCCTTGGTGACACTGTATGCGGTATGTCCTGCCAGCGGTCGTTCCCCCCAGATGTCGCACATCTGAATGATTTGTCCGCCCCGACCTGTTGCCTGTGCCCGGTTTTTCATCCGTTCGCCCACGCAGATGGCCAGCCACAGCGGCCCTTGCAGATTGACCCGACACAACTGTTCCAGCCCCTCCCAGGTGGCTTCTGCCATCGGGGTTGGCACAAACAGACTGGCGTTGTTGATCAGCAGATCGGGAATGCCCCATACCTGTTCCACGGCATCCAACAGACGGCTGATCTGCACTGGATCGCTCTGATCCACCGGAAACGCCTGGGCTTGGCCGCCTTGTGCCCGGATATCGGCCACCACCGCTGCGGCCTGTGTTGCCGAGCGGTGATAAACCACGGCCACCCGATAGCCCAGCGTGGCCAAATCCCGGCAAATGGTTGCGCCCAAATGGTGTGCGCCGCCCGTCACCAGGGCCACCGGTGAGGATATATCGTTCTGCGGGTCCAGGGGGATCATCCCCCTGGTGGGGTCCAGGGGCAACGCCCCTGGTGGGGTCCGGGGCGAAGCCCCGCACGCAGCACAACGTGCCTCGAGACGGGCATGGTCTGGCACCCCGGAGTGGGCATCCGCCGCCGCCAACCGGGGCATGGGAGCCTCGACAGGATTGGCGCGGGGCCAGATTTCTGCCCAGGGAGCCTCCGGGGCTGGTCGTCCAACGCGCCGCTCATGCCAACAGTGGAGATACCACAAAGGCAGCAAGACCACGATAAACGGCAGGCCGACAAACACACCAACGGCCAGTCTGATGCCGCCCCACAGCCGGTGTCCAACAGATTTTTGTGTCATGCGTGCTTGCCCTCCTGGATTGCTGTTGGCTATGCCCGGGGATGGAAACGGGCATGGACCTGTTTCATCCGCACTTTGGCCACATGGGTATAGATTTCTGTCGTCGAAATATCCGCATGGCCCAGCATCATCTGGATGGCGCGCAGGTCGGCGTCATGGTTGAGCAGATGCACGGCAAACGAGTGACGCAACAAATGGGGGGAAATGGGTTTGAGAATACCCGCATTGACCGCGTGGCGGCGGATGATATACCAAAAATTTTGCCGGGTCATGGCTCCCCCCCGGGCTGTCACGAACAGGGCTGTGGTGTGTTTTCCTGCCAACAGCACGGGACGGGAGGCCCGTTGATAGTGGGCGACCCGTTCCAGGGCCATCTCTCCCACCGGAACCTCCCGTTCCTTGTCCCCTTTGCCGATCACCCGCACCATGCCAAAATTTTCATCCAGACCGTCGGTGGTCAGATTGACCAACTCGGAGACCCGCAACCCGGTGGCGTACAACAATTCCAGCATGGCGGCATCCCGCAGCCCCAGTTCGGTGCCCTGTTCGGGTGCGGCCAGGAGGGCACTGACCTCTGCCTCATCAAAAATTTTCGGCAAGGTGCGACGGGATTTGGGCGAGACCAACAGGCGGGTTGGATCGTCGCGGCGTTGTTCGGTCACCAGCAACAGGCGATAAAACCGGCGAATGGCGGACAGTTTGCGCGCCACGGTGGTGGCGGTCATCTTTTGCACATAGAGATGTTCCAAAAAATTGGCCAGATCTTCCGGGGTGAGTGTTGCGAGTGTGACGGGTTGGCCATCCCGATCATGCGTCGCCAGAAAAGCGACCAGCCCTTCCAGGTCGAGGCGATAGGCCTCCAGGGTATTGTCGGCCAATCCCTCTTCCACCAGCAGGTCTTCCAAAAAATCTCGAATCAGGTCAGCATCTTGCACGATTGACTCCGTTCCTTGTTGTCCATTTTTAGCGGGAGAGGTTGCAATCGTCACCCCGATTGCGCGGGTGTGCCTTCACATCCTGATTTTTGATCAATCGGTTAGGTCAAGGCAAGAGGCCGCACAAGTTGTGCGGGGAATGGCATGGCAGCGTTGTACCGGGAGGAGGGACGACATGACAAACTTATTCAAGTTGTTTGGCATGGCTGCCCTGGATTGACGCTGACCCAGGGCAACAGTGGTGAGACAAATAAAAACGGCTCAGACAGAAACCCATCCAAGCCAGATTTAACTGGAGCCGCCTCTCGGAATCGAACCGAGGACCTGCTCATTACGAGTAAACGAAAAACGGGTTTTAGCCACTTTTAAATTCTCCGATTCTGTTTCAAAAACGCTTGCAATCCGCATGGTTTCAGGCATAATCAGTTAGAAGGTCTTGGACGCTGTTTTACACAAAGTGGCTACATTGTGGCTACATGAAATTGACAGATTTCAACCTGTCCACCACACCAACGGAGACCGTGCCATGCGACTGACCAAACTTGCCATCGACCGAATCCCGCCGCCTCCCACCGGTCAAGAATTTCACTTCGACGATACCATGAAAGGTTTTGGTTTGCGAGTGACGGCATCCGGGACAAAGTCATTTATCGTGGACAAGCGCATCGACGGGAAGAAAAAGCGGATCACCATAGGCCGGTACGGAGAAATCACCGTAGAACAGGCACGGCGACAGGCGCAAGGGTTGCTGGGAGAGATTGCCGCAGGGGGCGACCCTGTCCGGGAGAAGAAAGAGGAGGCATTGAAGCGAAAGACCCTGGGGGAAGTGTTCGAGGATTATCTCGTTGCCCGCAAGAACCTGACTGCCAAGACAGTCAGCCATTACCGGCGCGTGTTGACACTGCATTTCTCTGACTGGATGGAAAGGCCCATTCTCTCCATCACCAAGGATGCCATCCAGAAACGGCACACTCAAATCGGCAAAGATCACGGGGAACCATACGCCAACCTTGGAATGCGTGTTGTCAGGGCGTTGTTCAACTTTGCCATTGGAGCCTACGAGGATGGGCAAGGCCGATCCTTGATTCTGGAAAACCCAGTCAAACGGCTGTCTCAAACGCGGGCATGGTTCCGGGAAGAGCGGCGACAGACGTTGATCAAGCCACATGACATGGCGGCATGGTACCAAGGCGTCATGGCCTTGGAAAACCCTGTCCTGCGGGACTACCTGTTGCTTTTAATCTTCACAGGGCTACGCAGGGAAGAGGGTGCGCAACTGCGATGGGAGCACGTCGATTTTATCGGAAAGGCGTTGACCATTCCTGGCGAACAGGACACCAAAAACCCCGGCACCAAGAACCACGACACGCACACGCTGCCCTTGAGCGGCTTCCTGCTTGATCTTCTGACCAATCGGCGGCAGGAGGTTGGGGAATCAGCTTTTGTGTTCCCTGGGGGCGGCGCAGGGGGCTACATCGTCGAACCTCGCAAGCAAATGGCCAAGGTGACGGAAATGTCTGGAGTGAAATTCACCGTCCACGACTTGAGAAGGACATTCATCACCTTGGCGGAAGGGCTGGACATCCCCGCCTATGCGCTCAAAAAGCTGTTAAACCATCGGAATACCAGTGACGTGACCGGCGGTTACATCATCATCGACACAGAGCGGTTACGGGGACCAATGGAGAAAATATCTGCGGCCATGCTCTCGTGGATGGGTGTGGTTCCGGCGGCTGAGGTGATCCCACTACAGAAAGAGGCCATCGCATAACATGCCCGTCTTCAGCCGATTCTTTGGCATCGTGATCTTTATGCACTGGAATGACCACCAACCCCCACACTTTCACGCCAAGTACAGCGATTTTGAAGCGATGATCGGTTTGGATGGTGCGGTATTGGAGGGATCATTGCCCCGCCGGGCAATGGCACTGGTCATGGAGTGGAGAACCCTGCACCAGAGGGAGTTGCAAGACAACTGGGATCGTGTGCGCCTTCGTCAACCGTTGAACAATATTGACCCTTTGGAGTGATCATCATGTTGCATGTCACCGATGTGAAATATCTGGGCGATTACCGACTTTGGCTGATGTTTGACAACGGGGCCACTGGCAGGGTGGAGCTTGAACCAGAACTGTGGGGTGAGATGTTCGCCCCCCTGAAAGACAAAGCCGCTTTTGCCTCCGTCCGCGTGGATCGGGAATTGGGAACCATCGCGTGGAACAACGGGGCAGACTTTGCACCGGAATTTCTCCTGGATCGGTTACAACAGGAGGCGGTGGCGTGAGTTCGCGCACAGCCCGACACCAGGGGTGATCCAACAGTACCGGCGCACCCCTCGGGTGATGCGCCAAACGAATACCCGGCACAGCGCGACGGCGCGAAAAGGGGAATCCTTCAACCCCCTGGCCGGGCACCCACATTGAAGGCAACGCCGATGAAGGAGGCGACATGTCCGAGGGATCAACATCACAACTGCCCGCAACAAAAAAATATCTACCTGAATCGGTGACTTCAAAGGCAAACACCTCGGCATATGCCTTTGGAACGGCATTTCAACAGCCAGAACCGCATCGAGAGTGGGCCTGAATGCTCGACTCACTATCAAAAGGCTGGTTTTGTCGCC
>JADFYM010000078.1 GCA_015233035.1 Magnetococcales bacterium
GTACGCTGGCACTTATAGCTGGCTTTTATGTTGCGACAGGACAAGTTTACGGTGAGATTGGTGAAACGCGCACGGAAGAGGATTTCGCCCGCTTTGTGTCAAACCTGATTGCAAGTGAACCAGATACCCACGAGAGAATCCCGATGATCAAGGCCCCCCCGGCAATCGAGAGTCAATTGAAGGCGGGTGAATTCTTGTCGGCCCGGCATGGGAAACTGATTGCGGATTGGTACCGGGGCGAATCGCGTGATCTGACCGACGAAGGCATCCGGGTGGCGGCACGCGGCACGTCCAGCCTGAACGCATGGTTTGCCGCATTGAATCAAGATGACAAAAATACCGTCATTTCACGCAATCTCGGTTTGAAAGCCATCGCTGCCAAGGCCGATGCCGATGAAGCGAACAGTGTAGCCACTATCGAGCGCGAGAGACTGGAGCAGGAGGCGAAACAGAATGATCAGTCATCTGATGATGGGGGCAATGCTTTCTTGGACAATTTCACCCCGGCTGTACCTGCTGAGGGTGTGTCCGTGGCAGGGGCAGCAAAACCGGCTGCGCTGGAAGATGCTCCGCAATGGAAGGATCCATCGGTTAACGCTCCGGTACCGCAAGCGCAGGCGGTTATTCCCAAACCAGATCCCGCTCCGATAGCCCCTGCGCCAACCCCCACTACTGCGCCGGTAGCCCCCACTCCGGTAGCGCAGACCAGGGAACAATTGATTGTCCGATTCACCAACAGCCTCAACACTGTTGATTGGTTCTACCAGATGGCGGACGACGGGAATGCCTTCAAAAGGGGAGAGCAGGAAGTCAACGCACTTCTATCTCTTGCCAGATCTCTCGGACCTGAATTCGTCGCGCAATTTGAGGCGAAGAAAGCGGCGATGTGGAGGCGCACGGAACCGAGGGCAACAGTGGCACCGCAGGCAGAACCAGTACCGCAGGCCACCCTCGCACCGGCTCCCGCCCGCCACGTGCCAACCGACACCAACCCCTTCTGAGGATCAAACCATGGAACTCTTGATGGCCAATTTCCTGGGAATCCGGGAAGCACAAATCGAACTCAATGGGGTCGTTCTGGTGGCCGGGGCCAACGGGGCGGGCAAATCCAGCATCTTGCGAGCCGCCGCTGCGTGCGCAACCGGGAGCATCATCCCAGTCGTTCTTCCATCCGGCAAAGAGATGGTGGCCAGGGGTGCCACCAAATCCATGGTTTATGCCGGTCAGAAAAAAGCCCAAGCCACTCTGGTCAACGGCGACCAGTCCATCACGATCACTTGGCCGTTGAATAAGATCATAGGCGGCATACCGGTGTCAACCAATCCACTTTCCGCCGGGATGATCGAATGGATGGCGATGCCCCCAGCGGATCGGAGTCGAGTGCTGGCCAATGCCATGGCCAAAGCTGGGATCGAGACTGAGCCAACCAAACAGGATCTCATTGATGCCATGACCCAGGTCGGTGTTGGCGACCCACAATACACCGATTATGTCTGGTCGCTGAAATTGGCGAAGGGATGGGAATCGGCGGCCAAGGAAATTTCAGACAAATGGACCGAGGTGAAGGGCTTGTGGTCCGGGGCCACCGGAGAAGCCTACGGTTCGGACAAGGCCAAAACATGGTGTCCTCGTGGATGGACTGACGATCTCACCCATCAGAATGAAGAGAGCCTTTCCCAGTGGATCAAGGATGCTGAATCGGCACTGGAGGACGGAATCACCCGGAAGGCCGTGGATAGCGAGGTGATTCGGGCGGCCATGGAATTGGCGAACCAACCCAAGATCAACATTACCGAAAATGATGCACGTCTCAGCGCACTGAATGCCGAGATCAAAGCCTTGGATGATTCAGTCAAGGCAGGCGTGAATACCGCGACCATCCAGATGCACAGGAACAATATCCAGGTTTTGACGGACAAGCTGGCCGTTGCGACGAAAGAACTGGCGGCACTGGATGATCAGCTCCTCTCTCCCAAAAAGCTGCCGACGATTCCTGACATATCGAATCTCAACGCCTACTGCCCTGCCTGCCAAGCTGGACTATTCATCGACTCATCCACCGAAGGAATCTCAGTCCAACTGGCGTCGACAACATCCATTGATGTCCTGGAGGCCGCCAGATCCGCCAGGGTAGAGGCTGAAGCGGAAGAAAAACGACGCAATAAAGCAAACGATGAAACCCGCAAATTGATCAATACGGCCAAGGCCGGAGTCGTCAAATTAAAGGCTGAAATGGCCGATCAGATGTCCAGCCTGGCCGCTGCTATCCAGGAGGCCGAATATGACGTGGCCGAGAAAAAGAGGGTTTTGCTGGATAAAGTCAGTGCCGTCAGGAATGCCATATTTACCGACGACCACCACAACCGGTCCATCGATAAAGCCCAGGCCAACCTCGCCACCCTCATGGCGAACAAGGACAACACCGTCACCGAGGCGGAAATCCAAATCCTGCGCGCCGGGGTCGAAACCGCCAAGCAAAGACTGTCCGCGTTCACCGCCAAGACCGCCGCAGACTCGGCGGCAGACAGGGCCGCACGTTTGGCAAAAATCCGTGATGTGCTCGCGCCAGAGGGACTGCGCTCAACAAAACTGCAGCACGCCATGGATCATATCACTGTGATGATAGGCGGCATTTGTGCTGACGCTGATTGGCCGCCCGTTCTATTGGATTCCGATCTTAATCTGTACTTCGATAGTCGACCACACGTCCTGTTGTCCAGATCAGAACAATTCAGGTGCCAAGTCGTGATGCAAATGGTCATGGCAAAACTCACCAATTCCCAACTCATCCTGATCGACGGGGCGGACATCCTCGATGCCACAGGACGGTTCGGCCTGATCAAAATGCTCAAAGCGAGCGGAATCACCACCATGGTGACAATGACTACCAAGCACGATTACGCAGAAGCGGTAGCCAAGCTGTTTAACTCTACCTTCTGGGTGGATGGAGGGATTGTCAGCATGATCAATAATCGACGGAAAGAAGCATCATAATACCATACCATCACTTTGATCATTCTAAGGTACCAAGGAGCCTCTATGCAACATCCATTTCTCACCCAAGGTTCTCAAATTACCTCCATGCAGGAGTTGGTGGCCATCTTGAATGCTCGCAAACCACTTTTCTTCAACGGCCATCCCTACACCGCATCCTGGATCGCAGGCATGCCTCAGGAAAAACTGACCTGCATGCTGAATGCAGGCCAGTTGACAACAGCCATTCCCAATATCTGTGAAGACTGTGAATAGCGGTAACATGATTTTATAACTGGACAATTACATGAATGATATCATAGATCCCAACCACATGACCCACGACCAACGCCACGACGAGGTAGCCGCCATCCTCGCCACCGGCATCCTGCGTCTGCACCAACGCCAGAAAAAAGCGCAAACAATCGAAAACAGAGAACTTTTACCACTTGATAACCGCAACCGTATGGTCCCTTATGGCACTCCCAACCACATTGATATTGAAAGGGAAAAGCCATGAGTACACTCTCTGAAGTCACCGCGTTGACACAGAAAAACGCGAAGGAACTGAACGCGCTGTGGCGCACACTGTTCAACACGGATCCGCCACAGGCGGGCCGGGACTATCTGCTGCGCCGTCTGGCCTACAGGATCCAGGAATTGTCACACGGTGGCGTGTCCAACGCGGCGGCCACTATCTTGGACGGGCTGAAGCCGGGCAAATTGATGCCGGGGAGACAGCCCAAACCGGAAAGCGTCACCCCGGCCCCCGGTGCCAGACTCATCCGTGAATGGGGTGGCATCGAACATACCGTGACTGTGCTTGACTCAGGTTTTGAATACAATGGGTGCAAATACCGTAGCTTGTCTTCAGTCGCCAAGGCCATCACCGGGGTCCACTGGTCGGGTCCACTCTTTTTTGGTCTGCGGAAAGGAGGTGCAGCATGAGCCCCAAGAAAACCACTGCTGTTGTCCCCAAGGTGCGCTGCGCCATTTACACCAGGAAGAGTACAGACGAGGGGTTGGACCAGGAGTTCAACTCCCTGGATGCGCAACGGGATGCCTGCCTCGCCTATATCGCCAGCCAAAAAAGCGAGGGGTGGCTCCCACTGGCCGATCGGTACGACGATCCGGCCTTTTCCGGCGGCAACCTCAATCGGCCTGCCTTGCAACGCTTGTTGAAAGACATTGAGGCCGGGAAGGTTGACTGCGTTGCCTGCTACAAATTGGACAGGCTGACCCGTTCGCTGCTGGACTTTACCAAGCTGATCGAGATCCTTGATCGCCACAACGTCACCTTCATATCGATCACCCAGGCGTTTAATACTACAACGTCTATGGGGCGACTGACACTGAACATACTTTTATCGTTTGCGCAGTACGAACGCGAAACCACCGCCGACCGCATCCGCGACAAATACGCAGCTTCCCGCCAGAAAGGCCTCTGGATGGGGGGACTGCCGCCATTGGGATACGATGTCGTCAACCGGGAGTTGGTGGTAAACCAGACAGAGGCAGACCAAGTCCGCCACATCTTCCGCCACTTTGCCGAATGCGGATCCCCCACCCAGGTGGTTCGGGATCTGCAAACATCAGGGATACAAAACAAGTCATGGACCACTGCCGACGGTATCCACCGGACAGGCAAACCCATTCACAAGGCGGCCCTCTACCGGATCCTCAAAAATGCGGCCTACATCGGCGAGGTGGTCTACCAGGACGTCTCCTACCCTGGCAAGCACCAGCCCATCGTGGCCAGGGAACTTTGGGACAAAGTGCATGGCCTGATCGCCGAGCATTTCCGCACACGGTCGACACTGCCACGCGGACAGACGCCTTTTCCCCTGAAAAGTCTGGTCCGTTGTGGCCATTGTGGGGTGGCCATGAAGCCCAGCCATTCGCGCAAAAACGGCTCTGTGCAATATCGTTATTACCTGTGTCTTAACGCCGCACGCACCAGCCACGATCAGTGTCCACAGCCCAGCGTCCCGGCGGCGGAGTTGGAGCGGTTGGTGTTGGATAGGGTGCGGAAGATTTTGAAGGCACCAGAGGTAGTGGCCCGCGCCATCCGCCAAGTGCGCGCAGTCGAACCAGAAATGACTGAGCGGGAGATCATTGACCTGCTCACCCGACTGGACCCGGTCTGGGAAGAGCTTTTCCCGTTGGAACAAAACCGCCTGTTGAAATTGCTGGTGGAAACCGTGGTCGTCGGCCACGACGGGGTGGACCTGCAATTGCGCGTGAGGGGTCTGGGTACATTGGTCGATGAGTTGGCCAACCATTGAAAAAGGAGAGACGACATGACAGCATGGCTTTCAGCAGACGGGGCAATTTTGCACATTCACATCCCCATGAAACTGCGTCGGCGCGGGGGGAAGAAGGTGATCATCACCCCCGATGGAGTGACTCCTGGGCCGGGTTCGGCACAGGCGGTGACTGAGGATCCCCTGGTTCGGGCGTTGGTCAAGGCCAGACGCTGGCAGACCATGCTGGAGGCGGGGGAGGCCGCAACCATCAAGGATCTCGCGGCGAAAGAGGGAGTGGACCGGACCTATATGGCGCGGTTGCTGAAGTTGAATATCCTGTCGCCAGCGATAGTTGAGCGGGTTTTGACAGGCGACTATCCGGAGAGTGTGAATTTGGAGACGCTGCGGCTGGGGATACCGTTGGACTGGGCGGATCAGGCAGAGCTGTTTGGGGTGGGATAGGGGGTTGACGGCTTGCGGGACTTTACCAACACTGACATGACCGGTCCCTGGGCACCAGGTCAAAACTTTCCCCGCCTACCACCTACCTCCAGGGAGGATCACGCCGCCAGTTCTCCGAGGAGCGCGGCTCGCTTGGATAATGATTTCGTGTAAGGAGCAGGCATGAAAATTGGCCGGAATGAACTATGTTTATGTGGAAGCGGACTGAAGTATAAGAGATGCTGCTTGCCGAAGGAAGAAGCGGCACAGGGTGGCAACCATGAACGAAAAGGCACCCTTTCTTCTGGAAACGAATTGAGCAACATGCCCAGTCAGAAGGCTAAAAAACCCGTCAATTCTGATCGAAAACAATGGATGTGGACATTGACAGGTGAAATCTACCAACCAGTCAGGCTGTATTACAGAATATTTGACAAGTTTGCGGTTGAAGATAGGTTCAGATCATTGCACTGCACGGAATTGGACAAGAAAAATGACCGATGGGTATGGCTATATCATGCGGAAGCGAAGGAAATTGTTTTCCCAAGGCCATACGACCAGATCCGAAAAGACGCCCATCCGATTGTGATTGGTTCGTTTTTTACAAAAGTTGATGACGAAATGCACCTCGACGTTCGATCAATCGAAAGAGCAGTTGAGGCTATCCTGTTTTTTGACAGGTATCTTGATCGCTCGTTTGCAAAGGTCACCCATGCGGCGATTCTCAACCGGCTTCCGATTGACAATCCACAGTCCCCGCGTTTCAATTTTGATGAATTTTTCGACAATGAAAACATGACCGAAATCAATCCTGACCATCTGGAGGATACACTGAAAAATATCGCATCGGAATCTGACGATATCAACGAGAGACGCCAAAAGGCAATCTCATTTATTATGCAAAAAATGTCAGAAGAGTTTCCAGAAGCAGAGAAATTTCCGGTCCATTATTACGAAGACGGTATCGACCAATTCAAGGCTGTTTTAAGGCTTCGCCAGACGGCCGCCATTGAACGTTGGCAGGGTGAAAAAAGTGTCACATGCGGGAGCATGTTTGAGAAAATATTTGGAAAACTACTCCCTTAGATTGTTTAACCCGACCAGTTCCCCCGGAAGGCTGCGCATGGAAACCACATTATTCGAAGCTGCCGTCCGAGCCGCAGACAAAGCGAATGCCGCCAAGGACGACATGGAAATCGCTTGGCAGACATGCCTCGCGTCGCACACCGACGAGAACGAGGCGGCGTTTTTCGCGGCCAACGAGGCATGGCTTCATTCGGTAAAAGAGTGGATGTCGGCCGCCAATACGGCAAAAGAGGCGGTTGCCAAGAAGCCTGAACAGCAACGTCCTGCGGCGGGGAACATATTATTCACGGCCACCGTCCGAGCAGCAGAAGCAGTGAATGCCGCCAAAACCGCAGAGGAAACTGCTTGGCAAGAATGGCTTGTGTCGAACACCGCCGCAAACAAGGCGACGTTTTTGGCAGCCCGCGCAGCATGGCTCAAGGCAGTGAGAGATTGGAAATTGACCGTTGCTGCGGCACAAAAAGCTGCCGATGAGCCAGCCGTTGTTGCAACCGTATAATGTGAAATTGTTGATCGTCTGGTCAGCATCCAGCAGGCAAGGACAACGTAAGAGTGCTGAAGTTTTCCAAAAAATTGCTATATGCGATTGAAGCGGTGGTGGATATTGCCTACAACTCTGGCGAGGTTCC
This sequence comes from Magnetococcales bacterium, assembly GCA_015233035.1. Taxonomy (GTDB): domain Bacteria; phylum Pseudomonadota; class Magnetococcia; order Magnetococcales; family Magnetaquicoccaceae; genus Magnetaquicoccus. The sequence continues at coordinate 7,376 of JADFYM010000078.1, forward strand.
GGTACTGATTCGCGATGTAACCGACCGGCAAGGGATATCGCAACGTTATCTAGAACATATAATGCAGCAACTGGTCAAGGCAGGCATTCTCAAAGGTATTCGCGGTCCCAAGGGGGGATATCTCCTGGCCAGAGAACGCTCCAAAATTTGCGTGGGCGACATTGCCCGCGTCGTAATGGAGATGAACCCAGACGAACCCTCCACTGAACCGGAAGAACAGATTGTCGCTGGTCCGATTGGCCAACAGGTCATTCAGCCCTTGTGGCTGGAGTTCCAGCAGGAAGTTTTACGTATGATGGACAACGTCACGATCGAAGCTTTGACCACCCGCGCCTTTCGCGAAGGGATCCCCAGTGATGCCCACAGGCGTATGACATACTCCATTTAACGATAAACCGTTTCCCTGTGGTTGAGGCTTTACCCCGATGGACAGTTGGAAACGAGCATCGTTTGGACGTGACGGATATCGCATTTACACCACATCTCAATGGTTCTCGTTAATCTGGCCTGTTACTTGCTTTAACATCCTCAAGCCCGACAGTGCCGGGCTATGTTTTCAAAAAAATGTCAATAAAACACAATCTTGAGGAGATGAAGCATGGATCTTTCCGGGCAGCAGCAGGTGTCAACTATCCAACAGCAGCAGATCGTTTTCTCTGCCATGACACCGGAGGCGGTGACTCACCCTGAGGCAGTTTTCCCCGTTTTAGAGAAAACCGCACAAACCAGCCACGCCACGGCAAATGTGTTGGGCAGCCCCTTGCTTTTGCTGGAAGCCCGGATGAACAGCATGAGCAGCACAATCGTCCAATGGAAAAACAAGGCAACCGCCTTGCAGGCAACCGTGACCGCATGTGAGGCACAGATTGCCAACATGCAGCAGGAGATTGTTTCCATGGAGCAACAGATAGCGGAATTGCTCAGTGCCAACCAACTGATGGACGACAAGCTGATCGAAAAGGATCAAACCATCGCAGACTGCGATGCGAAAATCGCTGCACTGGAGTTGGAGGTAGCAGACACCACCACTACCACGCAACAACTCCAGCAATTGTCCGCCAGCAACAATCAACTACTCTACAAAACAAGAGAACTTGAAAAAACCATCTCGGACCATGAAGCATACGTCGCACTGATGGAACAGGAAAATGTGGAACTCAAACAGAAGGTTGATCAATTCTCCAGCTCCAACGACCAATTACTTGGCGGATTGAACAGCATGCTGGCACGATTCGCAGTTGATGACGACGCAGACGGGTGTTTGGCACCCCCATCAGCCTCAACGAGCTTTGGATTGCTCTCCGAGACCGTGGGTAACGCATAAAATCACCATTGGGTGTCCTGTGTTCCGACACCAGAGACGTCTCTTCCAGGGACCATCCGGGGCTCACATGATTCCCGGATGGTTCCTGGAAACCTGTTGTGTCGGAAACAGGTAACGCCATTTTTTTTGGCCTACTTTGCACTTTTAAGAGATTATTGGTTGACCTCATATGCCACCAGGTCCATCAGTCGGTTTTCGCACCGCCAACCGCCCATCTGTATCCAGCCCCAGGCTGCCTTCCTCCACCATTTCCTCCATTACTGCTGCCACCACGTCTTCTGACAGGTCATTCTTTTCAGCCAATTCCGATATGATTGGTGATGCAAGCCTGCGGAACGCTTCCTGTGTCATCACCGCCTCCTGGCGGCGCGGACCCGGTTTGCTCTTTGCGCGCTTTCTGGCGGCCCTTTCCTGCGACCGCCGTTTCTGAGCATCTTTTGCGGACATCGACTTTCCTTGAACGCACAGCCATTATTGGAGCCGCACCGGATTGCCGCCTATTTTGCCCAACATTTCCGCCAACCGGTTCATATTGGACAGAGAAAGCAGGTGGGCATAGACCCAACCCAACTCCCCGGAACGGAACAGGTCCAGTGCCTGTTTCTTGTCCAGTTCCATCAGCTTTTTCTCGTCCACCACCAGCAACCCGTTCATTGAAAATTTGATACCACCCGCCAACTCGGCCTGGGCCGTCAGTTCGGTCAGCAGTTCCATCTCTTGCAGTCGGTTGACAAAGATTTCGGTGCGCTGGTTTTGTTCTTGATATTCCTTGAGAAAACGCATGGCATTTTCCAAAAGGGGAGACTGTTCACCCGCTTCATCGAACAGGGGCACCCCCGTTTCGGCGTTGAAACCAGCGAACCCTTCGTCGATACAGACTGCCAGATTGCCGTCCCCCGAGTCGGCCAGCACAAACGGATAGCGGCGCACAAAAGCAGGTATGTAGCGGGCATCCCATTGACCGGCTTCGTTGACAAAAAGGTTTTCATCGTTGCGCAGTCCGAGCAAAGCCAGGGGGATCGTGCGTTCGCCCGCCTTGGAAAAGACGATGGGGTACTCCTTGGCGATGTGGACAAACTCCATCCCTGTGATGATGACCGAGTTGGTACCCTTGGCAAAGGAATAGTTGGCCCCCTTATTGTCAATCTTGAACGCTCGATGCCGTTCCTTGTTGAGTGCCACCGGATTTTCGTAGAACAGAAGCTGCTTCATTCGCGCTATCTCCAAAAGAGTTGTAATGGAATGTTAGTCTTGGTATCCGGGTCTCACAAACCCCCGTTATCTAATCGTCTGGCAATTTCCTCGACATCATCAGGCGGCCATCCCTCCAGCTGCATGCCAAGAGTCAGTTCCATTCCGTTCAATACCTCATTGATTTCATTTAAGGATTTTCGACCTAAACGAGGGATCTTGAGCAAGTCGGATGCACTTTTCTGCACCAAATCCCCAATGTAAACAATGCCATCATCCTTAAGACTATTGGCGGGTCTGACGGAAAAGTCAATTTCATCCAGCTTGCGGAATAAGTAAGGGTTCCACTTGGGGACGGCAGGTGCCACATGCTCTTCAATAACAGCGGCATCGGCGAAGTTGACAAACACACTCAACTGGTCTTGCAGAATCCTGGCCGCCGCCTCAAGGGCACCCTCTGGACTGATTACGCCATTGGTCTCAATGTCAAAGACCAGCTTGTCGTAGTCCGTCTGCTGACCGATGCGGGCATTGGAAACCTGGTACGACGCGTACTTCACCGGACCGTAGCTGCAATCAACGGGTATGTCAGCGATGTCAACTGACTGACCGTCAGGCACGGACATTGCCGGAACATAACCCTTTCCGGTGGTCACGGTCATCACCATTTCCAGCTTGCCGCCCTTGGTGATCGTGGCAATGGGGTGGTCCTGGTTCAGAATCTGGACACCTTGGCCACAATCGATATCACCCGCCGTTACCACACCAGACTTTTTGGCAGTCAGCGTCATCGTCTGAGGTTCGCTGCTGTCCGTGCGGATAATCACACCCTTGAGGTTGAGGATGATGCCAGTAACGTCTTCAACAACACCGGGGACAGTGACAACTTCGTGCGAGACACCATCGATCTTGACGGACGAAATGGCCGCTCCCTGCAAGGAAGAAATCAATACCCGGCGCAGGGCATTGCCAAGAGTCGTCCCGAAGCCTCTCTCCAGAGGCTCAACGACCACGGTGGCCTTGTGTCGAGACTCCCCACCCCCAACAAAATCCACCCTGCTGGGCTTTATCAATGCAGTCCAATTCCTGTACATCCTACCCCCATCCAGGCATCGCTACTCGTCCCGATCACCAGAACATGTCCAATTGAACATGTCATCGGTTATGTACTCGTACATCCCATGCTGAACCAACCAGATCGGATCGGCATTCTGCCTGATAAACGTGTCCTCATCCATGCCATCAATGGTCACCGGGCGTCTGACCCGCTTCTGCTTACCGTTGATAAAAACGGTCATGAATTCCCGCCGCCGTCGTCTCCTCGCAGCTTTTTCCTGAGGCGTTTGTTTGCGTTTCACCTGCTTGCCCCCATAGCCAGTGGCCGTTTATTCAGTGATCCACCCGCTCTCGCAATACCACGCCCGGTTTAAAAAACATGACCCGCTTGGCATCCACCGCCACAGCCTCCCCTGTTTTTGGGTTGCGACCTGTACGTGCATGCCGTTCTTTGAGTCCAAAACTGCCGAACCCCCTCAGTTCGACACGGTGGCCACCCTCCAACGAATGAACGATGGAGTTGAATACGGCATCAACGACGGCCACCGCGTCTTTGCGAGACAGTTTGGTTTGTTGGGCAATCAGGTGAACCAATTCCGATTTTGTCATAGCAACCCTCCCGTTTTGGTATCCTATCGTCTGTCCTTCCGGTGAGCGAGATTCCCATTTATGGGTTGTCGTATCCGACCGATCACCAGCGGCCCATCAGAACTGAGCACATTCGTGGAGTCGGATAGAGACTCCTTACCCATCTGCTGGTTGCAGTGCTGCATGAAGAGGTTGATTTCCTCCCGGCTGTTCATGTCAAGACCTGCCTCTTTTGCGGTCTCCACTATGGCTTTGGCTGGCCCCCACATGTCAGGGTTGGCAGCGTTCTCGACAACCGCCGGCCCCAGTCGTTCTACCCCGCGAACCAACAGACCCGCCGAAAGCAAAAGACCTGTTTCCTCCAGGAACCTGAAAAATGCAGACAGAACGGGGACAACCGACTTAAAGTACTCTGGACCTGATGCAATCTCGCGTGGGAGGCTCTCCGTACAGCAGACCTTCATGCCCGCCATGTTCCACTGCTTGGGAGCGAGGCCATTGTCGATGTACATGAACTCGGCGAAGTGCACAACGATGAATTCCGCCTCGTCCATCTCCGACTCGGTAAGCGACATGAAATGGTCGGAACAGGCAAACGCCCCGTACCAGCCGAAGACCTTCCTCCAAATCTTGTCCCGCTTCTTGTCGGAGTATTTTCCAGGCATGCACCCCTCCATCAACAAGGCATTGAATTTTTCATGTCTTCGAACAACCGTACCAACAAGTGATCGTGATCAATGAACACAGGCATCTAATGCACCCACCAAGTCAGACATCTCCCCGGCCAGTTCTCGTTCCGGGGGAGACTCGGCATGGGTTTGATATGCGGCGGCCAGTGTACGGTAGAACCATAGCGTTCCGTCCTTGGATCCCTTGAATCTCTGCCAAACCACATCACCGTCCCGTTTGTAATCTCGCAAAACGGCCTGTAGATTGTGGACCTTGTCAGCCAGTGATACCAACCTGGCAGAAGCACCTTTGTGTGGAACAGCGGCGATGAAGGCTTCTTTGCGTTCCTGCCAGGGTGGTTTGGGAATCACGTCGGATTCGGAACACTGCTCTACAATCAATGCGACAGAGTCACCAAACTGAGCACGGATGCGCTCCAGCGTCGGTCTTCCCCCCTGGTCTTCCACTGCGTCATGCAGCAAGGCGGCGATGACCTCATCCTCTGTTCCTCCGTGTTCCAGCACCAAACTGGCCACCGCCAGAAGATGCGATACATAAGGAACCCCGCTCACCTTGCGCCGATGGTGGGCATGCAGACGGGTGGTCAGGACCAAGGCATCCTCGAAGCGTTGGGTCAGCACGGTTTGCGGAATGGACATAGCCCTACCCCTTCATCCCACTCTTTAGTAATAACCACCCGCCCAAGTGGTACATTATGGCCGAACAGGCTGGTACACTATGGGTGGCTATTGACATCGGCCGCAACAGCGATCAATGCTTGGCTGGTGGTGTGTTTGGCTTACCACCTCCCGGAATAAAACACTCACACGCTTTGGGCTCCCAGACACCATCATAAATGCCTGCATTGGCATTTGAGCATATTTTCGGACACTTTGCCCTGGCGTCAACCTTATCGGTGATCTGCACACCCGCTGGAACCGGAACCTTGCCGTCCGTCGTCTTGCCATCCGCCATCACCGAGGATGTCGATAACAGGAACAACGCCAACACGAAAAAAGTCTTATTCACGTTTACCTCTTTCAATTGTTTTCTGGTGGCTACCACACGAGGAAAAAGCAGTTCCACTCTACCCAGTGCATTCCACCATGTCAATGAAGGCGGCATGTCAAAAGCTCAGACATCTCCAGAAATGTTCCGGCAAAGTTCCTCAGCCTGACAGGTGCATGGTCCGCTCATTCCGGCAACTTGGCAGAGCAGGTGGTGTGCGTGTGGTGTTGCGGCTGGTCCGAGGTCGGCCAAGTCGTTCAGTGTCGGCCTGCCGAAATTCTTGGACCCACGGAGGATTGCACACCCCCCCCATCTCCATTGACGGCATTGTCCTGGCCAACCGCACAATATTTCGTCGGCGACCGGAGGACGGCTTTCCGTTTACGGGTACACACGACCCAGTCTTGAACCGAAGGGGGGTCGAACTCGACCGATTTTGGCGAGTCTTGCAAGTGTATGAATTTAATGCGAGAAGTCGGGCAAAATGGCCTCGGGAGTCGGATTGCAAAAAGTCCTCCGGCACAGATACAGAGAGAGGGTTTTGGCCATATTTTGGCCTGGAGGGGGGGGTACGGTCTTCGCGTGCGGAGTACAACTGACTTTTGTAGTTTGGTAACTATTGAAATTGTTGGTGTTTTTTGCACAAAAAAGGCCGCCAGGGTAGGCGGCCTTCAGACAGATAGCATTTGCGGATTTTAAATTGGTGGACCGAACCGACCCTGAAACGTGAATTCTCTGTTTTTGCTGCACCGCAAAACGGAGAGTTCCCTGTTTTTTTACGGTTAGCGAGTGAGAGTCGAACTCATGCAACTGACTGATAAACATATCAAAAAAATTTTCGTCCAACAAGCCGTCTGTCCGTGATCTTGCGAGTTTTGCAAGATCAATGTCAACCAGTTCGGCTCGCACACCGCCTGGAACAGGACCGAATCGAGGTCGGAGGAGGAGGAAACGCACATCTCCGTCACATTTGGCAATGGGCGGTACGGTCAGGGGTTCGATCCCTTACCAAGAAATATTTCGAACAACTCTCAGCCGACCTCGCACAATACGCAGACGAGGAGGGGAGCAAAACGCTTCTTTCCCCTCCCACAGATCGAGCCGACTCGATCATGAAGTGAAAACATCTTCCAGAGACTTGGCAAAGAGGATGTTTTCACCCCATATTTCAATGATTTCAAGATTTGCAGAGTTAACCTTAACGGTTGCCCAGTCCGGTATTTTTTCAAATTTGCGACGGAGCTGTCTGGTAAGCATGGCAGCGGCCTCTTCCTGGCGACCTTTCATCTCGCCGATCTGGATACCTTCCTGGCGGCCTTTCATCTCCCATTCAGGCCTTCCTCTGGTGATAATATCCTGCGCAAATTGGGACATCATGGCATTTTCCTCCTCTGGATGTATGGCACGGACAATCTCCCGTACAATCGGCTCAGAATAACTATTGTAAGTCTCAACAATATATCGCATTATGATATAGAAATCTTCACCTGCTTCGGTCAGCACTCGGATCAGATACTTTTTTACCCACAACTGCTTGCCAGGACGGGTAGCATATTTGGCCGCTACCAGCCAAGCCCGCAGTCTGGGGTGATGGGAGAGCAGACGGTTCGGCACTTTACCCAGATCGAAGACCGGGAAATGGAAATTCAGAAGAAATGGACGCCAGCCTTCTTCGGTATCCACTATGGCCATGAATTCATTAGGGATCCGCCACTCAGCTTCCCCGTGATAAAAAATGAACGGAACAATGCATGGCAGACGCTTCCATTTCGGGTTTTCCCGCACCCACTGCTTCCAGGCTTCGACCTTGTACCTCAACAACTGGAAGCTGACAAACTCGTCCGGGTGGCTCTTATGGTCAATCAAGACATAGAGCAACGCCACCCGTCCGTTGATGGTGCGCACCCGAAAAAGACGATCCGTCAGGTGACCGCGCAGTTCCTCGTCGACAAAAGACCCCTCTACCAGTTCTGGCGGTTCTGGACTCAAGAGTTCGGCGATCTCCTTTGGCAGACGCTCGCGCATGAGAGTCCCCGCCTTCACTGGATCGGAAAGCAGCAACTTCAGGAATCGGTCATGGGGTTGGGCGATCTCATTCATGGGGTGAGCATATCAGGTCCGCTTGCTCAAGTCACCATCCACCTTCAACTACAGAGAAACGATAGAAGCGGAAGGAGTCCCCTCTTTTTTCTGTGATGCACACAAATCACTCAAAGCCTGTGCGGATTCGGCAAAAGCAGGACCGCTCAGACGGAAATGTTGATGTACTGTGGTCAGATCTGAGTAGTCAGCCTCCATGGCCCTCCCCAGTTCTGCCAGGCGCGTTGCACCCATGGTGAGGCAGGAAGATTTCAGAGTATGGGCAGCGATTCTCACCCCTTCCGAGTCATTCTGTGCCAGTGCCTGTTCCAGTTCGGTCAACAATTCCGGAGTTGGACTGAACGGCTGCGCCGTAGCTGTGGTTTAACTCTGGCTCCTCCATCTACTCCTATCGTCTCGCTGGCCGATGGGTTACTTTGCTTTCCCCCCTTGATCCCTGTCTGAGCTATACTCCCTCA
>JADFYM010000079.1 GCA_015233035.1 Magnetococcales bacterium
GGGAAAAAATCACGTCGTTCATCGCGTATTTTAACAAGGCGATGTCGAAACCGTTCCGTTGGACCTACCAGGGCAAACCCCTTGCGGTCTGAAGGAGGGTTCCGAATTTCCGCTGTGCACCACTACCAGGGCAAACCCCTTGCGGTCTGAAGGAGGGTTCCGAATTTCCGCTGTGCACCAGTAGGCGTCCAGGAAAAAATAATAGCCCAGGTTCAATCCGGCAATCCAGTCAGAAATTGAGTATAAATCGTTGTTTTTGTTGTTATATGCCGATATGGCCAGCTTGGGTTTAAAGTGCCGGATGGTCTGTTCGGCCCCTTTCAAGGCATCCATGTCAAACCCTCAATAAAAAGAGAAAAATCGAAAAGAATTCGCCTGATAGGTGCCTTACATGGCCGTATTGATGTCCGGCGTTACCCGTTCTGGGATCCTTCAATGACTCGAAACACCATGCAAATTTTTCCATGGCTCTCTCCATTACCAATAATTAACGTAATGGAGTCAGATTTGACCGAGTTCCGTGGAGCGCACGAGGTTTTTTCTGTTGGTGGCAAGGAATTTCAAATGCGATTGCCCCGCCTGCTTGGCACGACGCTGGTGACTTGTGCGGGTGGACCTGATATGCTTGTCCCATGAGTGAGATCGCCCAGCCCCATGACCGGTCAGTTCTCGACGAGGTGGAATGCCTGGGGTATCCTGTCGATTTGGCAGCGATGCGTGATCGGATGGCCTGAAAGTTGAACATGATGTGAGGACATGATGAATGCCGAGAAAGAGGTGATCGAACACAAAACTGGACAACGAGGCACGGACGAGGCGTTTGTCAAGCTTATGACCCTGAGCGGCGATGCCTTGCTCAAGCTTTTGGGAATGGATGCACAAACAGCGGCAACGTACCACTTTCGCGCCACGGTTTTGAAAGAAAAACGCTTGGCTCCGGATATTGAAGGATGGTCTTTGACCTCCGGTGATCAACCGCGCGTCCTGTTGGAATTTCAAGGGTACGGGGATCCTTATATCCGATACCGGCTTCTCTCCAAAGTTTTTGCGAGTTGTGCGCAAAACGGTTATCATGGCCCGGTATTGGCTGGAATTATCTATACAGACGAGTCATACAGGAAAGCCGCCCTGCCTCTGACTATCTTTGAGAAACGATCTGGATGCCGGTTTGATGACTGCTTCGTGGAAGTGGTGCTTGCTGATTTTTCCGAAGAACAGTTGAAAAAAATCGACCCCCGTCTGCTGATTCTGGCCCCATTGACCCTGCAAGCGAGTATTGATCCAGAAGCATTGAAAAGCAAAGGACATGGTTGGCAAGAAGAGATAAACAACAGTTTTCCTGACAATGCGCGACACGAAGCACTTGAAATTATGGGTTTGTTTGCTCTGGCACGCTTTCGCTCATTCAACGTAGAGGAGATTATTCAAATGTTAAATCTTGATCCGAACCCAGACTGGGTATTCAGCAGGGTGTACAACGACGGCATCCAAATTGGCGAGAAGAGAGGCGAGTCTACCGTCCTGACGCGCCAACTGCAACGCCGTTTTGGCAACTTGCCCACCTGGGCCAGTGAAAAAATCGCCAAGGCCGAGCCGTCTGCCTTGGAGGAGTGGAGTCTCCGGATCTTGGACGCCCCAACATTGGACAGTGTGTTCGCGGATCTTTCGTGACGGCGAGGATCCTCCGCGCAATGGCCGATTGCCACCCCAACGTTGAACGCGGCATTTTTGTGCTCCGATTCTGGGCTGGAAGTTCTCCATTCTCCAAAAAACGGTAACTGCCCAGGTAGGCGTCCAGAGCAGGGTAATCGCATTTCAAATCTTTAGCCATTTAGGCTACTTAGGTCAAAAGGGTTGCGAGAAAGTCGTTGTTCCTTCCAGCACGTTTGAACTTGACCCGTATGGATCCTTGGAATCGCCGTAATTTCATTGGACTTGGGCCTCTGGCAGCGACGCCATATCAAACCCCGTATAAAACGAGAGAAACCGCAACGGATTTTTCTGGTAGCTCCCGATCATGGCCGTATTGACATCCAGCAGGTCAAAGGTACCCAGGCGGGGTTGGGTCATCCACTGGAGATGATGGCGCGCCATCAGCAGGGCACTTTGATCCAGAAAATAGGCATAATGACCCTTGCGTTCGGCATCCCGCAAGACCAGATCCATGTAATACCGGAAAAACTGCGCAAACAGCCGCCCGGTCGCGGTCGGCTGGACCAACAGCAGGTTGGCGACTAAACGATCCGCGATTTTGATATTGCGTATCCCTTCGTGAAACACCACATCGCAGGTGGCAAACGCCTCCAGCATATCCCGGATCCCACGCTGCAACAGTTGATCAATATCGGAGACGATGACTGGTCGATTGAACTGCTCCAGCATATGGCCGAGCCACAAAAAGCGGGCCGATTGATAATAGACCAACGGTACACGGATGGGGGTCACCTCGTTGACTTTCCAGGTGACGGCGTGGACGGAGGCGGGGTCAAAGTCGTCGGCGGCCCAGATTAACCGCTCATCCTGGATGCCGATGGTGGCGGCCAGTGCAGCCAAACGACCCATCCCGCCGATCACCTGGACGATGACCACAAACGGTACCTCGCAGTGTTGCAACAGAGAGGAGACATATCGTCTGGCATGTTGGGCGATATATACCGGATCGGCGGCGACATAAAACAAAATCTCCGCCCCGGTCTGGGTGAGGTGGTGATGCACGGCGGCCAGATCCAGGGCTTTTCCGGTGGCCGAGGCCCATTCCAGGTCTGGCCAGGGGGCTGGCGGTGGCAGCGGACGGATGACGGCCTGCATGTGGAGCGCGTCAATCGAGGTCTGATAGAACAGGGCACTGTGATACAATTCATCCCCTGCCGCCACCGGGTTGTCGGCGACAATGGTGCGCGCCAGGGCCTGCAACTCTTCGATCAACGCCACCTTTGGCGCATCCAGAGGAGACAGCAGCAGGCTGCTCAAGGCCATGTAGACCTCTTGCAGATGAAAGGCCGTCGGAATGGTGCGGGGATGGCGGCGCGCCAACTCGATCCGCAACGCCAACTCGCCCGGCTGATCCTGGCGCGCCTGGCAATCCGCCACCAGAACCTGATGGGCCAAAAAATGGGCGGGATTCATCTGCAACAACGCCTTGGCCACCCGCAGGGTCTGGGTGGTGTAGCCCACCTTTTGGAACAGGATAAAGGCCTGTTCCTGAACGGCCAGATTGTTCGGGTTGAACAGGGACAACGCATCCAACACCCGCGCGGCGCGCTCCAGGTCGTTGGCCTTCAGGCAGGCGTTATACCGCTCGCCGCCTTGCAGGATGAGAGCTTGAATGCCAGCACTCCAGGCCGGTGGGTTGGGGGCGATTCCCTTGGCCAGGACCAGCCGTGCCAACCCCTCTTCGACCAATCCCTTGCCCGCCAGGGCGAGTGCTTCACCATACAAGGCCTCGGCATGGTGGGGTTCCTGAGCCAAAATCGGCTGGTAGAGGGCCAGGGCCGCGTCCCATTCGCCTTGCTGATGGCGGGCCTGGGCCGCCGCCAATCGCTCGGCCACCGGCAGTTCCACCGGCATTGCCACCGGCGTCAATAGTGGTGATGGGACCGGGGGCGCGGCAGGCCGGGGTGGCGGGCTGGCCTGGGGGGCTTGATAACGCCAGGCCAGCGATGCCGTCGGACCCTCCAGATGGACATCAATATGGTCCGGGGCTAAACCGGCCTGAAAACGGGACCACATGAGCTCGTAAGCCGCCTCCAGACTCCGGGTAAAACGCGGCGAATCAAACAGGGGGGCCGTGGCCAGATTGGCCTGCAACCGGTGGCGCAGGGCGGCCAGACGGGCCGGGTCGTGGGCCAGTTCCAGGGCGAGCGATTCATATTCGGCCAGGGAATAGGTGATCAACTCCGGCAGCCCCACATTGACCAGCAGACTGGCCGCCACCCGCGAGGCAAAGGTCTGCCCGGCATAGGTCAACAGCGGACAACCGGCCCACAGGGCATCGCTGCCGGTGGTGTGCGAGGTGTACGGAAAGGTATCCAGGACAATATCGGCCAGACGATACCGGGCCAAATGGTGCGGGGCGGGCATTTTGGGGGCAAACACCAGCCGCTCTTCCGCCACCCCCCGGTCGCGTGCCTCGCGGCGTATGTTGTCGATGACCCAATGGTTGGATTCAAACAGCCAAAACACGCTGCCCGGCGTTTTTTGCAGCAGACGCATCCAGATGTCGAAGATGGGCGGATTGATCTTATAATTTTTATTGAAGCAGGCAAAGACCAGCCCCTGTTCGGGCAGACCGCACGCCTGCCGGGAGGGGGTGTGCGGGGCGATGGGCCGCTTCCGATCATTGGGCTGATAACAGCCATCCAGCCGGACAATCTTTTCCGTGAAATGGGCCTCAAAACCATGCGGCGTGACAATGGGATCGGTGAGCACATAATCGATAAAGGGCGCGCCCACCGTGCCCGGAAAGCCCAACCAGGAGGCCTGGATGGGAGCCGGACGCAAGGCCGGAATCTCCAGGCGGGAATCTTTGGTATAGCCTTTCAGTTCCAGCAAAATATGCACCCCGTCATCCAGAATGCGCTGGGCGGCGGCCTGGTGGGAAAAGGTGCGCAGATCGACAAACCGCTCACACGCGGCAATCACCCGTCGCCGCATGGAGAGACCATCATCCTGGCCATAAGAGTAGGCGATAATCTCAAAACGGTTGCGGTCGTGCAACTCGAACAGCTCGGCCATCAGATGGGTGGTGGCATGATCCTGATAGTCGCAGGAGAGATAGCCGATTTTCAGGCGCGGCGGGTGGGGGGCATAGGTGCGGGTGGCCGCCATGTTTTTCTGGACGGCATATTTTCTTTGGGAAGACAAAATGGCGCAGGTTTTTTGCTCTTCGGGTGTGGTCGGTGGCAACGACAGGAGAATGAAAGGATTGACCTCGCGGGTGCCACCCTGGAAGGCGACCATCATCTGTTCCAGGCGCGTCTGGTATCCTTGCCAGTCGCAAATCTGCAACCGTTGATGCAACACCGAGCCATGTGCCTCGGGATCGTCCGGTGCCCGGTCCAGCACCTGTTGATAACAGGCGATGGATTGCTCGACATCGCCTTGCAGTTGCAGGGCAAACGCCAGATTGCTCAAGGAGATGCGATCCGTCGGACAGAGGCTGAGAGCCTGGCGGTAATGGACAATGGCCTGTTCCAGGTCGTCCCTTTTTTGCAAGGCGATGCCAATATTGCCATAGGCCGAATGAAAGGTGGGATGAATGGCCAAGGCTTTGTGATAGCAGGCGATGGCCTCGTCCGTCTGCCCCTGGTTGGCCAGCGCGGAGCCCAGATTGTTGTAGGTTTCGTAAGAGTTGGGCTGTAGTTCCAGCACCTTGTGATAACATTCGATGGCCTCTTCCAGGTTGCCCTGCATCTGTCTGGTGACGCCCTGGTTGTGGTAGGCCGTATAATTTTGGGGGTTGATCGCCAAGGCGCGCTGGAAACAGGCGATGGCCTCATCCAGTTTGCCCGCCTGGCGCAGGGCGTTGCCCAGCCCGTTGTGGGCCTCGCAGAGCGAAGGCTGGATGGCCAGTGCCTGTTGATAGCAGGCGATGGCCTCTTCGGTATCGCCGTTGTCCACCAGGGCATTGCCCAGATTGGTATAGCCATTCTGGTGGTGCGGACAGAGGGCCACCGTCTGGCGGTAGCAGTCGATGGCTTCGGCCCGCTGGCCCTCGGCCAGCAGCAGGTTGCCCAGGCTGTTGTAGACATCATACAGCGCAGGCTGGATGGCCACGGCCTGTCGGTAGCAGGCGATGGCCTCCGTCCTCTTGTGCATGTCCCGCCAGCAGTTGCCCAGAAAATGCAGGGCCTCCGCGTGTTGGGGCTGGAGGGCCAACACCTTTTGAAAACAGTCGATGGCCGCCATCTGTTGGCCCAAACCGGATTGGATGATCCCCAGATTTTGCCAAAAGACCGGTTCGTTGGGGCGCAGGGCCGCCGCCTGGCGGATCCAGTCCGCCGCTGCCGCGAGTTGGCCCTGTTGATAACTGAGCTGGCCCAACAGATGCAGTATGGCCGGTTGGTCGGGTTGTTCCGCCAGCAGTTGGCGATAGAGGGCCTCGGCCTCGGCCAACTGACCGGCCTGTTGCCGTTGCATGGCCTCTTGCAACCGGGTGGCCGGGGTGGGCAGGGTCGGTGCTGCCGGCGTGGCGGGTTCTGCGGCGGTGGGAGCGGTCTCTATGGTCACAGGGGTTCCTTGTGGCGGGTGTACGGTGGTGGCGCGCGCCAACGGCGCGACCGCAATATGATCGGGGGCCAGCCCGGCCTGAAAACGGTGCCACATGGCCTCGTAGGCGGCTTCCAGATGGCGGATGAAACGGGGCGAATCAAACAGGGGCGTCGTCGGCAGATTGGCCTGCAACCTTTGCCGCAGGGCCAACAGGCGGCTGGGGTCGCGGGCCAGGGCCAAAGCCAGGGCCTCATAGTCCGCCAGGGAGTGGGTCACCAGTTCCGGCAGACCGACGCCGCGCAGCAAACTGCCCGCCTGCCGGGAGACAAAGGTCGGGCCGGCACAGGTGAGCAGGGGACAACCGGCCCACAGGCCGTTGCTGGCCGTGGTGCCCGAATTGTAGGGATAGGTGTCCAAGACCAGATCGACCAGCCGATAATTGGCCAGATAGTCCGCCAACGGCATTTTTTGAATAAAAAACAGCCGGGCCGGATCAACGCCACGCGCCGCCGCCTCACGGCGCAAATTGTCTTCCACCCGCTGATTTTCGGCCACCAACCATAAAATACTGTCGGGGGCCTGGTGCAGAATACGCATCCAGACCGTAAACAGTTCAGGATTGATTTTATAGCTTTTATTAAAGCTGGCAAAAATAAACCCTTTTTCCGGCAAGCCCCGTTCCCGGCGGGTGGGGGTATGGGGGGAGATGGGGCGTTGCCGGTCGTTGGGTTGAAAACATTCGGGCAGACGAATCAGCTTTTCGCTGAAGTCCGCCTCGCACCCGGTCGGGGTGATAAAGGAGTCGGAGATCAGATAATCGATAAAGGGTGCGCCCAGGGTGCCCAGATAGCCCAGCCAAGTGGCCTGGATGGGGGCCGGACGGAGGGCCAGAATGGGGATGCGGGCCAGTTTGGTGAAGCCGTTCAAGTCCATCAGGATATGGGTGCCGTCCGTGACGATGCGTTGGGCGGCCTCCCGATGGGTCAGGGGGCGCAGATCGACAAAATGGTCACTGGCGGCCCGGATGCGTTGGCGCATTTCGCGGCCATCGTCCGGGCCGTAGGAATAGGCGGTGATCTCAAAGCGGTTGCGGTCGTGCAGTTCAAACAGTTCCGCCGTCAGGTAGGCGACGGGATGGTTTTGAAAGTCGGACGAGAGATAGCCAATCTTGAGACGCGCTGGCGGACGCTCCGGGCCCTGGGTGGCGGCGAGATGGGCGCGGGCGGGATATTTGTTGCGCATGAACCGCGCCGCATTTTCGTGTTGTTCGGCGGGGGTGGTGGGCAGGGCCAGGAAGACAAAGGGGCTGGCCTCCTGTTGGCCGACATGGAAGGCGGTCATCAACTGTTGATAGTGGCTCTGGAAGCCTGCCCAGTCGCAGACATGGAGCATCTGGTTCAAGAGTTCACACTGGATCGAGGGCTTGTCGGGTGCGAGGGTGGCGGCTTTTTGATAACAGGCCATGGATTCATCCCAATTTTTCTGATCGGTCAGGATGACGCCCAGGTTGGAGAGGGTATCGGTGTCGTCGGGGTGGATGGCCAGGGCCTGGCGATAGCAGGCGACCGCCTCGTCCAGGTTGCCCTGTTCCTGCCAGGCGTTGCCCAGGCTGTTGAGCGTCTGGTACAGCCTGGGGTTGAGGGCGAGAGCTTTTTGGTGGCAGGCGATGGCCTCGTCCAGTTTGCCCTGGTCGCGCAGAGTATTGCCCGCATTATGGTAGGCGTTGGGGCGGTCGGGATGGAGGCGAATCGCCTGTTGGTAGCAGGCCAGGGCCTCGTCCAGTTTGCCTTGGGCCAGCAGGGCGGATCCCAGATTATTCTGAATATC
Source organism: Magnetococcales bacterium (assembly GCA_015233035.1). Lineage (GTDB taxonomy): Bacteria > Pseudomonadota > Magnetococcia > Magnetococcales > Magnetaquicoccaceae > Magnetaquicoccus. Next base: position 8,038 of record JADFYM010000079.1, read on the forward strand.
ATAGTGATTGGGGTCGATGGCCAGCCCTTGCTGGTAGCAGGTGATGGCCTCGGCCAGGCGGTCCTGGCTGCGCAAGGCGGTGCCCAGACCGTTATAGGCTCCGACACCATCGGGTTGGATCTGGATGGCGCGTTGGTAGCACGCCATGGATTCGGCATATTGGCGGTTTCTCAACAAGGCGTTGCCCAGGCCGGTGTGGAGTTCCGGGCTGTTGGGTTGGCTGGCCAGGGCCTTTTGATAGCAGTCGATGGCTTCTGCATAGTGACCCTGCTCGATCAGAATGCCGCCCAGGTTGCCGAGGGCCATATAAAAATTGGGCTCCAGGGCCAGAGCCTGTCGATAACGGGTGGCGGCCTCCTCCTGTCTGCCCAGGGCGGTGAGGACAATGCCCAGATTGTTCAGGAAAACGGGGCGGTCGGGCTGGAGGGTGACGGCCTGGCCGATCCAGTCGGCGGCCATTTCCTGTTGGCCGCGTTGGTGGAAAATAAAGCCGAGCAGATGGAGGGCTTCCGCGTGTTTGGGTTCCATGGCCAGTGCTTGGCGATAGAGGGTTTCGGCGGCTTGCAATTGGCCTGCCTGGTGTTGTTGCAGTCCCTCCCGCATGGTGCGGGCCAGGTCGAGAGCGGTTGGTCGTTGGGAGGGTGGGGCAGCGGGGGTCGGTCTGGAATGGGCACGGGTATTTTTTGAGCGCATGGCATCCATCCTTCGTGCGGGCGACAAGCGGTCCCGCCGGTCCTGTGGGTTGGTCTGGAGGGGGTGTTGTTGACGATATTGTGGTGCATCGGCCACCACGCAGAACGCCCCGCATGATATATGAAACAGGCCAGTCGGGCAAGTTGGGATGGGAACCGCGCCAGCACGGTGCCCGTTTGCCGCGACGGGGTTGGGCGATGGACTTCTGGCCAGCACCGGATGGCAGAAAGGGCTTGACAAAACCTGAAACTGATAGTAAGTTTCATTCTGAGAATGATTCTCACTTCTAGGAGGCAGTGCTCATGGCCATGCAGACTTTGTTTGACCTGCCGCAGGGGGCGGAAGGGGTGGTGGCGGAGATTCGCGGGGAGGGCAAACTCAAGTTGCGGTTGGCCGAGATGGGGTTGGTGCGGGGTACCCAGGTGGCGGCCCGGCAGACCGCGCCTCTGGGCGATCCCCGACTGTATGTCGTGGCCGGATTTTTGTTGAGCCTGCGGCACAGCGAGGCGCGTTGTGTCATCCTGAGTGGGCTGCAGAAGGAGAAGCGCGAATGGGTGGTGGCCATGGCGGGCAATCCCAATTGCGGCAAGACGGCGTTGTTCAATCGCCTGACCGGGGCGCGACAGCGGGTCGGCAATTTCAGCGGTGTCACGGTGGCGCGCAAGGAGGGCTTTGTGCAGCACAAGGGGTGGACCCTGCGCTTTGTTGACCTGCCGGGTATTTATTCTCTCTCCACGCTCACGATGGAGGAGCGTGTGACCCAGGCCTATCTCTATTCCCAGGAGTATGATCTGGTCCTCAATGTGCTGGATGCGGGCAACCTGGAGCGCAATCTGTTTCTGACGGTACAGTTGATCGAGAGTGGACGTCCCCGGATTTATGCCCTCAACATGGCGGACGAGGCCCGCAACAAAGGGATCGAGGTGGACATGGCGGCGTTTGCCCGCTTGCTGGATGGTCCTGCCGTGGCCACCATTGCCCGCACTGGTGAAGGTGTCGATGCTTTGTTGGATCTCCTGGTGGCGGATGCCGAACAGGGTTCGCCCCGTCGGGGGGTGACCATCCGCTATGACGACCATCTGGAACGGGCTGCCGAGCGTTTGCTGGCCCTGACGCCGCCGGTTGAAGGGGTTGTCGCAGAGGCCTCCCGGCGGTGGCAGGCGATACAACTGCTGGAGGGGTTGGAGACGGCTTTGCCAGCCGCCATCTGGACGCCGGATTGTCTGGCGGCGGCCCGGCGGGAACGGGAGCAGATTGCCCACCAGCACGGCGAGACAACCGGATTTTTGCTGGCTTCTGGCCGCTACGGTTTCATTCGCGGGTTGTTGCGGGAGACCGTGCGGCAAGTGGCCACCCAACGCTCCCTGGCGACGCATACGGATCGGCTGGATGGAGCACTGCTGCATCCGTTGCTCGGGTTGCCGTTATTTCTGTTTTTCATGTGGCTCATGTTTCAGGCCACCTTCACCGTAGGCAAAATACCGACCGCATGGATCAACAGCGGTTTCCAGTGGCTGACACAAGGGGTGGAGAGCTGGTTGCCCGCCTCGCTGTTGCGAGAGATGTTGACGGAGGGGGTATTGTCCGGGGTGGGCAGCGTCGCTTCCTTTTTGCCCAACATTGTCTTGCTGTTCCTGTTCATCTCTCTGTTTGAGGATTCGGGTTATATGGCCAGGGCGGCCTTTCTCACCGACCGGGCCATGCACGGTATCGGACTGCATGGACGGGCTTTCATCCCCTTGTTGATGGGCTTTGGCTGCAATGTGCCAGCCATCATGGCCACCCGGACCATGGAGCATCCCAAGGATCGCCTGGTCACCATTCTGATCAATCCTTTCATGAGCTGTTCGGCCCGGTTGCCGGTTTTTATCCTCTTTGCCGGGGCATTTTTCCAGAAAAATGCGGGTCTGGTGGTCTTTTCCCTTTATTTGCTGGGCATCGTCGCGGCCTTGCTGACCGCCATGCTGCTGAAAAAGACCCTCTTCCGGGGGATATCCGAGCCTTTTGTCATGGAACTGCCCCCGTACCGCTGGCCCACCGCCCGTTCCGTGGCACTGCATATGTGGGAAAAAACATCGGAATTTTTGAAAAAAATGGGCGGCATCATTCTTGCCGGTTCGGTGCTGGTCTGGTTTTTACAGGCTTATCCCCGGGAGGTGGTCCTGGATTGGAGTCCGGCAGAAAAAATGGCCGCTGTGGAGGCTCGTTTGCCGGAGGGGGCGGAGCGGCAGGTCGCCTTGCAGGCGATCCAATCCGCCCAGGCCGCTGCCGAACAGGAACAACGTTTTCTGGGGCAGATGGGACGTGCCATTCAGCCCCTGTTTCAGCCGCTGGGCTTTGACTGGCGTGATTCCATTGCCCTGCTGACCGGTTTTGTCGCCAAGGAGGTGGTGGTCTCCACTCTGGGGGTGTTGCATGGCTCCGGGGGCAGGGAAAAAGATCCTTCGGGCGAGGGGCTGCAAGGCCGTCTGGCGACCGCCATGCCGCCGGTCACCGCCTATGCGTTCATGGTCTTCACCTTGCTGTACACCCCCTGTCTGGCCACCATCGCGGTCATCAGGCGGGAGACGTTTGGCTGGCGTTGGCCTGTATTGACGGTCCTGTATGGCCTGGTGGTGGCGTGGAGTGCGGCCTGGTTGGTGCAATGGATCGGGAGGATCTGGTCATGAGTGGTTCAATGTGGACAACCGTGTTGTTCTGGATCATCAGCGGGGGCGCAGTGATTTTTCTCTGGCGTTATGTGCGGGCCATGTTTGCGGCCCGTGTGCCGGATGGTTGCGCCGGTTGTGGCAGTCGGGCGGGATGCCAAAAAAATCGTTCACGGTCTCAACCGCACCCGTTTTGTGACATATAGTTTTGCGGGTCCAGGGGGATCATCCCCCTGGTGGGGTCCAGGGGCAACGCCCCTGGCGGGGTTCGGGGCGGAGCCCCGCACGCAACGCCACGCATTCCGAGACAGGTGCGGTTTGACTGGGTGCGCGCCTCAGCAAGGTTTGGCAGAGATCATGCAAGACGGATCGGGATTCCCGATGGACACCCTGTTCTGTGGCAAGGAGAGACACCCGGATGGCAACCTGTCTGCAAGACCTGGAAAGAGTCGGGTTGCGCCCCACTTTTTCCCGGATGAGTGTGCTGGCCCTGTTTTCCGAAGGGATGCCGCACCTGTCTGCGGAGGAGGTATATCAAAACTTGCAGGAGCGTGGTTTCCGGGTGGGACTGGCCAGCATCTACCGGGTGTTGACCCAGTTTGAACATGCTGGTCTCCTGTACCGTCACCGCTACGAGGATGGTCGCGCCACCTACGAATTGTCCAGCGACCGGCATCATGACCATATGATCTGCGTGGACTGCAAAAAGATGATTGAATTCAATGATCCGATCATTGAGGAACGCAAGCGGAAAATTGCCGAGGAGGCGGGTTTTGTGCTGGATGACCATGTGCTTTATCTCTACGTCTCCTGCCTGAATCCCGCCTGTCCAGGCAAGCAGAATCGATAACAGGAACGCTACTGGAGTTTTATTGATGTCGTCGAACCCCGTCGAACCCCCCCCAGGCCCCCCCCCTGCACCCCGCATCGGCTCCCCGATCGCTGAACGGTTGCAAGGATTCCACTATTATGTCCGCCTGCTCGGTTGGCGTGGCAAAAGCATGTGGTGGCTGCTGGGTCTGTTCGCCATCGCCTGGGTGTCTGCTGGCATCTACAAGGTGCAGCCAGACGAGCAGGGGGTGGTCTTGCGCTTCGGTCGCTGGGTGGAAACCACCGAATCCGGCCTGCATTATCATTGGCCATATCCCATCGAAACCATACTTCTGCCGAAAATTACCCAGGTCAACCAGTTGCAACTGGGCGTGGGGCAGAATGCCGCGCAGAGCGATATGGATCTGTTCCGCAGCAAGCAAATGTTGACCGGCGATGAAAATATTCTGGAAGGGGAATGCGCGGTTTTCTGGCGGATCAAGGATAGCGGCAAATTTTTGTTCAAGGTGGACAATCCCGAGGCGGCGATCAAAATTGTGGCGGAGAGTGCCTTGCGCGAGGTGATCGGCCGCACCCCGATCCAGGCCGCCATGTCGGACAAACGCCAGCAGATTACCGACCAGACCCGCGATCTGTTGCAAACCCTGCTCGATCAGACCGATTCCGGCATCTGGATCACCCAGGTGCAATTGCAGCGGGTCGATCCGCCCGGTGCCGTGATCGACGCCTTCAATGATGTGCAACGGGCCAGGGCCGATCAGGAACGGGCCCGCAATGAGGCGGAGGCCTATGCCAACGATATTATTCCACGGGCGCGTGGCGAAGCCGCGCACATTGTCCAGGAGGCCGAGGCGTACAAATCGCAGGTGGTCAACCTGGCCGCCGGGGATGCCAAGGGATTTTTGGCGGTCCATGCGAGCTATGTCAAGGCCAAAGAGGTGACGGCCTGGCGGCTGTATGCCGAAAGCGTGGACGAACTGCTGAAAAAATCCACCCGGGTCATTATCGACACGTCGAGTAAAGGGGTGGCAGGCGTTGTCCCCTATCTGCCGCTGGCCGATAAAGAGAAGGCGGAAAGTCCGGGGAGGGGCAAATGAGCACCATATGGCGTATATTGCTTTTTTTTATAGCGTTTTTTATGTGTTGGCTGCTGTCGGCCACCCTCTATACCGTCCAGGAGACGCAGCAGGCCCTGCTCATTCGCCTCGGTGCGCCGATTGCCACCGTGCATGAGCCGGGGCTGCAATGGAAATGGCCATTGATCGATGCGGTCACCTACTATGACACCCGCCTGTTGACTCTGGAACTGCCGACCGAACAGGTGATTCTGGGCGACCAGAAGCGCATCGAGGTGCAGACCTATACCCGGTTTCGCATTGCCAATGCCTTGCGGTTTTACCAGGCCTTGCGCACACCGGAACAGGCGGCCTTGCAATTGACCCAACTGGTGAGTTCGTCCTTGCGGCGCGAACTGGGCCAGGTCATGTTGCGCGCGCTGTTGTCGGACGAGCGGCCACGCATTGTCGAGCATATCCAGCAAGAGGTGGCGGGCAAGGCCCGGGATATTGGCATGGAGATTGTGGAAGTTCGTTTTCATCGGGTCGATTTGCCGTTGGAAACCAGCCAGGCCATCTATGACCGGATGAAATCGGAACGTCAGCGGGAGGCCAAGGAGTTGCGGGCCCAAGGCTTTGAGTGGGCCCAGCAGATTCAGGCCAAAGCCGACCGCGAACGCACCGTGATCCTCTCCGAGGCCCAGGGACAGGCCAAAATGACGCGCGGTCAGGCCGATGCCGAGGCCAACCAGATTTTGTCGGACGCCTTCGACCAGGATCCGTCTTTCTACAAGTTATACCGATCCTTGCAGACCTATCGACAGGCCCTGGCCGAGTCCGGGCCGACCATAGTGCTCTCCCCCGACACAGAATTTTTGCGTCATTTCAAGACCGGTCCCAACCTGGGGCCCGCACACTGATGGCAGGTTGCACCACGAGGTAATCATGCCTGGCCTGGACACTTTTTTTCATTATTTCAACCTGACACTGGAGGTCTTTTTCCTCGATGTGTTGTTGAGCGGTGACAACGCCGTGGTGATTGCACTGGCCTGCCGGGCGTTGCCACCGGCACAGAAGCGGCGTGCTTTGTTCATCGGGACCGGTTGTGCCATCGCCTTGCGCATTATACTGACGGTCGTTGCCAGTCTGTTGCTGTCCATGACCGCGCTCAAACTGGTGGGCGGGGTGACGCTGGTCGTGATCGCCATCAAGCTGATTCTTGGGGAAGGGGAAGAGGCCTCCTCTGCGGCCTCCACCGCCGGGCAGAATGCGAGTTTGTGGGCGGCCATCCGAACAATCATGGTCGCCGATGTCGTCATGAGTGTCGACAATGTGCTCGGTCTGGCGGCGGTCACCCAGGGCAGTCTGCTGTTTCTGGTGTTGGGGCTGTTGTTGAGTGTTCCGTTGCTGATGTTTGGCAGCCTGTTTGTGGGTGTCTTGTTGCAACGCTATCCGCTGCTGATCCAGGCGGGTGGTGCGCTGCTGGGTTGGGTCGCCGGCGATATGGCCATGACCGATCCGCTGTTGGCCGATTGGGTCAACCAACAGGCCCCGGCCTTGACGGTCGTGATGCCGATCCTGGTTACCGTGTTTGTGCTGGTCGAGAGTCGCATCCTGCAAGAGGCGCAGCGCGTGGTACGCCCCCCTGAGCGTATGACAAGCATGGTCATCGCGACCGCGCGACCGCTGGCCTCCGTGCCCGCTATCGGTGTATCGGCACCCGTGTCTGCGCCACGGCAGGGGACGCACTGGTTGCGGGAATGGGCGCGAAACCGGATGAAACCGGTTTGGGTCGTCATGCAGGAGCATTTTCTTGGCCATCGCCGTCCCACAGCCAGCGAGCTGGTGGGCGATGGTCCTACCTCTCCTGGAGAGGAACCGCCAGGCCAGCGTACCCTCTCCTCGCTGCTGGCGGTCCATGCGCCTCGGCTCGGTATTGTCCTGTCGATTGCACTGGTATGGCTTCTCTTGAGTTATATGCCCGCTGTCTGGATGCCCAAGCCGGTGGAACTCGATCGCTATTATTGCCCAAAGGCCTATACCTTTGTCTTTTATCGGCATGGCGGCAACACGGTGCGGATGCTCTCTCCCTTCGGCTCGATCACCGGCTTTATGCGGTCTGACAAGATCGATTGGGGGGATTACCCGGTTGCCAGTAAAACCCTTGGCTTTTTGCCTCCCCTGTCCATACAGTATCGGGATACCCAGGGGGTGCGACTCGAGGGCGGACTTTATGCCGGGATCGATTGTCTCGCGCAACCCGTCACGCCACCACTGGGGCAATAAAAGCAACCGGCTGTCTGGATTCTCCCCTGCGGCCGTGATCATCGTTTCGTCCACGAACTCTCCTGAATGCCCGCCTGCGCGGGCATGACGGGAATGGGTATGACACGAAATTCGCTCGTCATTCCCGCGAAGGCGGGAATCCAGGGTTCTGGCTGGAATGGCCGAAACGATGATCAAGGCC
>JADFYM010000007.1 GCA_015233035.1 Magnetococcales bacterium
TGCTCAATAATGAACTGTTTCATTTTACTCTCCAGGTGAGTTGAAAAACAGTTCAAATTGTATCATATTAATGTGCAAATTCAAATGGTTGACGATCATTTCCCCGCAACGAAGTCACCGATTCAGGAGATAATATTGAAACACCACCAAGATGAATTGTGACTCTGGAAGAATTCCAGTAATATCATGCTAAATTGTCTCCGGCCACGGCCAACGACACACCGAAAACGGCGTGGTCGCAGCCAGAGCGAGGGCGGCCCGGTAGCCCGCCGGGGCGGGCAAATCGTGGAGTTGACAACAGTCCACATCGGCAGGCTGCCAGGGGGTGGCCAGCAACCGGGCCGGTTGGGCCGGATCGACACTGACGGTAAATTGGGTGAGCAGGCGGGCCAGGCTGGCACCATGCCGCTTGATATAGGCCTCCTTGCGGGTCCAACAGGCAAAAAAGGCCTCATTGACCTGCGCCGTCGGCAAAGCTGCGAGGGCGGCGGCCTCCGCGCTGGCAAAAAATCGCCGCGCCAAGTGCAGCCGTTTGGCCGGAGGGGCCGGACGTATCTCTTCCAGATCGACGCCCAGGTCCGTCTCCCGACTGAGGGCATACCAGATCCACTGCCCGGCATGGGTCACATTAAAACAGAGCGATACACCCGGATGATCCAGGTGGGGTTTGCCATCTGGACCATAACGAAACCGAACAGATGCGGGCGGAAGATCCAGATAATGGCCCAGCAAGGCACGCAAGGTGCCCCGCACGGCCACAAAGGCCAGACGTTGCCTCTCCAGGGCAAAGGTCGGGAGGCGGTGTTGCTCCTCGGACGACAGGAGGGCATACAGGCGATCCCCCTCGGCGGGAAGCGGCCAGCGCGTGCGGTGCCAAAGATGGATCTCGTTGTGCGCCAGATCCGTTGGCAGTGCGGCTTGGCAACCTGCCGTCCATGCATGGTTCCTTGTGACCAGGTCCTGTTTTGTGCGACAGTGTGCCGCGCTGCGGGCAGACGTTGATCCGCCGCCGGGCCCAACCTCCTCAGACACGGTATAATGGTTGACTATCATGGACAATATCTCTCGCCCTCCCTTCATCATCTGGCACGATGCCACTATAACACGCGAACAACGCGAAAAGCAAAACCGTCACAAGGGCATCGTCTTATGGTTTACCGGTCTGTCCGGGTCAGGCAAATCGACGCTGGCCCATGCCCTGGAAGAACATTTGCACCAGCGCGAATGCCATACCTTTGTCCTGGATGGGGACAATCTGCGCCATGGTTTGTGCCGCGACCTGGGTTTTTCCGCCGAATCCCGCCGCGAAAATATTCGCCGGGCGGCCGAGGTGGCCAAACTGTTTGTCGAAGCGGGCATGATCGCCCTGACCGCCTTTATCTCCCCCTTTCAGGCCGACCGGCAGCAGGCCAGAAAGCTGATTGGCCCGGAAAGTTTTGTGGAAATCTATTGCCAGTGCCCCCTGGATGTGTGCGAACAACGCGACAGCAAAGGGTTGTACCAGAAGGCCAGAGCGGGCCTGATTGCCGAATTTACCGGCATATCATCGCCTTATGAAGAGCCGGAGCAGGCGGATCTGGTGCTGAATACCGCCACCCATTCCGTGGAAGCCTGTGTGGCCATCATGGCGGCCTACTTGCAGCCACGGTTGTCGGATGTGCTGGATTTGGCAACCGTCGCAACAAAAATTTCAACACCGCTTGACAGCCGGACCTGACCTTTGTATCCTGCAAATCGTCTTTGGGCCCAGGTGGCGGAACTGGTAGACGCGCTAGATTCAGGTTCTAGTATCTGCAAGGATATGGGAGTTCGACTCTCCCCTTGGGCACCAAACACCCTTCAGGACTTGACCCCATTCGGTTGAGTCCTTTTTTATTGCCCTCGACCGGACACAGCACCATGTCACGCCTGATTGCCATCGGGGATATTCACGGCGAGTACGACAAGCTGCGAGGCTTGCTCGACCGTATCCAACCCACCCCCGATGATCAGTTGGTCTTTCTGGGCGATTATATCGACCGTGGCCCCAAAAGCTGCGAAGTGGTCCTCTGCTTGATGGATTTGCTGGCCGCCTGCCCCCGGACCATTCTGCTCCAGGGCAATCATGAGCAGTGCATGCTCGATCATCTGGTGGGATCCAAAGCGGCCAGGTGGCAGGATGACACCCGGGAAGGCTGGCCCGACGGCGGTGCGGAAACCCTGGCCAGCTATCGGCAAAACCAGATATCCCTCCGGGATCATCTCCCTTTTTTTACCCGCATGCCCCTCTCCTGGACCACAGAGACCTTTTTTTTCTGTCATGCCGGCATCCACCCCCAACGCGCCCTGGACGCACAACGGCCCAGCGATTTATTGCATATCCGCCATCCCTTTCTGAGTTGGCCCCATCCGTTGCCCAAAATAATCGTCCACGGCCACAGCTATACTCCAGACCCCTTCGCCCATCCCCACCGCATCGGTCTGGATACCGGGTCCAGGCTGGGCGGACCACTGACCGCCGTGATTCTGCCGGAAAAGAGCCTGCTGCAATTCACCTGAATGATCATCAAGATTGATTCACCCCCTTCTTTGACAAAAATTTAATAATTTTTGTCGCACATTTGATTATCTTTCTGATTTTTAGTGGCGTAGAATGCAACCCATCATTCGTTCGGCCTGGATCGTCGTTTGGGCCATGCGCAGAACGTGATGTTGATCAAGCAAGCGCAGCGAATCGGTCTGGTTATCGTCGTGGCAGTCGGCCACGGCATTGAATCGGGGAGAAATCAAATGAAAAAGTTGCTCAAGAAATATCTCAAACGGGCCATGGCCATGGAGCATGCCTCCCGGAAGACAAGAAAGTTGCACGCCTGGCTGGAATCGACCGACGACTGAAGGTGGGCGATCTGGTGAACCAATCAAGCTGATTGGAATGGCAGGTGAGCTTCGCCCCTGCCCACCGGGGGAGATAATCTCCCCCGGCCCCCCATTGAATAACAACAGCCCCACCCAATCAGCCCGGTTGAACCCATCCCGTTACACACATCGCAAAAAGTTATTATTATTCATGTGGATCCGGGGGAGATTATCTCCCCCAGTGGGGTCCAGGGGCAACGCCCCTGGTGGGGTCCGGGGCGGAGCCCCGGAAAAACAAGCCCCTGGAGTTGGAACCACCAACCTGTTGCTACTGTGCTGTTTTTTAATTCGCAGCCCCTTGATACCCCTGGCGGGGCTCCGCCCCGAACCCCGCCAGGGGCTTTGCCCCTGGACCCCACCAGGGGGATAATCCCCCTGGACCCCTGCAAATATCAACGACTTGTTGAGATGTGTGTAATGGCATGGGTTGAACCACTACACCTGTCCTGTTTCAGAACACATCATGCGCGAAAGCATTCAAACTCCAGTCGCGCCCAGCCTGTGCTGCGTGCAACAACGTGCCCAACGGTGCCTGCTGGACGACCGTCTGGTCGGGATGGATCAATTGCTGGGCAATGCGCAACGCCATATCACGAGACGGCAACAATACTTCCGTCGCTCCGACGGTCTGAATTGCCTTGGCCTGCTGCTCGTTGTCCGCCCGCACCAGAATGCGGGGCACGCCGTGCTGACGCAAGGCAATGGTAATCAGCACAGTGGCCTCAAAATGGTTGCGCAAGGCCACAATGGCCGTGCCCACCGCAAAGGCCCCCACCACCTCCATGCGGTCAGCATGGGTGGCGTCACAACAGACCGCTTTTGACACCACACCCTGGATGACATTGACCGGTTCCTTTGCCCGATCCACAGCCAGCACATAAGCCCCACTCGCAGACAAGGTCTTGGCCACATAACTGCCGAAGACACCCAAACCCACTACCAGAAATGTACCGGACATCGTGCGATCCTCGTTTTGTTCAAGGTTGATAGGCTCTGTCGCGTTCCTCATTCCAGGCTGCCCAGGACAATACGGGTGCCCAGGTTGACCGACTGCATGGGTGGCAGGTTAAAGTAGGAGGAACGTTCGTCACTGCGATACATGCTGAGAAAAAGTTTCAACCGCCAATTGGCCATCCCTGGATTGCGGCCCAGCACAAAATCGGCCTTGCCCAGGAAGAAATGGGTATTTTCATCGATCAGCAACGCCCCCCCCGCCAACGCCAGTCGGCAAGCCGCGAGTGCCTGCGGCACATCGGTGTCTTCCATATAGCCATAACGGATCACAATGCGATAACAGCCATTGAACAAAACGTCCACCTGAACCCGTTCCGCCTCGCCCAGGTGCGGCACATCCACGGTTTGGACGTTCAGCAGGATGATCCGTTCATACATAACCTTGGTATGCTTCACCATTTCCATCATGGCGGGAGGAGCCATGTCGATAGTGCGGGCCATGAAAACGGCGGTGCCCGGCACCCGATGGCCGGGTACCATGTCCAGCCCCCGCAAAAAGGTGTCCAGTGGGATGTGCTCCTTCTGCACGGCATGGTTGACCAGATCCCGGCCCTTGCGCCAGGTGGACATCAGGAGAAAAATGACTGCCCCCATGCCGATGGGAAACCAGCCACCGTCCATAAATTTGAGGGCATTGGCCCCGAAAAAGGCCATATCCACCGTCAAGAAAATCAGCAAAAGCGGCAGGGCCACCAACAGACTCCAGGAAAACATACGGCGCAACACAATGCCAAAGGCCAGGACGGTCACCGCGACCATGGTTCCGGTCACGGCAATCCCATAGGCCGCCGCCAGATTGTCCGAACTCTTGAAACCCAGCACCAGGGCGACCACCGCGATCAACAACAACCAGTTGGTGACCGGCACATAGATCTGGCCGAATTCCGAGGGCGAGGTGTGGACCACCCGAAAACGGGGCAGATAGCCCAACTGGATGGCCTGCCGGGTGGCGGAAAAGGCCCCGGAAATCATCGCCTGCGAGGCAATGATGGTCGCCGAGGTGGCCAACACCACCATGGGCAGCACCCCCCAGTCGGGCACACACAGGTAGAAAGGATTTTTCACCATCTCCGGGTCTCCCAGGATCAGGGCACCCTGGCCCAGATAGTTCAAGATCAAGGCAGGAAAGACAAAGGCTCCCCAGGACCAGTTGATGGCCGATTTGCCGAAATGGCCCATGTCCGCATAGAGGGCCTCGGCCCCGGTCACCGCCAGAAAGACCGACCCCAGCACCATGAAGGTGTTCTCTCCGGCACTGCCAAACAAAAACCGGAACCCGTACAGGGGGTTCAAGGCCGCCAAAATTTCGGGATGCCGGAAGATCTCTTTCAACCCCACCAGGGCGATGGCCACAAACCAGGCCGCACAAACGGGACCGAAAAAACGCCCCAGCTTGGCCGTCCCCTTGCTCTGGAACATAAACAGCAAAACGATCACCATAAGAGTAATGGGAATAATGTAGGGCTGGAAGGCAGGGGTCACCACCTCCAACCCTTCCACCGCCGACAACACCGAGATGGCCGGGGTGATCGCCCCATCCCCAAAAAAGAGCGATACCCCGATCATGCCCGCAATCATGATGGCACGCCGAAGCCGGACATTGCCTTGACAAAACCGTTTGGCCAGCGTCACCAGCACCAGATTGCCCCCTTCGCCATGATCATCGGCCCGCATGATAAAAAACTGATATTTCACGGTCAGCACAATCATCAGGGTCCAAAGAATGAGCGAAATGACACCCAACACATTGTCATGGGTGGGGGTGGCCGCATGTGCCCCGCCCAGAGCCTCTTTGACGGCATAGAGCGGACTGGTGCCAATGTCACCAAATACCACGCCAATGGCACCAATCATTAAAACAATAAGACGATTTTTGTGTACCGCTTCTGTTGGTTCGTTCATGAAACCTCCGGCCAGAGTTACGTTAAATTGATAAATTCCCCGTCGAGTATAGGGAGACAACGATTTCACCTTATAAATGGAATTTGATAGCAGAACAACTTAAAAATAAAATTAATTATATGGTAAAAACATCAAAATTTTATAGAAACCGGTTCAAGAAGAATAAAAACAGCAAAAACTTTTGCGGTAAAAAGACAAAGATTCGGCCAGTGCTGGGGAGGCGGAGAACCGCCTCCCCAGACCCCTCCACCTTTTTTTTCGATCATTATCAATGGGGCAGGCGGGGGATTATCCCCTCTGGCGGGGTCCAGGGGCGACGCCCCCGACAACGACAGCGACGATTCAAAACAACCCGGTTGCCCCCCATCCCAGTCACCCTGTGGCAATCCATGGCGCAAAAACACAAAAATATTGAAAACAATGCAATAATGGAATACAGTACAGCCTCCAATGTGTTGCGGTGGTGGAAAGAGCGTGCACCTGCGCTGAAAGCCACCAACAGCCAAACCGATCAGGACGCATCAAAAGCAAGCCGGAAATCTCAAAATTTTATCAAGACACCGTCACATTCTTAATTGACAAAAATTTAATATTTTTAATCAAACATTTGATTACCGCTTTCCTCTTTTTTTGTGTAGAGTACGGCCCATTATCAATTTCACCTGAAGGAGCTGTCATGGACGTTGTCTATCTTGCCTTGGCCGTCGGCTTTTTTGCCCTATCGGCCGCCCTGGTTTCCCTGTTCGAGCGATTACGGAGACGATAAATGAGCCCACTGTATTTGATTGGCCTGGTGGTGACGGTTGCCGTGTTCGTTTACCTGGTCATCGTCTTGTTTTTACCGGAGAAATTTTCATGAACATCGATATTCACTCCAGCACGGGTATCGCCCTGGCCTCTCTGTTGGCCCTCTCCTGGCCCGCCGCCTACCTGATGAGTCGTATACATACGGGCCAAGGGAATCAGTGGGTTGACGTCCACCGCCCTGCCATGCGCAGCGATTGTTCTGGTGCGTCGTCGGCGCACCCGGTCAATGCCTTTCGCATGGGCATCAACCCAGACTATCCACCCTTTTCCGGGAAAATGGTGCCATGACCATCAACGGCTATCTTCAGCTTATTTTCTATGTGGCAGCTTTGCTGCTGCTTGCCTGGCCTCTGGGCTTGTACATGGCCAAAATTTATGGGGAGGTACTCCCCGCCAGCGTGCGTTGGCTCTCCCCCGTGGAAGAAGCCTTTTACCGCTTGTGCGGCGTGCGGCACAGCGATGACATGTCCTGGACCCGGTACGCCTTCGCGGTGCTGATTTTCAATCTGCTCGGTTTCCTGGCGGTGTACGCGCTGCAACGGCTTCAGTTATGGTTGCCGTTCAATCCCCAGGCCATGGCCAATGTGACCCCGGACAGTTCCTTCAACACCGCCGTCAGTTTTGTCAGCAATACCAACTGGCAGGGCTATGGCGGCGAGTCAACCATGTCCTACCTGACCCAAATGCTGGGCCTGACCGTGCAAAATTTTGTCTCGGCGGCCACCGGCATGGCGGTGATGGCGGCCTTGATGCGGGCCTTCACCCGGCGGGAGGAGACCGGCATCGGCAACTTCTGGATCGACATGACCCGTTCCACCCTCTACATCCTGCTGCCCATGAGCATCGTGTTGTCCCTGCTTCTCGTCAGCCAGGGGGTGCCGCAGACCCTCGCTCCCTACCAGACTGCGCAACTGATGCAGGAATTGGCCTATGACGATCCAGTCAACGGCCCCGATGGCCAGCCCCTCAAGGATGAAAAAGGGCAACCGGTCACCGAGAAAAAGACGACCAAGGAGCAATCCATTGCCCTGGGACCGGTAGCTTCGCAGGTGCCATCAAGCAATTGGGCACCAATGGCGGTGGTTTTTTCAATGCCAACTCCGCCCACCCCCTGGAAAATCCCACGCCCTTTGCCAACTTTCTGGAAATGCTCTCCATCCTGCTGATTTCGGCGGCCTTCTGCATCGCCTTCGGCCAGTTTGTCGGTGATTTGCGCCAGGGCAAGGCCATCCTGGCGGCCATGACGATTGTCTTTGTCGCCCTTCTGGCCCTTTGCGTCGGAGCGGAACAGTCCGGCAATCCGCTGTTCGAGCGGTTGGGGGTGGACACCCATGCCTCCAGTCAATCGTCCGGTGGCAACATGGAAGGCAAGGAGACCCGGTTTGGCATCGTCAATTCGGCCATCTGGGCCACGGCCACCACCGCCGCTTCCAATGGCTCGGTCAATGCCATGCACGATTCCTTCACTCCCCTGGGTGGACTGGTGCCCATGTGGATGATCCAACTGGGCGAGGTGATCTATGGCGGGGTCGGTTGCGGGTTGTATGGCATGATCATCTTTGCCCTGGTGGCGGTCTTTGTCGCCGGTCTGATGATCGGTCGCACCCCGGAATATCTGGGCAAAAAGATCGGGGCCTTCGAGATCCAGATGTCGGCGGTCGCGGTCATCACCCCCTGTCTGGTGGTGCTGGTCGGCACGGCGGTCGCGGTGGTGAGTGAGGCAGGACTGGCGGGTATCGCCAATCCCGGTATTCATGGCTTTTCGGAGATTCTCTATGCCTTCTCTTCGGCGGGCAACAATAACGGCAGTGCCTTTGGCGGTCTGTCGGTCAACACCCCGTTCTACAACACCATGCTGGGGTTCGCCATGCTCCTGTCCCGCTATTGGCTGATCATACCGGCCTTGGCCATCGCCGGTTCCGTGGCATCCAAAAAGACTGTCCCCTCCTCGGCCGGAACCCTGCCCACCCATACCCCCCTGTTTGTGGCCCTGCTGATCGGGACGGTGATTATTGTCGGTGCATTGACTTTTCTGCCCGCGCTCGCCCTCGGTCCGATTGTGGAACACGTACATATGATCAACGGACATTGACGGGAGCAACGCATATGCATGGACAATTATCGCTGTTCGACCCCACCATCCTCAAAGAGGCCATTTGGGATTCGTTCCGGCGTCTTTCACCCCAGTATCAGATCCGCAACCCGGTCATGTTTGTGGTCTGGTTGAGCAGTTTGTTGACCTCCGGGCTGTATATCCAGGCCGTCATGGGCCATGGTGAGGCCCCGACCTGGTTTATCCTGGCGGTCACCTTGTGGTTGTGGTTCACCTTGCTGTTTGCCAATTTTGCCGAGGCGATGGCCGAAGGGCGGGGCAAGGCCCAGGCCGCTGCCCTGAAGGGGCTGCGCAAGACGGTGCTGGCCAAAAAACTCAAAGAGCCGCGTCCCGATGCCAAATGGGAGAGCGTCGCCTCGGAAACCCTGCGCAAGGGGGATGTGGTGCTGGTTGCCACCGGCGATATTATTCCCGGCGATGGGGAAATCATCGAAGGGGTGGCCTCGGTGGATGAATCGGCCATCACCGGCGAATCGGCCCCGGTGATCCGGGAATCAGGCGGCGATTTTTCCGGCGTCACCGGCGGAACCCGCATTCTCTCCGACTGGCTGGTGGTGCGGATCATGGCCAATCCGGGGGAAACCTTTCTGGACCGCATGATCAGCATGGTGGAGGGGGCCAAACGGCAAAAAACCCCCAACGAGATTGCCCTGACCATTCTGTTGGTCAAGCTGACCCTCATCTTTTTGCTGGCCACCGTTACCCTGCTGCCCTTCTCGATTTATGGGGTCGAGTCGGCCAAGGCCGGCTCCCCGGTCACGGTGACGGTACTGGTGGCTTTGCTGGTTTGCCTGATTCCCACCACCATTGGCGGTCTGCTCTCTGCCATCGGGGTGGCGGGCATGAGTCGCATGATGGGGAAAAATGTCTTGGCCACCTCCGGCAAGGCGGTGGAAGCCGCCGGTGATGTGGATGTATTGCTGCTGGACAAGACCGGTACCATCACCCTGGGCAACCGGCAGGCCTCCTTGTTTGCCCCGGCTCAGGGGGTGGGCGAAAAGGTGTTGGCCGAAGCGGCCCTGCTGGCCTCGCTGGCGGACGAAACCCCGGAAGGGCGGTCCATCGTCACTTTGGCCAAGGAACTGTTGCATCAACGCGGTCGGGACATTCATGCCGATGGGGCAACCTTTGTCCATTTTACCGCCCAGACCCGCATGAGCGGGATCGATTTCCAGGGCCGTTCCATTCGCAAGGGGGCCTCGGAGGCCGTGCACCGCTATGTGGAAAGCATCGGCGGCAGTTGGCCCCTGGCCATTCAGACCCTGGTGGATGAAATCGCCCGCCGAGGCTCCACCCCGCTGGTGGTGGCCGAGGGCAATCGGGTTCTGGGGGCGGTGGAGTTGAAGGATATTGTCAAGGGAGGGATCAAGGAGCGTTTCGCCGAGTTGCGCCGCATGGGGATCAAGACGGTCATGATTACCGGGGACAATCGCCTGACCGCAGCGGCCATTGCCGCCGAAGCCGGGGTGGACGATTTTCTGGCCGAGGCCACCCCGGAAGCCAAGCTCAAACTGATCCGTCAATATCAGCAGGAGGGGCGATTGGTGGCCATGACCGGGGACGGCACCAATGATGCCCCGGCTTTGGCCCAGGCCGATGTGGCGGTGGCCATGAACAGTGGCACCCAGGCCGCCAAAGAGGCGGGCAATATGGTGGACCTGGACTCCAACCCCACCAAGCTGATCGAGGTGGTGGAGACCGGCAAGCAAATGTTGATGACGCGGGGTGCGTTGACCACCTTTTCCATCGCCAACGATGTGGCCAAATATTTTGCCATCATCCCGGCGGCCTTTGCGGTCACCTATCCCGACTTGAATGTGTTCAACATCATGGGACTGGCCACGCCGGCCTCGGCCATTTTGTCGGCGGTCATCTTCAATGCCTTGATCATCATCGCTCTGATTCCCCTGGCCTTGAAAGGGGTGGAATATCGACCGGTCGGGGCCGACGCTTTGTTGCGGCGCAATCTGCTGGTCTATGGGTTGGGCGGATTGGTGGTGCCCTTTATCGGCATCAAGGCCATTGATCTTATTCTGGTTGTTCTGCATCTTACCTGAGGTAACTGAAATGATCAAAGAACTGAAACCCGCTCTGTTGATGCTGATCCTGATGACGGTGCTGACCGGTGTTCTCTATCCGGCCTTGGTCACCAGCCTGGCACAACTGTTTTTTCCGCAGCAGTCTGCTGGCAGCTTGTTGCATGTCAACGGCCAGGTGGTTGGCTCTGAGTTGATCGGGCAGACATTTTCGGAGCCGCGTTATTTTTGGGGTCGTATTTCGGCCACCTCGCCCATGACTTACAATGCGGCGTCGTCCGGTGGCTCCAATCTGGGACCGCTCAACCCAGCCTTGAAGGATGCGGTGGATGCGCGGATTGCCGCCCTCAAGGAGAGCGATCCGACGCAAAAGTTGCCCATTCCGGTGGATCTGGTGACCTCGTCGGCCAGCGGGTTGGATCCGCACATCTCGCCCGCCGCCGCCTTGTGGCAGGTGCCACGGGTGGCACGGGAGCGGGGGTTGTCGGAACAGATGGTGCGGGATCTGGTGGCACAACATACGGCGGGACGTGCGTTCGGTTTTCTGGGCGAGGCCGGGGTCAATGTGTTGACTTTGAATCTGGCTCTGGATCAGAAGAAGGTTCGTTAGGACTCCTGGTGGGGGCGTTGCCCCCACACCCCCACCAGGGGCTTTGCCCCTGGACCCTACCGGGGGGGATAATCCCCCCCGGTCCCCCTTGATCAATTATTAAAAAAAAGGGTGGGGGGGTCTGGGGGGGCGGTTCACCGCCCGCCCCAGGAGAGGTCACAACAACGGTCAAGGCGGTGGGGAAGAAAAGCGGACGGGAGGTCCGCCGTCCCAAGATGGGCATTGCCTGACCAGGAAATAAAAGACTTAAACCGCACCTGTTGCGGAATGCGTATACTGCGCACGGTCACAATTGACGAGTATCGTCATTCCCGCGCAGGCGGGAATGACGGCACAGGAAGTGTCGCTTATGACCGCGTACAGTATAGTGTCCGTCATCCCCGCAAAAGCGGGGATCCAGAGTTCGCAGATCCCACCTGGATTCCCGCCTGCGCGGGAATGACGTTTGAACAACCACGCATCCCATGCAAGGCGCGGTCTAATCACCCAGCCACTGCTGGTTGATTTATTCACTACTGAAACAAGGAACCAAAAATCATGCATACCAACAAAAAAGCCATACTCGTCGCCCTGCTGGGCGGCATGACCCTCCTGGCACCGGTCATCGGACTGGCCGAGGAGGCCAAGGCACCCGACCCGGCCCCCACCCCCACCAACACGTTCACCCCGAACATTGGCGTGGTCAACAACTATATATTCCGTGGCATGACGCAAACCTGGAATCAACCGGCCCTGCAAGGCGGTCTCGATTACAGCCATGTCGATGGCTGGTATGCCGGAACCTGGCTTTCCAACATCAGCGACCGGGAATATGCCGGTGGCACGGTGGAATGGGATATCTATGGCGGCTATAACGGCAAATTTTCGCAAGAGGACTGGACCTGGACCGTCGGATTGGCGGGTACGGTCTATCCAGGGGCCGATTACCACAAATCCCCGTTCTATCCCAAAAGCCAGACTTTCAACAACCTTGAAGTCAACGGCGGCTTTGGTTACAAATGGATCGCATTCAAGCTTTCCGCTGCGTTGACAGATTATTTCGGAGCCAACACCAACACCGGTTATACCTCCGATACCCGGTGGAGCACCTATGCGGACCTGACCGCCACCGTGCCTTTGCCGGAAGAGACGTTCGGCCAGAATGTCACCCTGCCCCTGCATATCGGACATCTCCATTATACGGCCAACCTGAAAGCACCGAGCAATGGTACCACCGACCCCGACTATACCGATTACAAAATCGGCATTGCCAAAGGGTTTGACTATGACATCAGCCTCGCCCTGTCCCTGACGTATGCGGACAATGACGATGTGTATGGCCATGTCCAATCGATGAAAAGCAGCAAGGATTTTGTCGAAATGGGCGGGGCCCATGTCATTCTCTCGCTGACCAAGACGTTTTGATTTTTCGCCACCCAGATAAAGGTAACCAGTCGGCATGACTCCTGATTCCCTGCACACCCGACCCGATCCCGATGTCATTCTCGCCCAGTTGACAGCCGAGACATCCCGCGCGGATCGGGGCAAGTTGAAGGTCTTTTTTGGAGCCTGCCCCGGGGTGGGCAAGACCTATGCGATGTTGACCGCCGCCCAGGTCTTGCACACCCAGGGGATGGATGTGGTGGCTGGCGTGGTGGAGACCCACGGCCGCCGCGAGACCGCCGAGTTGATGCAACGGCTCGACGTGCTGCCCCGCTGCCGGATCGAATACAAGGGTCACATCCTGGAGGAATTCGATCTGGATGCGGCCTTGCGTCGCAAACCCCAACTGATCCTGATGGATGAACTGGCCCATTCCAACGCCCCCGGCTCCCGCCATCCCAAACGGTGGCAGGATATTATGGAGTTGCTGGGCGCAGGCATCGACGTGTACACCACCGTCAACGTCCAGCATGTCGAAAGCCTGGTCGATGTCATCGGCAAGATTACCGGTGTGCGCGTGCTGGAGCGGGTGCCCGACCATGTCATCGACCAGGCGGACGAAATGGTGCTGGTAGACCTGCCCCCCGAGGAGTTGCTGCAACGACTGCGGGAGGGCAAGGTCTATATCTCCCATCAAGCGGAACGGGCCATGGAACATTTTTTCCGCAAGGGCAATCTGCTGGCCCTGCGGGAACTGGCGTTGCGCCGCACCGCCGACCGGGTGGATGGCGACGTGCGCGCCTGGCGACGGGAAAAATCGGTAACCACCGTCTGGCCGACCCGGGAATTGGTGCTGGTCTGCGTGGGACCGGGACCGGACAGTGAAAAACTGGTGCGTCGCGCCGCCCGCCGGGCCAACCAGACCGGCGCGCCCTGGCATGCCATCGCCATCGAGACACCGTCCATGCACAACCTGCCGGAAGCGGCCCGGGTGCGTGTTATCAACATTCTGAAATTGGCCCAGGAGATGGGCGCGAATACGGCCAACCTGTCCGGCCCGGACCCCGTGGAGGTCGCCGTCGCCTACGCCCATGAACACAATCTGGGCACCCTGCTGGTGGGACGGGACCGCTATCGACGACTGCCCTGGCAACATGGTTTTGCCGAAAGGCTGGGTCGCCTGGCCCCGGACCTGGAACTCCTCCAGATAGCCCGTGAGGATGACGAACAGGAGACCACCAAGCCACTCCCCGCGCCCAAATCCCGTGGCCCCACCGTCTGGCGTCCCCATCTGCTGTCACTGCTCAACGTCGCCCTGGCCACGATTGTGAGTACGCCGTTGCGTGATCATCTCGATTTGGCCAACATTGTCATGATTTTTCTGCTGGCCGTGGTCTTCACTGCCATCCGTTCGGGACGCGGGGCGGCCGTGCTGGCGGCGTTTCTCTCCGTGGCCGCCTTCGATTTTTTCTTTGTCCCGCCCCGCTTTTCGTTTGCCGTCTCGGACGTGCAATATCTGGTCACCTTCGCGGTCATGCTGACCGTGGCCCTGGTTGTGGGCCAACTCACCGCCGGTCTGCGCTTCCAGGTTTTGACCGCCCGCAAACGGGAACGGCGGATTCAGGCCCTCTACGAAATGTCCCGCGATCTCTCCAGTGCCATGCGGGTGGAACAGATTGTCGAGATCTGCCAACGTTTTATCAAACGGGGTTTCAATGCCTCGATGGCCGTCTTCGTCAATGGGCAGGAACGCCTCCAACTGGCCGACGGCTCGGCCAATCTCGGTGCCGTCGATCCGGGTATTGCCCAATGGAGCTTTGACCATGGCCAAAATGCCGGGTTGGGCACCGATACCCTGCCCTCGGCCCATGCTCTGTATGTCCCGCTCAAGGCTCCCACCCACCTGTGTGGGGTATTGGCCCTGGTGCCGGACGAGGCAACCTGGCAACTGCCGATGGAGCAACAGCAACTGCTCGACACCAGTGCCACCCTGATCGCCATCGCCATGGAACGGATCCACTATGTCGCCTTGGCCAAAGATGCCCAGGTCAGCATGGAATCCGAGCGTCTGCGCAACTCCCTGCTGTCTGCCATTTCGCACGATCTGCGTACCCCGTTGACGGTCATCACCGGTCTGGCCGAGGCCATGCAGATGGCCACGCCGACCTTGCCCGAACCCCATGCCGGTCTCGCCAAGGCCATACGGGACGAGGTATCGCATACCATCACCATGGTCAACAATCTGCTGGACATGGCCCGGATGCAAATGGGCAACATTGTCTTGAACCGGGGCTGGCAGACACTGGAAGAGGTGATCGGCCTCTCCCTGAGCAATTGCGCGCCCCTGCTCACCCGTCATGTCGTGCGCGTCGAACTGGCCGCCGGGCTGCCCTTGCTGGAGTTGGACACCGGACTCATGGAGCGGGTGTTCAACAATTTTCTGGAAAACGCCGCCAAATATACCCCGCCGGGGAGCATCGTCACCATTGCCGCCTGCCAGGATGGGGCCTTTGTGAAAGTTTCGGTGAGCGATAACGGGCACGGTGTCCCGCCCGGCATGGAAAAAAAGTTGTTTGAAAAATTTACGCGGGGCAAGGTGGAATCCACCGTGGCCGGTTTTGGCTTGGGCCTGGCCATTGTGCGTACCATTGTCGAGGCCCATGGCGGTTCGGTGTGGGCGGAAAGTCCACCCGAAGGGGGATCCCGCTTTGTCCTGCTCCTGCCCATAGGCAATCTGCCCGACATGCCGGAGGAAACCGATGGCTGACACCCAACACGCCACCCCATTGATCGTCCTCATTGAGGATGAACCCCAGATTCGCCGTTTTGTCCGGGCCGCCCTGGAGGCGGAACAGTATGCGGTGGCGGAAGCGGAGACAGGCACCCAAGGGTTGATGGATGTCGGCACCCGGCGGCCTGATCTGCTCATCGTGGATCTGGGTCTGCCGGACATGGATGGCATCGATGTCATCCAGGATATCCGTTCGTGGTCCAATCTGCCCATCCTGATTCTTTCCGCCCGGACCAGCGAGGCGCACAAGGTCAAGGCTCTGGATGTGGGGGCCGACGATTATCTGACCAAGCCCTTTGGCATCCCGGAACTGCTGGCCCGGGTGCGCGCCCTGCTGCGCCGCTCGGCCCGTGCCCATACGGACGATCTGCCCGTGGTCCGGTTCGGGGAGGTGGAGGTCAATCCGCTGCAACGCACGGTGACCCGCAACGGGGAAGCCGTCCATCTGACCGCCATCGAGTATCGTCTGCTGATGCAACTGATCACCAACGCCGAACGGGTGATGACCCACAGCACCCTGATCCGGGAAGTCTGGGGACCGCATCATGCCGA
The DNA here is from genome assembly GCA_015233035.1 of Magnetococcales bacterium. GTDB lineage: Bacteria > Pseudomonadota > Magnetococcia > Magnetococcales > Magnetaquicoccaceae > Magnetaquicoccus. Next base: position 16,083 of record JADFYM010000007.1, read on the forward strand.
CAAAATTCATTATCTGCGGGTTTACATGTCCAACCTGCGCCACAAGCTGGAAGCGGATCCCAACGCTCCCCGCTATATCCTGACCGCATCCGGGGTGGGCTATCGGCTGGTTTTGGCGTGAAACCGGTGCTCACCTGCCCTGCCATCCTGTTGGTCTTGGCCCTGGTCATCGGTCAACTGACCGCCGTACTGCTCTATTATGCCTATTCGGCAAAACGACGGGAACAGCGCACGCGCTCCCTGTACGACATGTCCCGCGAGCTTTCCGGTGCCCTGAGCGTGGAACAAACCGTTGATATTTGCCAACGCTTTATCAAACATGGGTTTGATGCCGCTGCCGTTGTCTGGCTGCCCAGAGAAAACGGGCACCTGCAATTGGCCACCGGGTTGGCCGACCTGGCGTCGGTCGATGCCAGTATTGCCCAATGGAGCTTTGAGCATGGGCAGGTCGCCGGTTTGGGCACCGGGACCCTCCCTGCCGCTCAAGCCCTGTACGTACCGCTCAAAGCCCCCACCCGCCTTTGCGGGGTGTTGGTCCTGGTGCCAACCGGAGCGTTGTCCGCCGAGCAACAGCAATGGCTGGACACCTGTGCCACCCTGATCGCCATCACCCTGGAGCGGATCCATTGTGTCATCCTGGCCCGGGATGCCCAGGTCAGCATGACGGCGGAACGTCTGCGCCATACCCTGTTGCAACAGGCCAAAGAGCAGGCGGAACAAGTGGCCAAAGCCAAAAGCACCTTTCTGGCCACCATGAGCCACGAAATTCGCACCCCGTTGCACGCCATTCTGGGCATGTTGGAGTTGTTGCATGAGGCTCCCCTGGCCGATCACCAGCGGGAACAGGTACACATCGCCTTTGCCGCCAGCCGGGGTTTGCTGGCCTTGATCAATGAGATTCTGGATTATTCCAAGATGGAGGCGGGCGCGTTCACCCTGGACCAGGTGGATTTTAATCTGCGCACCCTGATGAACGAAGTCGCCCTCGTCATGACGCCGTTGGCACAGCAAAAAAAAATTGAACTCCGCATCGTCCTGCCAACGGAACAGCATACGGCGGTCAGCGGCGATCCCAACTGTTTGCGGGCGATCCTGGTCAATCTGCTCAACAATGCCATCAAGTTTACCCCGGAAGGCGGCCTGGTGACCTGTCATGGCGGACCGGTGGGCCGGAATGAGACAGGTCTGATCGAGTGGCGGTTTGAGGTACGGGATACCGGCATCGGCATTGCGGAGGCCCAGCGGACCGCCATCTTTGCGCCCTTCCTCCAGGGGGACAAAACGACCACCCGCCAATACGGGGGCACCGGGCTGGGTCTGGCGATCACCCAACGCTTTATCCACATGATGGGCGGTGACATTCAGGTGGAGGCCAATTCCCATGCCGCCTCCGGTAGTGCTTTTTATTTTACCATCCGGTTGTTGCTCCGGGCCGAGGCGGCCACCTTGGGTGAACCGGAGCGGTTGGCAGACGGCACCCCGCCTGTCCAACCCGCTTATGCCGCCGATATTCTGGTAGTGGACGATCAGACCGTCAATCTGAAGGTGACGTGCGCCATGCTGGTCAACCAGGGGTGCGACCCCAAACGTATTGTCACCGCAACCAACGGTCAGCAGGCGGTGGAACAGTTTCAAAACGGTCGCTTTCACCTGGTTTTGATGGACTGCCAAATGCCGGTCATGGATGGCTGCCAGGCCACCGGTGCCATACGAGCCTGGGAACGCCACCACGGGCAGGCGTTGGTGCCCGTGGTGGCCTTTACCGCCGATGTGACCACCGAAAGCCGCCACCGGATACAAGTCGCCGAGATGAGTGATTGTTTGACCAAACCGATCACCCTGGCTGATTTGCGCGCCATCTTGAGAAAACATATTGCCCACACCGACACCGCCACGCCATCCCACTCAAACAAGGTCACATAAAACAAGTAATAGCATTTAATGCGCCACAAGAACACCCTTAAAAAAATAATGCGCGAAAAAAGAGTTTAACAGGATTTTCAAGCCAGAGAGGATGAAATTGCAAAATGCACAAGAAGATGAAAAAACGTCATTCCCGCGCAGGCGGGAATCCAGGAGTTCCCGATGGTTAGCTGGATTCCCGCTTTCGCGGGAATGACGGAATCGGGCATTCTGCAATTACTCCAGAGGAAATGATGGAACTGCTCTATCTCATCGGCTTGATGGTCGTCACACCAGTATGTGTCTACGCCAGCGCGGTGCTGGCCTCTCACGTGCGTGGTTTGCTGGTGATCGCCAAAAGACCCGGCTGCACGATGGCGGGTTGGCAGTTGCTCCACTTGGCTCAGGATGCTTACCCCACAGCCCCCGATACCCATAGGTATCGTCGTTACGGGCGGGTGGTGCTCACGGTGGCCTTGGTGACACTCTTCATTCTGCTGTTGCAGAATCTGCTCGATTCAGCCAGTACGGTCATGCTGTTTTTGCTGGCGGTGGTCTTTACGGCCATCCGTTCGGGTCGCAAAGCGGCCGTGCTGGCGGCTTTGCTCTCTGCCGCCTCCTGCAACTTTTTTTTCATATCGCCACGTTTTGCGTTCGTGGTCCCGGAGATCCACCATCTGGTCGCCTTCGCCGTCATGCTGACCGTGGCCCTGGTCGTGGGCCAACTGACCGCCGGTTTGCGCTTCCAGTTGTTGACGACGCGGCACCGGGAACAACGGATGCGGGCACTGTATGAAATGGCCAAAGATCTCTCCAGTGCGCTGTGCGTGGAACAGATTGTCGCAATTGGCCGACAGTTTATCGAACAGGGTTTCCATGCCTCGGTCGCCGTCTTTGTGCCCGGCGAACAGCAGCGACTCCAACTGGCCGCAGGATCGTCCGCCTTGCCCGCCACCGACCTGGGTATTGTCCATTGGTGTTTTGACCATGGACAAAATGCCAGCCTGGGCACCAATACGCTCCCCTCGGCCCCTGCCCTCTATGTGCCGCTCAAGGCTCCGACCCATCTGTGTGGCGTGTTGGTCGTGCGGCCTGCATCCAGCGGGGCATTTCCCTTGGAGCAACAGCAGTTACTGGATACCGGAGCCACCCTGATCGCCATTGCCCTGGAACGGCTCCATTTTGTGATCCTGGCCCAGGATGCCCAGGTAAACATGGCCTCCGAATGTGTGCGCAATACCCTGCTCCAGGAGAGCGAAACCTGGGTGCGCTCCATCCTGGAAGCCGCCCCGGACGCCATCCTCGCCCTGGATGCCAGAGGCTATATCGACTCCATCAATGCCGCCGGAGAAAACCTGTTCGGCTACTATCCGGGCAGCTTGTTTGGCAAGCATATCAGCCAGTTATTGCCCACCTTCCCCCTGTCGGACAACCAAAGTGGTGCGGAATGGCCCGCCCAATGGCTGCAAGATCCCAACCTCTCCGGTACCACCCTGGAAGTGGACGGGGTGTGTCATGATGCCGGTTATTTTCCGGTGGAAGTCTCCGTCAGCCGTTACAGTGCCAAGGGAAACACGGCCCGCTTTACGCTGATCGTCAAGGATATTACCGAACGCAAACAGGCCAAAACCGCCTTGGCCAAGGCCTACGACGAGTTGGAACAACGGGTGCAGGAACGGACCCGGGAGTTGGAACAGACCAATGCCAAACTGTTTGAAGAGATTGACGAACGCATTCGGGCCGAACAGGGGCTGCAACTGGCTTCCAAGGTGTTTGAAACCGCCACCGAGGGATTTCTGATCACGGATGCCCGCGTCAGGATTATCAAGACCAATGCCTCTTTCACAAAAATCACCGGCTACAAGGTTGCCGTCAACCTGTCGGCCCTGCAATTTCAACAGGGCGATTTGGTGGCGTTGGTCCAAGCCATTCTGGAGGAGACCGGTCTGCCCGCCGCCGCTCTGGAGATGGAAATTACCGAGAGCATGGTCATGGGGCATGTGGAAAAATCCATCGAACGCATGCGCGGTCTGAAGGCATTGGGGTTGACCCTGGCCATGGATGATTTTGGCACCGGCTATTCTTCACTCAACCATCTCAAGCAGTTTCCCATCGACACCCTTAAAATTGACCAATCGTTTATTCGGGATTTGGGCCGTGCGCCAGGGGATCTGGCCATCGTGTTGGCCATCCTCTCCCTGGGGCAGGCACTGAACCTCAACATTGTGGCCGAAGGGGTGGAGACCCAGGAACATGTCACCCTGCTCAAAGAGAAAGGCTGTCATGAAATACAAGGCTATTTTTTCAGCAAGCCCCTCCCGGCGCACAAGATGGAGGAACTTTTGCTGGAGGACCGGAGTCTGGAAAAACTTTTATCAAAATGACCCACCGGGTTTGCTGGGTGGTTCGCCACACCGCGCTGACTTGTCTACGCAATTGCCATCTCGCGGGAATCGCATCGTTGCACAGTGACAAAAGCCAGTAGAATGTGTTTGACACAATACCGTTTTGGTATAAACTTCACCCATGCACATCATCGCCAAACCGGTACTGATAGAGTTCTGGACGACACATCCCGATGCCGCCATCCCGTTACAGGCGTGGTATCGCACGATGGAGAGCGCGGTTTTTGTTGATTTCTCAGACTTGAAAGCCACTTTCGGCAGTGCCGATTATGTGCCGCCAAAGTTTACAGTGTTCAACATCGGAGGCAACAAGTACCGCTTGATTGCGGTGATTCACTACAACCGGCACAAGGTCTATATCCGTGCAGTTCTGACCCACGCTGAATATATACTGCGCACGGTCACAATTGACGAGTATCGTCATTCCCGCGCAGGCGGGAATCCAGGAGGTCCAACAGGCCAAATGGATTCCCGCCTGCGCGGGAATGACGGAACAGGAAGTGTCACTTATGCCCGCGCACAGTATACCTGCGGTGACTGGAGGAGGGATTGACCATGGAATGCGCACTCGTAGCACCCGAACCACAGGCCATACTGAAGGCGTGGCTGCCGTTCAAACAGCTCGTTGGGGTGACATCTGTTCGTACCAGCCAGGATTATGCGCAGGCGTGCGCGTCCATTGACAGGCTGCTTGCGGAAATGGGCGACGACGAAGAACACCCTTTGGCGGAATGGCTTGATCTGCTTTCCGATCAGGTGGAGGCCTATGAGAAAGAAAACTTCCCGATTCCACCAGTCGCACCGCACGCGGTGTTGCGCTTCCTGATGGATCAGCACGGGCTCAAGCAGGACGACCTGCAAGACTGTGCGCCGCAAGGCCGCATCTCTGATATTCTGAACGGCAAACGCACAATCAGCAAAGCAATTGCCAAACGGCTGGCACACCGCTTCCATGTCCGTGCGGACATGTTCCTGTAGCCGAACTGGCAGGTGCGCTGGCGGATTTTACAGAACACCCCCGCCGCAATCCTGTGGCTTTCGACAGTTTTTGCTTGCGTGTCATCGGGGAATTCGTGAGTATGTGGGGCACGGCCAACCGAGCGGCAAACCCGGTTGACCGCTGTTTGGCTCCTGGTTGCCAGTTCAATGACCACATCCAAGAGCCGTGTCAGCAGCTCTGGGATGACGTACAGGATGATTGGATGCATCTCCATGGTTGAGCCAAAAAAGCCCACCAGCCCCCAACAGAAATGTATGGGGGCTTTTTTGTGGTTCTGTCCTGGTACAGAGAGGTTCCCCGCGATCCCCGCGTCACTCACAACACAATCTGCAAAGCCTCCGCCATCCCCCGCAACGCCACCAAGGCCCCCTCAAACTCAAACTCGGCCACCTGTTTCAGCATCTCTTTGCCGAGGACGCCCTGCCCCACTGCCTGCAACGGCCCGCTCAACCGTTCGGCCAGTTCGCTGGCATCGGCATCCCCATCCGCCAACAAAAGACCCAGACGGCGCAATTCCCCCGCCAGGACCGCCTGGTCCACCGCCAGCGGCGGCCGGTCAGCGGCCACCGGCAGAGGCGCGGGCGGTTCCCCCAGCGCGGCCACAATGCGTTCCCGCAGACTGGCCTGTTCCGCCGCCATGGCTTGCAAGGCCGCTGCCAGCCCGGCGGTTTCACCCCGCTGCAACAGCCCCTCGACCTGTCCCGCCCACTCGGCCAGCACCGTGGCCCCGATGTTGCCCGCCAGCCCCTTGATCGTGTGCGCCTCACGCACGGCACTTTCCAGGGCGTTGTTGGCCACCGCCGTGCGCAGGCGCACCATCATCTCACCCTGGGTGGCCGCAAAACGGTGGATCAACTTGCGCAACGGTTCGACGTTCCCCCCCACCCGCGCCAGTGCCCGCGCCAGGTCCAGACCGGCAATGGCGGGCAGATCGGCCAGCGCGGCCGCTTTGGGCAGCGGAAGCGAACAGACCACCGTCTCCTGGGGCCGGATCCAGCGCGCCAGAATGCAAAAAAGCTGGTCCATATCCATCGGCTTGGTCATGTGGTCGTTCATGCCAGCGGCGAGACATTTTTCCCGGTCCCCCGCCATGGCGTTGGCCGTCATGGCCAGAATGGGCAGGTCGGCAAACCGTCCATCCTGGCGAATGGTGCGCGTCGCCTCAAAACCATCCATCACCGGCATCTGACAATCCATCAAAACGCCGTCATAGGCCCCCTGGGCCACCTTCGCCACCGCCTCGGCCCCATCGCTGGCCACATCCACCCGCACCCCCGCATTCTGCAACAGGTCCACCACCAGTTCCTGATTCAGCAGATTGTCTTCCACCAGCAACAGATGGGTTCCCCGCAACTTCTGGGCGGCCTCCTGACAGGAGGCCCGTTTTTCCTGCTGCCGGGTAAACGGCACCACCACCTTGCCCAACGCACGCAGAATGCTGTCCAGCAGAGTGGAGGGGCTGACCGGTTTGACCAACAAACCATCGATGGGTACGTCGACTGCCCGTTGCAACAGCTCCTCCCGGCTGTAGGCAGTCACCATGATAAACGCACGGGTCGCGGCCAATGCACTGTCGGCACGAATGCGCTGGATGGTCTCCACCCCATCCTCGTGCGGCATCAGCCAATCCATCAGCACCAACGGGTAGGGTTTTTGTTCCCCGACCGCCTGCGCCAGGGCCGCGATGGCCGCGCGACCACTGCTGACCGTGGTCGGGTCAAACCGAAGCGATACCAGCATGTTGTGCAAAATTTCCCGCGCACTGGCATTGTCATCCACCACCAGAACACGCACCCCCTGCACCGCCTCGGCATTGATCGCCAACGACCGCTGGGTGTGCTGTTTGCCAAACCGGGCGGTAAAATAAAAGGTGCTGCCCTGGCCCGGCACACTCTCCACCCCGATTGCACCACCCATCTGCTCCACCAGACGCTTGCTGATGGTCAGTCCCAGCCCGGTCCCCCCATATTTGCGGGTGGTCGAGGCATCGGCCTGGGTGAAGGCACCAAACAGCGTATCGCACTGATCCGGGGTCAGGCCAATACCGGTATCCTTGACCACAAAGCGCAGTTGCACCGTCTCTGGTTCATCGGCCAGCAAATGGATCCCGACCGTGACCTCACCCTGCTCGGTAAACTTGATCGCATTGTTGACCAGATTGATGAGCACCTGCCCCAGCCGCAACCCATCCCCCACCAGGGCCGTCGGCACCTCGGCCCCCATGTCAAACAACAGTTCCAGCCCCTGGTCCTGCGCCTTGATCACCGACAAATCGGCCAGATGCTCCAGGACATCTTCCAGGTAAAAATCGGTCTGCTCAAACGGCATCTTGCCCGCCTCGATCTTGGAAAAATCGAGAATATCGTTGATGATGCCGAGCAAATTTTTGGCCGCGCCGGCCATCTTTTCGATATAACTGCGCTGTCTGGCATCCAGGTCGGTTTGCAACACCAGATGCGCCATGCCGATCAAGGCATTCATCGGGGTGCGAATCTCATGGCTCATATTGGCCAGAAAGGCACTCTTGGCCTGGGTGGCCTCCTCGGCCACCTCCTTGGCCAGGCGCAAGGCGGCTTCGGTCTGCTTGCGCTTGGTAATGTCGCGAAACACGGCGACCGTGCCCAGCAATTTGCCCTCCTTGCGCACCGGGGTCGTATCATATTCCACCGGAAAGGAGGAGCCATCTTTGCGCCAGAAAACCTCATCGTCCACCCGACGCATCACCCCATCCCGGGCGGTCTGGTACATGTGGCACTGTTCGCGGGGATAGGGCGTCCCATCCGCGTAGGCATAATGGACCAGGGCGTGCATGGCGGCGGCCATCAGTTCCGCCTCGGTATATCTCAGCATCCGCGCCGCTGCCGGATTGACGAAGGTCGTGCGCCCTTCGGTATCCAGCCCCCAGATCCCCTCATTCACCGAACCCAGAATCAGGCGCACCCGCTCTTCCGATTGCGCCATGATCGCCTGGACCTCCTCCAGTTCGTCACGCCGGGCCAGCAATTGCTGCTCGGAAGCGGCCAGGGCCTGCGCCTGTGCCTGCGTTTGCGTCAGCAACTCCCGCGTGGCCACATGACCGGACAAAATCTGCATCTTGGCGGCAATGACCGGCAACAGGCTCTCCAGCAAGCCCTGTTGCCGGTCGTCGAGAGCCTCCAACGCGCCCACCTCCAGCACGGCCAGCACCTGGTCACGCTCCACAATGGGCAGGATCCGCAGATGGCGCACGGCCACCACCCCCAGGCCAAACTTTACCCCGATGGGTGACTCCGTCGGCCACGACAAGGCAATGGGTTGCCGGTCCACCGCTGCCTGGCCCACCAACCCCTGTCCCCAGGCAAAACCGGTCGCATGAATGGCATCATCGCAGCCATAGCCCCCCACCCGACACAGTTCGGTCCGCCCGGTATTGGCCACATACAGCGCGACATAGACCAGACCCAGCATGGGGGCCAGACGGGCGGCCAGGGCATCGCCAAATTCGGCCCAGGAGGTGGCCCTCAACAATACCTGATCCACCTCCGCCTGGGCCTGCTTGATCTGGCGTTGCCGCTCGATCTCCTCGCTGGCCAGCCGATAGCGGTCCAGGGAGCGGGCCAGTTCCCCCATCTCCGTGCAGTCCCGCTCGCGGCCAAAGCGCACAGGACGGTCGCCGGCCAGCAGCCTCTGGGTCTGGAGCGTCAGCAAGGTGACCGGGGTGACCAGCCTGCGCTGGTAAAAAAAGGTCAACGCACCGAGCATGGTGGCCGCATTCACCAGCAGGGCGACCAGGGCCACGTTCAACAACTCGCTCGCCTCTTCGCTCAGATCCTCCGCCTGCTGCGTCAACCGCCGCTCCATGGTTTGTTGGGCCTCGCTGACACGATCCGTCAGAGAGGCCTTGACTGTGCGATAATGGTCCCCGTAAAGCAGCCTATTGGCACCCTTGTCATCGCCTTGGCGGACCGCCTCGAAGGCCTGGGTTTCCACAGCAATCAGGGCCTCGGAGTGGGTCTTGGCTTTTTCGATAAGGATCAGTTCCTCCCGCGTGGCACCGGCCTCGCGCAGCATGGCCAGGGCGCGCTCCATCGACCTGGTCGTATTCCGTTCGGTCTGATACGCCTGGAGATAACGCGCCTCACCCGTGGCCGCGTAGGCCAGGACCGCCTGGGTCAAGGTACCATCTCCCCGGAAAAACAGATGGATCGCATCCATCGTGGCGGTCCAGGTGGTGAAAGCCAGTCGGCGTTTTTCGAGATGGTGTACCGCCATCAGGGAGGTGACAATACTGATGCCGGACAAGACGAGGACGACCCATGTGATCAAACGGCTGGTACTGCTGATGCGCATGAAGCATAAACTCCGCAGTGGCTAAGGGTGGTCAGGAGCATTCCATTATATTGGCAGGGGTCCAGGGGGATTATCCCCCTGGTGGGGTCCAGGGGCAAAGCCCCTGGCGGGGCTCGGGGCAGAGCCCCGGCTCGGGACATCAAGGGGCTGTGGATCAAAAAATGACACAGTAGCAACACGTTGGTGGTTCAAACTCCAGGGTCTTGTTTTTCCGGGGCGAAGCACCCGGACCCCACCAGGGGCGTTGCCCCTGGACCCCACCGGGGGAGATAATCTCCCCCGGACCCCCATAAATAATAACAACTTTTCGCGATGTATATAACGGGATGGGTCAGGAAGGGGAACCCTGTCCCGTGGCAAACGGTTCGGCCTGCGCAGCCCGGTCCACATCCCGGTCGGCAAAACGGACCACAATGGCACGAAATGCCTCTTGCAAGGCCAAGAAGGCATCCAGAACATCCTGGTCAAAGTGCGATCCGCGCCCCGCAGCCAGGATCGACACCGCCTCTGCATGAGACAGACCCTCTTTGTACACACGACGATTGACCAGGGCATCATAGACATCCGCCACCGCCATCAGGCGGGCCGCAATCGGGATATCCTCGCCGCTTTTGCCCGTCGGGTAACCGGAACCGTCCCATTTTTCCTGATGGTAATAGGCGATTTCTTTGGCCAGGGCAAGGAAGGCGACCGGCATCCCGAGTTGCCGCTCGGCCTGTTCAATGGCATTGCGCCCCAACGTGGTATGGGTTTTCATAATCTCAAATTCCTCTGCCGTCAACCGACTGGGTTTCAGGAGAATGCGATCAGGAATGCCGACCTTGCCAATATCGTGCAGCGGTGCCGATTTGAACAACAGGTCAATCGTCTGCGCAGACAAAAAATCAGCAAAACGGGGATGGGTTTTGAGATGTTCAGCCAGGGTCCGCACAAAATACTGGGTGCGGCGAATATGATTTCCGGTATCGGCATCCCGTGTCTCCGCCAGAGAGGCCAGGGCCAGGATGGTGACATCCTGGATCGCCGCCAATTCGCGGGTGCGCCGGGCCACTTCGGTTTCCAGGTAGGCATTCTGGTCCCGGAGAAAATCGGCGGCGGCCTTGTTTTCCAACTGGGTCTTGACCCGCGCCAGGACAATGGGCGGCGATATGGGTTTGGTAATATAATCCGCCGCCCCCATGGCCAAACCTTTTCTCTCGTCCTCTTCCGTACACATGGCCGTCAGAAAGATAACGGGAATGTCGCGCGTCAGCGGAGTGGCCTTGAGTGCCCGAATGACCTCATAACCAGACAAACCCGGCATCATGATGTCGAGCAGGATCAGATCGGGAATATGACCACTTTGTGCCTGTTTCAGAGCCTTTTCACCGGTATTGGCCACCTTGACCCGATAAATATCTTTCAGAAGGGCCGCCATGAGTGACAGGTTGTCCGGGGTGTCGTCAACGACCAGAATTGTGGCACGTTCTGGAAAAAGGGGGCTGTTCGTATTCAATGCCATGCTCCTCTTCATGGTGGCCGTCGCAACCGACGGCCACACCTCTGTCGGCCATCACCCGCAGTCGTACATACTGTAGCGCAGACAATTTCCCGAACACAAGGTCGTTGTGCAACCTGCCACGACACGGACCCGATGACACACCACCTTGCGCTAACCTGTATGGAACAAAAGAAGATCGGATCCCCAGATCACCAAACATACCGGAGAGATATGGGTCATCGCCCGGTTCCAGTTGATTTGCAATTTTCACCAAACAGGAACAGTTTAATCTTGCAACCAATAACCAAAATGAGTTACCCTTGAGCCAGTGGCTGCAACTCGAACAGAACAAGGACAAACACGATGACGCCTGGTGAACACACCCATACAGATCAAGACAAGATACCTCCCACAGACCAAGACAAGACGCCTCCTGGCAACCCCGTGCAGACAGAACCAAAAAAGACGCCACTCGGTGACCGCGTCCGTTTCGCGCGCAAACAGGCTGGATTGACCCAAAAAGGGTTGGCAGACAAGGTCGGGATCAGTCAAACAGCCATCTATAAACTGGAACGTGGCGGATCCAAATCTTCCCGACGTACTGTGGCCATTGCGCTGGAATGTGGTGTGGATCCCATCTGGTTGCATAACGGCAAGGGAGAAATGTTTGTCGTCGGCACGACCACAGAGACCACTGGGGAGAGCAAACCCTATCGGGCGCCCATTTTTGCACGCATTCCGCTCGTTTCCTGGGAGGCAGCCAGCCGGTTGTGCGCCGAATCGGCAACTGCGTTCCAACCCAAAGCGGTGGAGAGTTGGATCCCCGTTGCGCCCCGGTCCAGTGAGCAGACCTTCGCCCTGCGCGTCCCGGACGATTCCATGGAACCCGAATTTCGGGAAGGCGAGATCCTCATCGTCGACCCCTTGTTGCCGGGCAAACACAATCAATTTCTCATTGCCCGCATGAACGGAGACAGCGTGGCCACCTTCAAACAGTTGATTATTGCTGGCAATCGGAGCTATCTTAAACCCCTGAATACCCGTTATCCCCTGATTGACATGACAACGCCCATCCAGGTGTGTGGCGTGGTGGTCGGCAAATACAAAGAATATTGACCCGCGCAGCGCAACATCGTTGACTCCGGAGGGGGAACCATCATGAATAGCATCGAGACCACAACCGGTGACATCACCCGGATGGCGGTGGATGCCATCGTCAACGCGGCCAACGCCTCGCTCATGGGGGGCGGGGGGGTGGATGGTGCCATTCATCGGGCCGGGGGACCGGCTATCCTGGCGGCGTGCCAAGCCATTCGCCAAACCCTCTATCCCGACGGTCTGCCCAGCGGAGAAGCGGTGCTGACCACCGGCGGCAATCTGCCAGCCCGCTGGGTGATTCACACGGCTGGCCCCGTCTACCACACCGATCCCGACCCGGAGGGTCATCTGGCCCAGTGCTACCGGCGTTGTCTGGAACTGGCCCACGCCCACGGGGTCAAACGGCTGGCCTTTCCTGGTATCAGCACCGGGGTATACGGTTTTCCCAAGGAGGCGGCGGCCCGCATTGCCATTGCGACCATCCGGGCGTTTTTCGCGCAGGCACCCGAGGCGGACCTGAATGTGATACTGGTGGCCTTTTCCACCGCCGACGAGGCCATTCTGCAACAGTATTTGGCCTGAAAATTGTTGGGGGCACATCGCAAAAAGTTATTATTCATGGGGGTCCGGGGGAGATTATCTCCCCCGGTGGGGTCCAGGGGCAACGCCCCTGGTGGGCTCCGGGGCAACGCCCCGGAAAAACAAGCCCCAGGAATCTGATACCACATTGCCATCAGATGGGTAACAGCGTTGGCGAGAATCCCAGGGCAATCGCATTGGGATTTTTTTGACGCTTGATCCTGGGATCGCGGGCGTCTCGCCCGCCTTTCTTGCCTGTAACAGCGCGAATCCGCAATCCTATTGCGAGCGAGATGCCCGCAGCCCCAGGGAAAATCCCAGTCCTGCTGGCTCAAAGTTGCCATACGATGGCCCTGCGGGAATCCAGCCAGCCCTTCGCGACTCCTGGCTTCCCGCTTGCGCGGGCATGACGATGACGGTCATCTGTGGCCGTGCGTGTCACCTTGTTTCCAGTTCGATTGCACTTTGGTATTAGCCTATAACATATTGCTACTGTGTTATTTTTTTGATTCACGGCCTTTTGGTGCCCCTGGCGGGGCTCCGCCCCGAGCCCCGCCAGGGGCTTTGCCCCTGGACCCCACCAGGGGGATAATCCCCCTGGACCCCTGCCAGTTGTGTCATGGCATCAACCAGGCCCCTGGTCCGCCTGCACCACGAACCATTCAACCCGGTTGCGCCCCGATTTTTTGGCGACATACAATGCCTGATCGGCCCGCCCCAGAAAGGTGTCGAACGAGACAATCTGCTCACTGCGCATCTCGGCCACACCAACACTGACCGTTATTTTGAGCGGCTGATCCTGATCCTGCAATGGAATGGCACAAGCCTCCACCCGCATCCGCAGCTTTTCGGCAATTTGCCCCGCCTCGTTCAACTCGGTTTCCGGCAACAGGACTATAAACTCCTCCCCCCCAAACCGGGCCGCCAGATCCGTCTTGCGAATGGCCGAGACAATCGTGGAGGCCAAGTGTTTCAGGCAAATATCCCCGTTGATATGGCCATAGGTATCATTGACCGCTTTGAAATGGTCAATGTCCAGAATCAGCAACGAAAGAACCCCCCGATGCCGCCGTTGCCGATCCAACTCCAGACGATAGCGTTCCAGAAACTGGTTGCGGTTGGCCATGCCCGTCAAATTGTCAAACAGGGCCATGGACTCCATCCTCTTGCGGGCCTCGGTCAACTCGGTGACATCCACATTGACCCCCCGATAACCCGCATACACCCCGTGCCCGTCAAAAACCGGCTTGCCGTTCATGGCCACCCAGATCGGTTCCCCTTGCCGGTTGCACCACCGGGCCAACAAATCCCGAAACGGTTGCCGGGCCGCCACCGCCCGTTGCCAGATATCCAGGCGGGACTCCTCCCCCGCCCCGGTCTCTTCCTCCTGAAAAAACAGGGCCACAAACGGGGTACCCAGCAGCATGTCTGCGGTATGACCGGTGACACTCTCCGCCCCCTGCACAAAGAGAAAACACCCCGCGGCATCCGTCTCCCAGACAAAGGTCGGCGAGTGGCTGATCGCCTCGTTCATGCGGTCATTGGCACGTTGCGCCTCCCCCTGCGCCTTCTTGAGGAGCGTCACATCGGTATAGGTGATGACAAACCCACGGATATCGTCGTCCGCCAGCGGACAGCCCTGAATCTGCAAGACATCTCCAGTGCGCATGGTCCGCTCAAAATGGCTGGGAGCCGCACTGCGCACGACCGCCAGCCGCTGCCGAACCAGTCGTTCCGGGTCTCCCGGACCATACTCGCCCCGCAGGGCACTGTGCCGGGCCAGATCTTCAAAGGGAAGCCCCGGATGGACAAAACCATCCGGCAGGCGCAACAGGCGATTGAACGCAGGATTGGCAACCACCAGGTTGAGATCTCCACCAAAAACGCAGACACCCTGGGGCAGACTGTCGAGAACGGCTTGCAAATAAACGGCATTGCGTCGGGCTTCCTCCTGGGCCGCCTTCAGATCGGTGATATCCATGGCCGCCGCCAGGAAACCGACCACCACACCATCGGCATCCTTCAAGGGGGTAATGGAAAGGCTCGCGGGAAATTGGGTGCCATCCCGACGCACAAAGATCCACTCTTCCGGCGCGGAAAAATTTTGTTTGACATAGTGGCGAAAGAGAACCAGTCCAGGAACCCGATGGATAAAATCCACCCCTGCCTTGCGACTGCGTTCGATCAGGTCCGCCACCGGAAAAAAATCACTCAGCGTACACCGATCCTTCACCTGCTCCTCGGTATAACCGAGCAGGGCCGTTGCCCCCTGGTTGAACAGTTGCACCGTCCCCTCCAGGTCGGTGGCGATGATGGCCATCTTGGAGGCCGCCTCCAACACCGCCTGCCGCTGGGCATTGGCCAGGCGAAAGCGCAACTGGGCCGCTTCGGTCTGTTCAAACTGTTTGACCACCAGTTGGGCGGTCAACTCCGAGGCTTGGCGGGCCACGCGAATCTCTTCGCGCAACACACGATTTTCGGCGGCCAGGGCCGCCAGTTTTTCTGCCTTGTTAGCCATTTTCCGGGCACTCCGCGAACGCCAGACAGATTCGGGCAATCTCTTCGATGACGCCGGGTGGTGCCCCGGCAGTGGTTCCCACCACGACAATGTCTGGCAACGGACCGTCGTTCACCCTGGGCAGCCATTGCAGCAGATAGGGCAGACCGGCAGCATGGTCGTACAGATCATCACTCAAACAGGCCACCTGCGCCCCCGACAGTTGGGCAATCTCCCCATCCGGGGCCATACCCGACAAGGTATCCACCACCACCACCCGTTCGGGCCCTTCAAAAAACGCCAACAGGTTCAAGCCACCCAAACCGCCATCCACCACCTCGGTCGCGGCTGGCCATGGCAGGCGGAGCAGCTGATCATACACCCGAGGGCCAATGTCATCCTCCTGGGTAAAATAGCGGTTGCCGATACAAAGGATGCGCAGGCGTACTCCCGTCATCCGGCCTTGATCATCGTGGTACCCACCAGGGGCTTTGCCCCTGGACCCCACCGGGGGGGATAATCCCCCCCGGTCCCCCTTGAAATGATTATGATCAAGCCCCATGATGCGCCCTAGCGCAATCGTGCACGGCTCACCGTCCGACCGCGATGGACGGTATGCACCGTGCAGACCAGGCAGGGATCAAACGAACGCACGACATGACCCGCCGCAATGGGATGGGCCAAATCCTCCACCGGCACCCCGATCAAGGCCTCTTCCCAGGGTCCGCGTTGGCCGACCCCATCCCGTGGCGAACCGTTCCAGGCGGTGGGTGTAATAATCTGGTAGCGATCGATGACCCCATTCTTGATCCGCACCCAATGGCCCAACGCCCCCCGCGCCGCCTGGATCAAGCCAAACCCCTTGCCGGTGCCAATCGGCTCCGGTTGTTGATAAACGGACCCGTTCGGATGATTTTCCAGTTCCTGCAACCACAGATCCATGACCGGGATCAGGGTGGCCGGACGTACCAGACGGGCCAATTGGCGGACCAAAGCCGAAGTTCCCGCGCCGTCGACCAGCGCGCGGAACAGGGGCGATCCGCCGATCACCGCCTCGGCCAGCGGACCGGTCTCGGGAGCCGCATCCCGGTAACGCGGAGCCTTGGCCCAGGAATATTTTGTCCCGAAGCCCTCTCCCTCGGGCGGTTGGGGTCGGGTCAGGCCTTTGAACGGGTGCAGACCACCCTCATAGTCTTCATACCAGGAGGAGGCCACCTGTTCGGCCACATATTCCTGGGTAAAGGGTTCCAGGCACCCCTTGTCATAAAAACCCGCCGCGACCCATTGCTCGGCATCCCCACCCGCCCGCACCACCGTGCGTCTGGGCAGAGGGAGGGAACCATAGGAGAGAAAGGCTCCATGCGCCCCCCCGATGCGATCCAGGCCCAGATCGTGGGCAATGTGCAGGAACCAACCCAGGTCACTCTCCCGATGCGCCGGGGCGGCCGCGCGCCACACGGCCAGATCCTCCAGAGTGGCCACCTCGGCCCACCGTTCCAGAGAACAGCCCAGAATGCGGTGTTCATACCATTTTCTGAAACCGTTCAGAATGACGCGGCATTGGCGCACATCCGCCGGCCGGGGCATCAAGACCACACCGCCGGGGACCATGAACGAGGAATGGGGCCATTGGCCACCCAGAATGGCCACCATCTCCAGAATTTTTTTGGTCTCACGCACCACTTCAAGGAGACTTTCGCCCCGGAAGGGGGCAAACCGTTTGACCGCCTCCTCATACCAGGGCCGCCCCTGGTAGGTGGCGTGGGCAAAATCGACCGTATACATGAGCAAAGACTGGCGCATATCGCTTTGCAGATGTTCGGCCATCAGGGCCACATTGCGCACACGCAAGGCATTGTCCGGGGGAGAAACACGAACAATCTCCTCCAGAGCCATGGCCGCTGCCAGCAGATGGGTCGTGCTGCAAATACCGCAGATGCGCGGGGTGATGACCAGACTGTCCATGGCGTTCCGCCCCACCAGGAGGGTTTCAAACCCCCGGAACAGGGTGCCGGAACTCCAGGCATCCACCACGACACCATCCGCCACCTCGAGGCGAATCTCCAAATCCCCTTCCACACGATTCAGGGGCAAATGACAGATTGTTCGAGTACTTTGCTTGCTTTCCATGACAATCCACTGTGTTGCAGAAAGAGCGTGATCGGAAACGCCAAGGGTTTGCTCAAATATCGGTGCGGCGATTTTTCAGTCGTTCCGGGGCAGCGGCCGCTGCCATGCCTTTGTAGGCCATATAGTGGGCACGACTGACGCCATCGGGCAGGGCGATGGGAATCCCTTCAATGTTGCGGGTCTGAAAAAAAGGATACGGTTGCGGAAAATCGGGCGATGTACAACCAAAACAGGGGACACCGGCTCGGGTTTTGGAGGAGCGTCGATTCCACAGAGAACGATTGCAGGGGCCATGCGTCAGGGGACCATGACAGCCCAGGTGAAAAAAGAGACACCCCCGCTCGGCAAAGGAAGACTCCTCCACCCGGTATTCATGATAATCGTTGCGGGTACATCCCTGGTGGACCATCACCCCATACCAATCCAGGGGACGGTTGAATTCATCAAAGCGGGGGGTACTGCCCGAGGCAACGGCCATCAGGGTATCTTTCAGGACAATGGGATGGCAGGGACAGCCGGGCAGATTGATGACCGGCAGACCGGCCCGGGCAGTGAAGCTGGCATCCAGCAGTCCGCCGGAGTGCTTGTGGTGAAACTGCATCCCGACGGATTCGATGATACCGTCCGCACCAAAACCGCCAAAACTGGCGCAGGTACCCAAGGCGATCACATACCGGGCCTGCGCCGCCAAACGGGCCGTCAGTTCCTTTCTGGGTTGTCCTTGCACGAGATCAAACCGTCCGGTTCCCTCCGGGCCAGTGATGATGGATCCCTCCACCACCAAAATATCCAAGACTTGCTGGTCCAGAAAAATATTCTGGAGGATCTGCTCATGGGCAACATGGGAGAGGTTGGACAAAGAGGGATGCCACAGCAAGTCAATGCCGAGCACCTCAAACAATGTGATGAAATCCGGGGACTCGGCATTCAGAAAAGAGACGGTATCTCCGCCACATCCGCCGCTCTGCATCCAGTACAGCGACAGCCCTTCGGCCATGTTGTTCCCCCCCTGATGGTTCCGACAAACGGAATGATTCAGCCGTTTCTGTACACAATCGGCACAAAAAACACCACTCGAAAGGCTAACACAATGGATGCAAAATGCGCAAGAATATTCCATGCGACCCCATTGATCCACGCAGCCATCGTTGGAAAACACCCTGTCCATAGCCAGTCAGGTGGTATACCATACCGCCATGAACCCAATGCCGCCATAACAGGTGAGCGTTTCGCATGGCAACGACAGCACAGACCTCTCTTCAATGGATGGACAAATACTGGTTGGCCACGGGTCAACAGAGTGATCTGCGCCGTTTACCATCGCTGTATCAGGAGGAGATGACGACGGTCGGTGCGGTGTACCGGAAAAGTGCGCTGCAATACCTGCCAGCAGACAGACTGGATCACCATCTTTATTTGATTTTTGCCTTCATGGCCTGGGTGTATGCACGGGAGAAACCGGTGCGGGAGGTGACCGAGGATGACCTCTCTGGCTACTTTGTCTGGTTGGCCAGACAGGGGTGCCCGATGGCGCAGTGGTCGCTCACAGCAGGGGCTGTCACCGACTTTTTACAGGTGTTGCGACAGGAAGGCATCCTCCAACGCAATCCCCTGCGTCCCGTCTATAAAATATTCATGGAACGGGAACAACTGCTGCACAGTGTACTGACACAGGCCACGCCATACCCGTTTGATCCACCCACCACCTCCCCACGGGTCGCACCCACGACCACTCCCACAGTGACTGATCGGGTCACAACCGCTCGCCCGAAACCTGTCCAGGCGACCCCCGCGCCCGCTCCCCGAACCATCGTGCCCCCGGTGGTCTGGCAGACCATCCACACGCACAAAACTGTGTTGCGGACACTCGCACTGCTGCTGCTCGTCGGTCTCCTGCTGCACTACTGTCAGGTTTTGACCGAACGACAGCCCACGACGGGAACCACAACGAGCACACCCAATCCAGGTTCAGTAACCGAACCCAGGACCAAAGGTGCTGTGTCCACGCGCCAGCCAAAACCCGACGATACCCGGCCTCGAGGCATGTACAAGGATCCAATCGTTGATTTTTTTTACCAGAACGGCATGAAAGATTATTATTGCCGGGACTATCGGCAAACTCCCTGTGTTTCCACCCAGGTGCTGCGCAATCCCATCCCGGTGGATCCGGAAAATATCTATGAGGGAGGCGACCAGTACATGGGCATGTGTGGTCGATGCCATGGGGACGCAGGTCGGGGTAATGGACTGGATGCCATTCGTCTCAACCAACCACTGACTCCATTGAGCAGGGCGGGTGGGGACATTCCAGACCGGGATGCCTATCTGTTCTGGATTGTGGCGGCAGGCGGTAGTGACTTTGGCGGACAAATGCCACCGTTCAAGGATCTCCTGGACGAAAACAAAATCTGGAAGGTGATCCTGTTCTTGCGAACGTTGCGCTGATGTTGAACAATCTGAACAACCCCACCCGCAGGGTGGCGTCCACTCGCTCCGGTACAGGCATCCCGTTAGACACATCGCACAAAGCTGTTATTATTCAATGGGGGTCTGGGGGAGATTATCTCCCCCAGTGGGGTCCAGGGGCAAAGCCCCTGGTGGGGTCTGGGGCGAAGCCCCGGAAAAACAAGACCCTGTGGGAAAAGCATCCAACGTGTTGCCACTGCGTGTTTTTTTGATTCGCAGCCCCTGGATGCCCCAAGACGGGGCTCTGCCCCGAACCCCGCCAGGGGCGTTGCCCCTGGACCCCACCAGGGGGATAATCCCCCTGGACCCCTGCCAGAACGACCTACCCGGCAGCAGCACGAGCTTCCAGCAAAACCTGCATCCCATGTCCTGCCGTTTTGACATTCCGATAAACGTGTTGCACGACGCCATCGGCATTCACCACGAACGTGGTTCTGACGATACCCATGCTGGTACGACCGTAATTGGTCTTTTCCTGCCAGACACCGAATTGGGAACACACCTCCCCGTTCTCGTCGCTCAGCAAGGTAAATGTCAATCCCTGCTTGAGGCAGAAACGACCGTGTGACGCCACCGAATCTTTGGAAATTCCGGTGACGGTCAAGCCCAACGCCGCAAAGTCAGTCAACAATGCTTGAAAATCGTTGGCTTCAATCGTACATCCCGGGGTACTGTCTCTTGGGTAAAAGTAGATGATTCCCCCTCGTTTTCCCAGCAAGTCCTGCAACCGCCGTTCTTCACCCTGTTGATCCGGCAATCGTGTGTCGGGCATCACATCACCCATTTTCAACATTCTCGCAGCCTCCTTATAACAAACAAATTTTTTTACAGATAATAAAGGGTATCTTTACAACACTCTGACAACAGGAAAAAAACCTGGCGCGAAAGTCAGAAAATCTCCTTGAACAGTTGGTGCATCAGTGCAAAGGCCCGTTTGGCACTTTTTTCGTGGTATTGGGCACGTCCTGGCGTGTTGGCGTCCGGGTCTGTAAAAGAGTGGACCGCACCGCCAAAACTCACCAGTTGCCAGTCCAGTTGGGGTTGGGCACGCATTTCCGCCTCGAATGCCAGCACATCGGCGCCAGGAACCGCAGGATCATTCGCGCCATGGAGGACCAGAACGGCCCCTTTTATATTGGCTGCATCCCCAGGATTTGGCGTGTCAAGATTGCCATGAAAAGAGACCACTCCGGCGATATTCCTGCCACTGCGTGCCAGTTCCAAGACGGCTCCTCCCCCAAAGCAGAAGCCGATTGCGGCGGTCCTCTTGGGGTCAGCCCCCGCCTTCAGCCCTGCTGACAGCAATGCATCCAGGGCATTATTGGCCCTGGCGCGGAGCAGAGGCCGGTTGGAACGCAGGAAGGTTGCCGCCTGTTTGGCCTCCTCTGGATTCTTTGGCCGCACCGTTTCCCCATACACATCCGCCACGAGAATGACATATTCCTTCCCCGCCACCTGTTTGGCCTGCGCCAGGGATTGGGCAGTAACCCCCATCCAGTTGGGTACCATCAGGATGGCCGGGCGCGCGGCGGTGTTGGTGTTATCGTAGATCAGCACACTCTCAAAGGTGACGCCCTCATGGGTGTGTTTCACCCGCTCTTCCAGCATGGCAGCCATGCCCAGGGTGGGCAGAAGGCACAGCATGAAAAGCAACCAGAGTCGCATAAGCATGGGTTTCATTCCAGAACGAAGTTGCAAGAAATGACAAAGTCTACAAACATTTAAAAAACACCCGATGCAGGTCCCGTGTTTAAGGTGCGCACAGGGATCCCGGCGACCATGGCACTGGCCACCAGTCCAACGCGCAGGCTGAAACCATTGTATTGGCTGAATGTCAATATGCCTTAAACAGCGGACGACCTCGCTGGTGGAGGCAGAGTCACCCTCTTCGACCGCACCCCGGACGACAGCGGCCATGCCGGTCCAAGGTAACGGTGCTACGTTCAACACGGGTCATCATTGGCCTCTTTCTCTGCAAGTACACGACGCCACTCTGTCATACTCTACCATGCTTGATATGGGGGAGCGAGAGAAGATTGTTCCTTGTTGCGTCACACGACCTGGGGTGGCGGGTGACAGGACACGCAGATGCGACTTGTGCATGTTGAAGCCACGGCTTTTCTGGTCCGAGAAGAACGTCTCTATCCTGAATCGCAGGCGATACAACAAGCAGGCCCTTGCCGCCGAGTCGATACTCGTCACCAGGAAAATCGGCTCCTTGCACCCCTTCCTCCAGTAAGTATCCCCCGGCAGAGCCGGGGGCTTTAGTTTGTGAGCCGCTCAAAGCGGCTGGAGGGGTCGCTGACGCGGCCCCATGTTTATGCGCCGCCTAAAGGCGGCCGATCGGCGTTAAAAATCCA
>JADFYM010000080.1 GCA_015233035.1 Magnetococcales bacterium
GAATCCAGGTGGTACCTGCGAGATCTGGATCCCCGCCTACGCGGGGATGACGGAGACTGCGAAACCTGGATCCCCGCTTTCGCGGGGATGACGGAAACTACGCATTCCGAAACAGGTGCGGTTTAAACCGAGCCCACCTCGGGATGCGTAGTTTTTTAAACGTCATTCCCGCGCAGGCGGGAATCCAGGTGATACATGCGCAACCTGGATCCCCGCTTTCGCGGGGATGACAGAAACTACGCATTCCGAAACAGGTGCGGTTTAGCTGGTCCGGGAGGGAATCTATTCTCCCCCCCTACGCCGGATTCTGAATCAGATAACCGGACAGAATCCCGGTCAACACCGGCACCCGCTCATAGGTGACCGGATAGATCCAACTCCGCGCATTATTTTCATAATAGGACTTTTCCACCAACGGATGCCCTTGCATCGTATAGGTATAACCGAAGGAAGGATCCTCCAGTCCAGACGGTGCCGCCGGCACATAGGCCAAAACGGCATTGTTGCCCCAGATGTCGATATCGTTGCCGAGATCATCAAAGGCCACCGCCTTGCCCACCACCACCGTCTGCAAATCCCACAAGGCCGCCAACATGTTCGGGGTAATGGAATCCTGACTGGTATATTTGAACCGTTCCACCACCTTGGGATGCTCTTTGAGGACACTGAAGGCCTGTGCCGACAACAACAACGTGTTCGGATAGATCCCCACCGAAGAGCGCACCGACTCCTTGCCGACATTGATATCGCCCGACGGATCGGAACCCGCATCGCTCCACTTGTCGGTTCCGGTCAAGGAGGTCTTGTGATTGCTGTCATAATTGCCCGCCGTGGTGGCCAACTTGGCCTGATCATATTCCAGGGTCAACGACAGGGCGCGCAACGTACCCATGACCGCCCTCTGCCCCAAATCCACTCCCGGCGTCTGCATGGCATCCCGCAAATATTCCCTCGGCACCTGCCCTTCCAACGCATCCTGCACCAGGGCAAAACTTTTCCCCAGATAGCCGAATTGCACCCGCTTGGTGGCGGTGCCCGGCGCACGCCGCGCCTGGTACAGCTTGAAACTCTCCTTGCCAAACTCCAACACCTGCCCACCGGAGATCTGCACCGACACCCGAGGAAAGAGCACCAATCCCACATGCTCTTCCTGCCGATACCCCTGGGCGATTCCGGTCAATACCGGATCCACAACACGTACTTGACTGCTTGACATAGCCATGCTGGCATTTTCCTTATGATATGAATGTAAAAGACACTGGGTTGCAGGCGACCACGATCAACGCCGCAACAACACCTCGATAAATTCACCCGCCCCACCCGCCGCCTGGAGGGCATCGGCAAAGACAAACTCCGGCCAATCCCCCCCGTGCAGAATGGCCCCATTGGCGGCGGAACTGGTCACCGCCACCGCCCCCGTGGCCACACTCAAGGCACCCGTGGTCGGCACCACCCGTCCCTGATTGTCGGTGATGAGCGACTGCCCCAGCGTGATGGCAGCCCCCGCCTCCAGGATGGCCGTGCCATGGGTCACCACCCCCAAGGCCTCCCCACTGGCCGCCCTGGTCATGCTGGCCCCCAGCACCTTTTGCCCCGCCACCGAAGCCTGGCTGCCGTTGAAACCGACCGCCCGGTATTCCGTCACGGCCCCGTTGGCAATCAGGCTCAGGCTCAACACAGCAATATTTTGCTGACTCATGGTTTGTTTCTCCTTTTGTTTCGTTGCAGAGACTATTTATTGGATTCCAGAAGGGCTCTGGCAAAATCCATATTGTTCTTTTTGGCGTACTCATGAACCTTGCGATACATTGCCAAGCCGGCGGCATCTGCCGTATATCCTTCCGGCAGACAGAAAGAGGCCGTGTGAGCGGCCGTCTGCTCCTCCGTCACCCGTTCCTGAAAATCCACCAGGGGAGGCAACTCTTTGAGAAAGCCGTGAATGTAGGAGACCGGGGAGGTCTTGACCAGCACCGGTTGGGCCTCGTTGCCCGCAGCGGGTTCGGCAAATTCCACCACGCCCGTTTCGTCCAGCGCGGCGATGAAGGAGACCAGGCCCTCCCGATGGCGCGGCAGGATGCGCCCTTCCTGGATCAACGTCTCGACAAAGTGCAGGGTGGTGGTCCGGGTTTGCTGCCGCTTGAGTTCCATTTCGGCAGCGTGCAACCGCTCTTCCCGTTCGGCGAACTGGGCTTCGCGGGCGTTCAATTCGGCTGTTTTGCGCTGCCATTGCTCCAGTACCGCCTCGGCAGTGGCGGACTCGGGTGTTTCCGATGGTGACGACATGATTGGCTCCAGTGTGTTCAAAGTTGGTAAGAGGTTTGGATCGGTCGCCGCAGGTTCCGACCAATCGGTGGTGCATTCCCAAACGACCACCCCACCCTCCCCTTCCCGAAACAGGGCGTCGGGCAGACCTTTGACGGCGGGCGGTTGGGCACCCAAAAATCCCACATGGCGCAGATAATAGACGCCGGGATGGGGATTGCTGGGCGAGTTCGGGGTGTAAAAGCTGGCCGAAATTTTTTTGTAGCGTCCCGCCGCCACCTGTTCGGCGAAGGCGGGATCCACTTGGTGGGGCGTTGCCAGCAGGGTGCCATCGACCAGCGCGAGGGAAGCCACCCAGCCCCAGGCAGGCGCGTCATGTTGCGGATGTCCCACCACCAAAGGCGCCTCGTGGCGGGAGGGTTGGTAGGCAGCGACCGTTTTTTCCAGGTCGGCCTCAGTGATTGCCAGAGTCGTCCCCGACATGTCGGTGTGACGACCCACCTTGAAAATGGGTATGGGATGCAAGATCGTGTTCATGAGAAGGGAGCATAGAGAAAGGCGGCGGGGTGCGTAATGCGAAGGCGTTCAGGGGGTGTTTTTTGGCAGGAAGAGGGAATTTTTCAGCTTGTGATCCTCGACTCAAACCACACAAAATTGGATAGTGCTGTATTTTTTTCTTGCATTTGATGCCTTTCTTGCGTATTCTGACCCCGGATGCACCCTGTTGAATCAGTGGTGGCTCTGATTCCGAGGCCCGTGCGCAAGTACGGGCTTTCGCGTTTTTTGGAAAGGCTTTATGCACTTTATTGCTTACCTGGACGAATTTGGACACATAGGACCGTTCGTCAGTCGTAACCATCCATCTCACAGAACCAGCCCTGTCTTTGGGTTGGGCGGTTTTGTGTTGCCATCAGACAAAGTGCGCGCCTTTGCCACCTGGTTTTACCAACTCAAGAGCAACCTTCTACAGTTTGAAATCGACCGCGCTGGCATCCCGGCCTACCAGTGGGAAAAAAAAGGGGCTTCGCTCTATACGACGGACAACATCACAAAATACCGAGAGTTGCGTAATGCAACCTTTCGTTTGATGAACCGTATCAAGCGTGACGAGGGGATGGTTTTTTACGTCGGTATTCAAAAGACCCATCCACCAGAGACACATGACTCAAAAAAATTGTATCGTACTGTCTTGAGAGAGTCGATCAAACGGATCGATCAATTCTGTTTATCTCGTGATGCCCACTTCCAGATGATTCTGGATGAACAGGACGGGGTTGATTTTAGAACACAGATCGTAACCGAGGCATCCATTCAGATGTTTACGCAGTCCCGCACCACGATGATCGAACCACCCATTCAAGCTGAAAGCCATCTGTTTCAAACCCTGCAGTGTGCTGACTGGTTGTGTGGACTCATTGGCCGTATTGGGTGTTACATGGTTTTACCGAATGCATACAGCGAGTTGGATTGGACAGCCAAATATTTCACTCACCGCCTGAAAAGTGTCGCACCAACAAGTGGTATTCGTCTTGAACGTCCTACGCTTGGAGACCGTAACCAGAACAGGGAAATCTGACGTCGCAAGAAACCGCGACGATGCGGTGTTCTCCTTCTCCCTGATCTTGACCGGGGAGCTTACGCCAAAGGCCGCAACCATCCAGAGCGTTGTCATGGCGGCAGGGGACGCTTCCAGGTGATCGGGAACCCCCTTGGTACGAAACCAAAACAGGCTTGCTGCACAGTACCCAGTGCGATACCATCAAACCCATGAACACAACGCAGAAACTGCGTTTATTCGGTTTTTGCTCGGAGAGTGACAATGCACAATCTGGAGGATTACCCGTTTGAAATCAGCAAATTGAGCGAGGATGACGGGGGAGGATTTTTGATCAACTATCCTGATTTCAACGTCTGTTTCTCGGACGGTGATACCGTCGAGGAAGCGGTCGTGAATGGACGGGACGCCCTCACATCTGCCATTCAGGCCATGGAGGAAATGGCAATCCCGGTCCCGGCCCCCGGATCGGGTGGGTTCTCCGGGAAGTTTGTGGCCAGGGTACCGGAGTCGCTATACTGCGCACGGTCACAATTGACGAGTATCGTCATTCCCGCGCAGGCGGGAATCCAGGAGGTCCAACAGGCCAAATGGATTCCCGCCTACGCGGGAATGACGGAACAGGAAGTGTCACTTATGCCCACGCACAGTATACATGCCCGACTGGTTGCCAAGGCGAAGCAGGAACACGTCAGCCTGAACCTGCTCTGCTGGTGGCAACCTTGCTGGCAGAGGGCATCGGGAGCAGGAGCGCACCGGCTTGATGCACACCATCAGGCAGGGTTACTCAAATTGAACACAAAGTGGGCGATGAGCAGATAGTTGGTGGACCCCACCAGGTCGATGATGGTCAGGGCCAGCGGACCGGCGGCAATGGCCGGATCGGCTCCCATCTTTTTGAAGAAAAAAGGCAGCGACATGGCAATGACCGAAGAGGCAATCATGTTGCACATCATCGCCGGTCCCACGGTCAAGGAGAGCTTGAGATTCTGGAAAATCACATAGGCCGCCACCGCCAGCAAAGAGCCATACACGACACCTTGCACAATGTTGGCCCCCAATTCCTTCCAGAGCAGCTTGAAAAAATGGTTGTTGCGTATTTGGCCGAGGGCCATCCCCCGAATCACGATGGTGCTGGTCTGCGTACCCGAGTTGCCGGACATCCCGATCACGATGGGGAAAAAGAAAGCCAGTTGCACCACAGCCGAGAGGGTCTCCTCGAATTCACCCAAAATCATGGAGATGGCCAGATAGCCCAGGAAGGCCGTGATCAACCACGGCACCCGGGCACCAAAAATAAAAAAGGGCGATTGGGTCAACAAGGAACCCTTGCTGGCACTGCTGCCAGCCATTTTCAGCATGGTGTTGCTGTTCTCTTCGTTGATGACCTGGATCAGGTCATCAATGGTGATCCGCCCGACCAGGATGCCCTTGTCATCCACCACGGGCACGGCCAGCAAGCGATAGGTGGTGGCCTGCCTGGCGACCTCCAACTGGGGGGTTCTGGTGGTGGCCTTGATAACTTTTGGATTCATAATCTCGCGGAGCGTCTTTTCCGGGGCGGCCATGATGAGTTGTCGCATGGAGAGGGTGCCGATCAATCGTTTCTGGCCGTCCACGACATAGACATAAAACACCATTTTATGTTCCGACAGATCCTGCAAGGCCTGAATGGTGGCCGCAGCGGTCGTGGAGTCCAGTTGATGGAAGACATGGGGGCTCATGAGACGCCCAGCCGACCCCGGCAAATAGTTCAAGAGGTCGAAGGTTCCCTCGGGATCTTCCCGGCTCATTTTGCGGAGGATGCGCTTGGCACGCATGGCGTTGAGCGCATTGATGCAACTGATGCGCATCTCCGGGCTCAAGGCACCCAGCGTCCCCAGGGCATGTTCCACGGTGCCACTGGACAGGATGTATCGTTTATGGTCATCGTTCAACGCCTTGAAGACCAGACAGGCCCGGTCCGGCGGCGTGACGAGGGCATAGATGGCACTGGCGTCCTGCTCATGGAAACCGTTCAAGACCTGGGCGATGTCACCCGGCGCGATATGGGTCAACAGCCGGGTCAGATGAAACGAGGCCCCCTTGCGATGGAGTCGTTCGATGGCCTCGCCAATCTCTTCGACGGAAGAGTCGCTGTTTGAATCATTCTCCTCGTCGCTCAACACTACCGCACTCATTGCATTTCCTTTACTTTGTTCTGGATCGATAAAAACCGGAAGCTGGCCTGTTTACAGTCCATAGATGACCGTAGCCATCAGGAGATAATTGATCACCCCCAACACATCGATGGTGGTCAACACATAAGGACCGCCGCCGATGGCGGGGTCGGCCCCCATTTTTTGCAGCAACATGGGAATGCTGGATGCAATGATGCCGGCATAGGTAATGTTGCTGAGAATACTGACGCCGACAGTCAGGGCCAGGGTGGCACTTTTGAACACGAACAGGGCGTACAAGGCCAGACACAGGCCATAAAACCCCCCGATGAGCAGACCGACATAGATCTCTTTGATGAGCAGCTTGAAATATTGATGGACTCGTATCTTGCCGGTGGCCAGGTTGCGCACGGCCACCGTGGCCGCCTGGCTGCCCACGTTGCCCGCCATGCCGAAGATCATGGGCATAAAAAAACTGAGTTGAATGACCGCCGCGAGGGTGTGCTCAAACTGTTTGAGCAGAAAGGCGGCCACCAACCCGCCCAGAAAGGGCATGAACAGCCAGGGAATGCGGGATTTGGCCACGGCAAAAAAGGGGGTGGACATGATGTCAAACCGGGGATTGATACCGGCTTTTTTCAGCATGGCCTGGGTGGCGATATCCTGAATGACGTGCAGCACATCGTCAACGGTGATGATGCCGCGCAACACCCCCCGATCATCCAGAACCGGCATGGCCAACAAACCATGGCGGGTGATATCCTGGGCCGCCTTCTCCTGACGTGTGCCCGTATTGACGGAAAACACATGGGCGTTCATGAATTCTTTCAACAAATCGTCTGGCTGGGCCAGCAGGATATGGCGCAGGGAGGTGACACCGGTCAGGCGGTTTTGTGCGTCGACGACATAGACATAGAAAATGATCTCTCCCGAAGGCAGGGTCCGCACGGTCCGCACCGCATCGGCCGCCGTGGTGCTTTCCGGCAGGGCGAAAAAGCGGAGGGACATGATGCTGCCTGCCGTGCCGGGCAGATATTGCAACAGGGCATTGATCTCCCTCTGCTTTTCCATGCCCATGCCCGTCATCAGGCGTTCACCTGTCACGGTATTCAACCGGCTGATGAGACGACTGCGCAGATCGGCGGGCAGTTCCTCCAGGATGGTGACAATCCGCGCCTGGGAACAGTTGGACAGAATATATTTTTGCCGACCCTCATCCAGTTCGTTCAAGGAGAGACCCGCCTTTTTGGCGGAAGAGATCAACTCAAAGATGGCCTTGGCCTCCGCATCGTCACGCGCGGAGGAAATAATGCCGGCGATGTCAGCGGGGAGCAATTTGTCAATGATGGGCGCAAGCTGAGCGATCCCTCCCTTGCGATAGAGCCGCTCAATGGCCTCCATATACAAAGGCGGTTCATCGGTTGCTTCGGGGTCAACAGTTTCTTCAACGGCAACGGCCATACTCATCAGAGTTCCTCATGTCGTGTCGATACGCTGCAGTGTTTTGGGGGGCACTGATCATCTTGCGGCCACCGGGGCCTTGATCATCGTTTCGGCCATTCCAGTCAGAACCCTGGATTCCCGCCTTCGCGGGAATGACGAGCGAATTTCGTGTCATCCCCATTCCCGTCATGCCCGCGAAGGCGGGCACCCAGGAGAGTTCGTGGACGAAACGATGATCAAGGCGGCCACCGGAGAGCATATCATCGCTATCGATTGTTTTTCAGTCCGTCCAGATAGTCTGCATTGCATTTGGCGGCTTCATTGAAAGCTTTCAACGAAAGATCAATGGGGATCAGAATAAAAAACACACATACCAAGGCGAACACAACGACCGGCACCAACCCCTTCAGCAGTTCATCCTCGACATGTGCCGTGTCGAGAGCGGACAGTTCAATATGATTTTTGACCGCTTTGACACACTGGTCGATGGCCAAGCTGACCTCATCCGCTTCTTTGGTCAATATTCGACTCGCCTCACGCGCCTCCGCCTGGGAACCTTTTTGAATCAGTTCGAACAATTTGGCAACATGCGCGCCATAATCATCGAACTCGGCATCCACTTTCTTGAAAAGAACATGGATTTTATCCACTTCCGCACGACCTTCCGGGGAGGTGGACAGGGATGCGGACAGACTGGAAAGTATCTTGTCGGCCACCGGCAACAAGGTGTCCTCTTTTTTGCCCAGCTCGATAAACGTATGCATGGCTTCTTCCAGGTTTTTTCTGGCTTCCGTATCCGTATCCATATGCTCGCTGAAGCGCAAGACACGTTCCACCACCGTGATCTGGGTCATTTTAATGGTGTCGATTTCGTCTACAACCGCCAGGAGCGGCAGATTGTATTCGACAATATTTTTGACATCCTTCCCCATTTTTTTGGCTCCGTAGAGAGCCCCGCCAACAGAGACCATGATCAGGAACACCAAAAGACCTACCAAAAAATCCAATCGATGTCGTATTGCAACACTATTCAGCATTTCATGAACACTCCAAACAGAGCAATAATTCCCAGACAGGGCCTGTGACCTCTGCCCCCATTCAATCGGCACGGGTCTTGGGGGACTGCGGCAACCCACACGCTCGGTCCATTCCTGTACCCTCATCCATCACCGGGGCACGATACCAAGCAGACCAAAGAAAAACAACAGAAAAACAACAGAAAAATAAAAACAAGGGACTCTGTCCATGCCGTCCATTGCCGGTGCAACGGGCCAGAAAGTGAATAAAATTTCACATCATCAAGGCAGATTAAATTGTTTTTTTCATTTGAAACAATCATTTTTCAATCATTTATTCAATGCACATCCTGAAATAAATTTATCAAACACGCAAAAATCAAAACTGTGATTATCAAAATGCGGTGCAAATTGTGTGGCACCGCCGAAAATTCGGCGGAATGCCAACGTGACTTTCTTCAGATGGTGCGCCCGTGCGTCGGCCCGAGCGGGCGGGACCGCCCGCGCTCCCAGGCTGGCCAGGGGCTGACCGGGCCACAAAAACCGGGAACTGCCCGTGTCAAGGATCTTTCAATCGCGATTACCCTGGAATTCCTGTCGGTATACGTTGCGCGACGGCGATGGTTGGAGGTAGTATGCTCTTTTCAACCGAGCAGCGAGTGGAGATCCATGGACGTCATCGTTAAAGAAACAGATACCTTCGATCGGGAGGTAACAGTCAGCATCGCCGCCGATCGGGTTGCCACCTTGTTGGACCAGGAATTGGCCCGCATGGCCAAGACCGCCCGTTTGCCCGGCTTTCGTCCGGGCAAAATTCCGAAGCAGGTGATGGAGACCCGTTTTCGGGACCATTTATCCCAGTCGATCATTGAACAGGTGTTGCAGGAAACCTACCTGGAGGTGCTGAAGCAACACGATCTGCACCCGGTGGACCATGAGCCACGCATTCAGATGGGCAAAGTGGCACGGGGGGAACCCTTCACCTATACCGCCCATATCCAGGTCTACCCGCTGGTGGAACCCAAAGGATATACGGGGTTGACCCTGACGCAACGCCATGTCGAGATCACTGACGCCGATGTGGATGCCATGATACAGCGCATTCGCACCGAGCAGGCCCAGTTTGTGGTCGAGGCTGGCCGCCGGGCAGAACTGGGCGATCAGGTGATTCTGGATTTTGACGGTCGCGTCGACGGGGAACGCTTTGCTGGCGGCCAGGCCTCCCGCCACACCCTGGAACTGGGGCTGAAACGGTTTATCGATACCTTTGAGGAACAGTTGGTCGGGTGCGCTGCCGGGGATGAACGGCAGGTGCGGGTCACCTTTCCCGAGGGCTATTCCGTGCAGGATCTGGCGGGCAAAGAGGCCACCTTCGACTGCACCATCCACGAAGTGCTCGTCCGCCATCTTCCTCCAGAAGACGATGCCCTGGCCGAACGGGCTGGTGTGAAAACCGGCGGCCTGGCCGAACTGCGGGTCGAAATTGCTCAAACTCTCCGCGACCAGGTGGCCAAAGAGAGCAAACAACAGCTCAAAAAGGCCATCCTGACACAGGTGCTGGCCGCCAACCCCCTGGAATTGCCCTCTCGGTTGGTGCAGCGTGAGTGTCGCACCATGCTGACCCAGGCCAAGCGCGAATATGAACAGCAGGGCATGTCCCTGACCGACCTCGGCATTGGCGAACAATATCTGATGCAGCAGTTTGTCAAACCCGCCCAGGAGCGGATCACCCTGGGCATGGTTCTGGGTGAAATTGCCGACCGGGAAAGACTGGTGGTGGATGAAGCGGCGGTGGAGGCCCGACTGGATGAGGTCAGCGCGGCCTACGGCGAACGGGCCAACGCCATGAAAAAGTGGGTGCGGGACAACGAGGAACGCCTGGAATCACTGCGCAACTCCGTGCTGGAACAACAGGTCATCGACTGGATCCAGCAAAACAGCACCGTGACCATTGAGGCCTGCACGTTTGATGAATTAATGGGCAAGCCCTCGAATTAATAAAAGTTTACCTCCGTCTGGATGCGGAACGTTTCTATGGCTGGTATGGTTTGTGCGATAGGGAACTTTTGCCGCAGTGGTTCAGTCACAGTGAAAAGGGTGTTGGCATGAGCATGGTTCCCATGGTGGTCGAGACCACCAACCGCGGTGAGCGGGCGTATGACATTTACTCCAGACTGCTCAAGGAGCGGGTGGTTTTTCTCGTGGGTCCGATCGAGGATCACATGGCCAACCTGGTCATTGCGCAACTGCTGTTTCTGGAATCGGAGAATCCAGAGAAGGACATTCACCTTTACATCAACTCACCCGGCGGTCATGTCACCTCTGGTTTGGCGATCTATGACACCATGCAGTTTGTCCGCCCGGATGTCAGCACCCTGTGTGTTGGCCAGGCGGCCAGTATGGGGGCGGTGTTGTTGGCGGCGGGGGCCAAGGAAAAGCGGCTGGTATTGCCCAACTCCAAGGTGATGATTCACCAGCCTTTGGGGGGATTCAGTGGTCAATCCACGGAAATCCAGATCCAGGCCCGGGAGATCGCCCGGATGCGGGAACGGTTGAATGAAATTTTGGCCCACCATACCGGCCAGTCGGTGCGGCGCATTGCCCGCGATACGGAGCGGGACTACCATTTGACGGCCACGGAGGCCTGTTCATATGGATTGGTGGACAAGGTGATTGAAAAACGCACTGCGGGCGACGAAGAGGGCGTTGCGTCGGTCGACTGATTGGGAGTTGTATAAGATGGCAAAAAAAGTGGTGGGAACGGGCGTGTTGCACTGTTCTTTTTGTGGCAAAAATCAGCATGAAGTACGCAAGCTGATTGCCGGTCCGTCGGTTTTTATCTGCAACGAGTGCATTGATCTCTGCCGGGATATTATCAAAGAAGAGAAAGAGGAAAAGGCCGGGCGCAAGACGAGCGGGGTGCCTACGCCGAATGAGATCAAGACCATTCTGGATGAATATGTCATCGGCCAGGATCGCGCCAAGAAGGTGTTGGCGGTGGCGGTGTACAACCATTACAAGCGGTTGTCGGCGGAGAACGGCCTGGATGGCGGGGTGGAGATTGCCAAGAGCAATATTTTGCTGATCGGTCCGACCGGTTCCGGCAAGACGTTGCTGGCGCAGACTCTGGCGCGCATTCTGGATGTTCCCTTTACCATTGCCGACGCCACCACCCTGACCGAGGCCGGTTATGTGGGGGAGGATGTCGAAAATATTTTGCTGCGCCTGTTGCAGGCGGCGGACAACGATGTGGAAAAGGCCCAGCGTGGCATTGTTTTTATCGACGAGATCGACAAGATTGCCCGCAAGTCGGAAAATCCCTCCATCACCCGTGATGTTTCGGGCGAAGGGGTGCAGCAGGCTTTGCTCAAGATTATCGAGGGCACCATTGCCAATGTCCCGCCCCAGGGGGGGCGCAAGCATCCCCAGCAGGAATATCTGCAAGTGGACACCACCAACATTCTGGTGATCTGCGGGGGGGCGTTCAACGGTCTGGAAAAGGTGATCGAGCGTCGTTCCAACAAGCATCAGGGGATCGGTTTTGCCTCCGGGATCAAAAAATCGTCGGACAAGGAGCGGTTGAACGAACTGCTCGCCTTGTTGGAGCCGGAAGATTTGTTGCAGTTTGGTTTGATCCCGGAATTTGTCGGTCGTCTGCCGGTAGTGGCCACGCTGGAAGAGTTGGATGAGGATGCCCTGGTCAAAATATTGCGGGAACCCAAAAATGCCCTGATCAAACAGTATCAGCGTTTATTTGAACTGGAGGATGTGAGCCTCACCTTCACGGAGGAGGCGGTGCGGGCGGTCGCGACCAAGGCGGTCAAGCGCAAGATTGGCGCGCGGGGATTGCGGGCCATTCTGGAGGATGTCCTGCTGGATGTCATGTACGAGATTCCCTCCCTGTCCAATGTGCGCGAGGTGGTGGTCAACAAGGAGTCCATCGACAGTGCGGCGGTGCCCTTGTTGATTTATGAAGATCTGCCCCTGGAAGCACACGGATGATCCTGGGGGCGTTGCCCCCAACCCCACCAGGGGCGTTGCCCCTGGACCCCACCGGGGGGGATAATCCCCCCCGGACCCCCTTAATAATAAATTATTAAAAAAAAGGGTGGAGGGGGTCTGGGGGGGGCGGTTCTCCGCCCTCCCCAGAAAACGTCTCCCCTCTGTCGTATACATCATCAAGGATAATGGCATGGCCACACAGACCACAGAAGGAAGATCCGTCTCCGGCGTGTTGCGTATTCCGGTGTTGCCGTTGCGGGACATTGTGGTTTTTCCCCACATGATTGTGCCGTTGTTTGTGGGACGACAGCGTTCCATTCGCGCCCTGGAGGCGGTCTCTTCCCAACTGGAGCATCGCCGCATTTTGCTGGTGACCCAGAAAGAGGCCTCCACCGACGAGCCGGGGGAAGGGGATATCAGCACTGTCGGGGTGGAGGGGACCATTCTCCAGGTCTTGAAGCTGCCCGACAACACGGTCAAGGTATTGGTGGAGGGGGGTCGGCGGCTGCGGATTCGGCGTTATGTGCAGCGGGATCCCTGTTTTATCGTCGAAGCGACGCCCATGGAGCAGGATGCCTATGATCCGACCGAGGCCCTGGCCTTGATGCGCACCATTGTTCGTCAGTTTGATGCCTATTCCAAGATCAACAAGCGCATTGTGCCGGAGGTGGTGACCACGCTGCAAACCACGGACGATCCCGATCAATTGGCGGACATTGTGGCTCCTCATGTTTCCATGAAGGTGACGGATCGGCAACTGTTGCTGGAGATGCCGTCGGTGCTGGATCGGCTGGAGCGGTTGCTGTTGGCCATGGAACAGGAGTTGGATGTGTTCCAGGTGGAAAAGCGGGTGCGGGGCCGGGTCAAGCGGCAGATGGAAAAGAGCCATCGCGACTATTATCTGAACGAGCAGATGAAGGCCATTCAGAAAGAGTTGGGGGATCGGGGGGACGAGA
This sequence comes from Magnetococcales bacterium, assembly GCA_015233035.1. GTDB lineage: Bacteria > Pseudomonadota > Magnetococcia > Magnetococcales > Magnetaquicoccaceae > Magnetaquicoccus. The sequence goes on from JADFYM010000080.1 coordinate 13,394, forward strand.
AGGAGGATCTGACCGAGCTGGCGGAAAAGATTGAGAGTGCGCAACTGTCGGAAGAGGCGCACAAAAAGGCGACCTCCGAGCTGAAAAAATTGCGGCAGATGGCTCCCATGTCTGCCGAGGCCACGGTGGTGCGCAATTATATTGACTGGCTGATCAGTCTGCCCTGGGGTCAATATACCGAGATGACCCATGATCTGGCGCGGGCCGAGGCGATTCTGGCCGAGGATCATTGGGGGTTGGACAAGGTCAAGGAGCGTATTCTGGAGCAGTTGGCGGTGCAGCAGAAGGTGCAGAAGGTCAAGGGGCCGATTTTGTGTCTGGTGGGACCGCCGGGGGTGGGCAAGACTTCGCTGGCCAAGTCGATTGCCCGTGCTGCCGGGCGGGATTATGTGCGTATTTCTCTGGGGGGAATTCGCGACGAGGCGGAGATTCGCGGCCATCGGCGGACCTATATTGGTTCCCTGCCGGGCAAGATTATTCAATCGATGAAAAAGGCGGGCAGCAACAATCCGCTCTTTTTGCTGGATGAGATTGACAAGGTGGGGTCTGATTTTCGGGGGGATCCCTCGTCGGCCCTGCTGGAAGTGCTTGATCCTGAACAGAATGTGGCCTTCAATGACCATTATCTGGAGGTGGATTATGATCTGTCCAAGGTCATGTTTATCACCACGGCCAACAGTCTGAACATTCCCCGGCCTTTGCTGGACCGGATGGAGGTGATTCGGCTGGCGGGGTATACCGAGCAGGAAAAGATTCGGATTGCGAACAATTATTTGATCCCCCGGCAGATGGAGGCCCATGGCCTGGACAAGACGGAATTTTGCTTGTCGGGGCAGGGTTTGGTGGAGATCATCCGTTATTATACCCGTGAGGCGGGGGTGCGCAATCTGGACCGGGAGATTGCCAGTTTGTGCCGGAAGACGGCGCGGGCTTTGTTGTCCGGCCAGGCCAAGGGTCGGGTGTTGATCACCTCCAAGTCGCTGGAAAAATATTTGGGGGTGCGGCGGCATCGGTTTGGTTTGGCCGAGGATACCGATCTGGTGGGGGTGACCACGGGTCTGGCCTGGACCGAGGTGGGGGGAGAGATACTCACCATTGAGGGTACGCAGTTGGACGGCAAGGGCAAGCTGACGATCACCGGCAAGCTGGGGGATGTGATGCAGGAGTCGGCCCAGGCGGCCATGACCTATGTCCGTTCGCGGGCCAAGGAGTGGGGTTTGGTGGAGGAGGATTTTTTCCAGAAGCATGACATCCACATTCATGTCCCGGAGGGGGCGACGCCGAAGGATGGGCCGTCGGCGGGGATTGCGATGTGTGTGACGCTGGTGAGTGCGTTGTTGGGGATTCCGGTGCGGCGGGATGTGGCGATGACGGGTGAGATTACCCTGCGCGGGCGGGTATTGGTGATTGGCGGCTTGAAGGAAAAGCTGCTGGCCGCGCACCGGGCCGGGGTGAAGCATGTGTTGATTCCGAGTGAAAATGTCAAGGATCTCAAGGATGTGCCCCAGAGTATTCTGCGGGAGCTGGAGATTCATCCGGTCAATCATCTGGACGAGGTGTTGCGGTTGGCGTTGACCCGGCCGTTGCAGTCGTTCCCGCCGGAGGTGGCCCTGCCGATGGAGCCGCCGCCACCGATTCTGGACGATGCGCTGTTGCCGGTGGTGGAGGCTCCGGCGGTGACGCATTGAGGGAACGGACTGAGTTTTCAAAGGTTGTCTCCACACAAAAGCCGCCCGTTGGGCGGCTTTTGTATTTCGAGTAATGCTAGCATCTCCAAAGGCTTGCCTGTTTTTGTCAGGAGACATGACGAACAACCAGACTCAAGAAATTTGAGCTTGACTCCCCTCTTCCACTTTTGGTACCATCCACCGAAGGTTGTATGATCACTGCTGGTTAGTCTTATGTGATCGGACGCACCCTTTTGATGCAATTTTCTCGATTTTGTTACTCAATCCAGGGTGTCATGTCATGATACGAAAACTGGTCCGTGCATGGGTGTTCCTGTCAGCCTTCTGGGTAGTGGACAGAAGTGAAAATCAGTGACCCGTCCACAAGGACATGATACGCTGCCTGCTCACGTTAATTTTTCTCGGAGGGCTGGCCATGGGACAAGGTCTTGAGTCTGCGATCTCTCTTTTTCTG
>JADFYM010000081.1 GCA_015233035.1 Magnetococcales bacterium
GGACTATGCTGAAAATCCGGTCAATGTCCCAAAATATTGAATGGGGGGGCAGTGAGGTGTCTGCTGACGAGGCCCAGATCCTGGGCAATAAATTTGGACCGTGGAGGCCGTTTTTGGACACCCCACTCCTGTACCGACTTTCAACTGAAAGAATTTTTGGCCTTGTTTTGGATGGAGCCGGGACTGCGCCGCAGTATTGATAAAGTGTATGAAATGGTCGTTTATGCCTTGTTTTCCGCCTTGATGGAGGCCATGGAAATATCGGTGGAGGTCAGCATCCATCCAGACAAAATGGATATTCTTTATGAGTTTAAAGATTTTGCCCAAGAAATCATTCAACTTTCTCCCACCCAAACCAGCCTGCGCATGAAAGGAAAAATCAACCGTCAGGGTGTCACCAATGCCTCTGACCGGGGTTTGGACATGTGGGCCAATTTTGGTATCGCCATTCAAATAAAACATCTCTCCTTGACGAAAGAGTTGGCGGAAAGTGTTGTTTCCACTCTGTCAGCCGACCGGATTGTGATTGTTTGCAAGGATGCCGAAAAAGAACTCATCCTCTCTCTCCTGAATCAAATGGGATGGAAAGCCAAAATTCAAAGCATCGTCACGGAAGGCAATTTGATGGAATGGTATGAAAAAGCCATGCGGGGAAAACATGCGGAGTTGATTGGCCCTAATCTGATGAAAACATTGCAGGAAGAAATTGAAACAGAATTTCCGGTAACCCATGGCAACGACTTTGATGACTTCATGCAAGGACGCGGCTATCCGGCTTTGGCGGATCCGCTGTGGGAATCTTGATTTCCGCCCCCCCCCCCCAGACCGTTTACCCATAATATCTCGGCACCCGTTCTCCCACATTGCACAACACCTCATAGGGAATGGTCCCCCGCCAGGCGGCCATCTCCTCGATATCAATAAATGCCTCCCCCTCCTCCCCCAACAGCGTCACCGGCTGTCCCACTGTCACCGCAGGCAAACCCGTCACATCGATGGCGATCATATCCATGGAGACCCGGCCCACCACCGGCACACGCTGTCCCGTTACCAGCACCACGGCCTGGTTGCCGAGCAGACGATTATAGCCATCGGCATATCCCACCGGCAACAGGGCGATGCGCGATGGGCGTTGCGTCACAAAGGTTTGACCGTATCCCACCGTCGCCCCGGTGGGCAAATCGCTCACCTGGAGAATGCGGGTACACCAGCGCACCACCGGGCGCAAACCAATCTCCCGTCCTGTACTGGCCGGAAAAAAAGGCGAGGCCCCGTACAGCATGATGCCGGGTCGAACCCAGGCATAATGGTTGGCCGAGCGGGAGAGCAGGGCGGCACTGTTGGCCAGTGAAACCGAACTGCCCGTCAGCCCGGTTTGCGCCAACACCTGATCCAGACAGAGCCGTTGCTTCACATTGGTGGGATGATCCGGCTCGTCGGCACAGGCCAGATGGGAGACGAGACCGGCCAGATGGAGGTTGGGCAAGGCCTTGACCTGGGCCACGGCGGCCATCACCTTCGGCACCGCCAGCCCCAACCGGCCCATGCCGGTATCCACCTTGAGAAAAAGTGAAACGGGTCGCTGCCTGGCGGCCTGGTGCAAAGGCAGCAGCCGGTCCGTGTTGGCGACGAACGGTCGCAGATGGAGGGTCGCGACGGCCTCTTCCACGCCAGCGGTGAGACCGGAAAGCAATACCATGGGCAACGTCACGCCAGCACGACGCAGAGAGTCGGCCTCTTCCACCAGGGCTACACAAAACCCGTCGGCCCCCGCCTCGGTCAACCGTTGCGCGATGGGCACGGCACCCAAACCATAGCCGTTCGCCTTGATGACCGGGTATACCTGGACCCCTGGAGCCACCGCCTGCCGCGCCATGGCAAAATTATGCTGGATGGCGTCGAGGTCGATCTCCAGCCAGGTGGGACGACGGGATGAAGGGTGGGGTGCGTTCATATTTTTCAATCATTATCGAGGGGGTTAGGGGGGGATTATCCCCATCCCATTGTTTAAAAATATTGGCAGGGGTCCAGGGGGATTATCCCCCTGGTGGGGTCCAGGGGCAAAGCCCCTGGCGGGGCTCGGGGCGGAGCCCCGGATCGAGGCATCAAAGGGCTGTGGATCAAAAAAGTGACACAATAGCAACACGTTGGTGATTCCAACTCCAGGGTCTTGTTTTTCCGGGGCGTTGCCCCGGACCCCACCAGGGGCGTTGCCCCTGGACCCCACCGGGGGAGATAATCTCCCCCGGACCCCCATGAATAATAACAATTTTTGCGATGTATCTGCCCAACGCAATCATCAACCCCCTCACCCACCATACCGGTTGTCGGCATAATTTTCAAACCGGGTATACTGTTTCAGGAAGGTCAACTTGACCTTGCCGGTGGGCCCGTTGCGCTGTTTGGCCACAATAATTTCTGCCAAACCAGCCAAGGCGGGATCATTATCCTTGTACACCTCTTCACGAAAGACAAACAAGACCACATCGGCATCCTGTTCGATGGCTCCCGATTCGCGCAGATCGGACAGAATGGGCCGTTTGTTGGGCCGCTCTTCCAGTTTGCGCGACAACTGCGACAGGGCGATGATGGGTATGTTCAACTCTTTGGCCAACGATTTCAAACCACGGCTGATCTGGGAAATTTCCTGGACCCGGTTTTCGGTCTTGAGTTCCCCCTGCATCAGTTGCAAATAGTCGATCAGGATGAGTTGAATCTTTTGTTCGCGTCGCATCCGCCGCGCCTTGGCGCGCAGTGCGGCGATGGAGATGGCGGGGGTATCATCGATAAACAAGGGTGCCTTGGCCAGACGGTCGGCGGTGTGAATCAACTGGCCAAACTCATCGTCGCCCAGATAACCGGTCCGCAATTTTTGGGCATCCATGCGGGCCGCCGAGGAGAGCATACGCGCGACCAGTTGTTCCTTGGACATTTCCAGAGAGAAGACCGCGACCGGCACCTGGTGATCGACCGCCGCATTGGCGGCAATGTTCATGGCAAACGAGGTCTTGCCCATGGAAGGGCGTCCCGCCAGGATGAGCAGATCCGAATTTTGCAATCCAGCCAGCAGTTTGTCCAGATCCACAAAACCGGTGGGCACGCCGGTGACGCTGCCCTTGTGGGCGATCAGTTGTTCAATATTATGCAACACCGGCATGAGGACCGCTTTCAGCGTAAAATAGCTGGCACTGCGCTGGCTGCGTCCCTCCCCCACCGCGAAGATGCGCTGTTCCGCCTCATCCAGCAGTTTGTCGGTGGGCATGTTCTGGCCCTGGTAGACGGACTCCACAATGTGGGTTGCCTGTTGGGCCAGTTCGCGCAGGATGGCCTTGTCCCGCACCAGGCGGGCATACGCGCCCGCATTGGCCGTGGCGGGTACCGTTTCGATCAATTGGGCCAGGTAGCCACTGCCCCCGACCGACTGCAATTCATCATTTTTTTGCAAATATTGTTGCAGGATGACAGGATCAGCCGGTTCCCCCCGATCCAGCAAGGCACCGATGGCCTGATAGATGACCCGATGGGCACCCGTATAAAAATCCTGCGGTTGGAGAATGTCGGCTACCTGATCGTGGACGCTGTTGTCCAGGAGAATGGCACCCAGGACCGATTGTTCGGCGGCATTGTTCCAGGCGGGTCGACGCGACGAGGGGGCCGGTTCCCGTTCGATGACCGGCATTTCGTCGGCAAAATAGTCGGATGAAGGCAAAGCGTCCACGTCCACATCATCATGATCGTCCTCATCAGACGCTTCGCTGGCTTGCTCCGGCTCTTCCATCTCTCTTTGATCCTTGTTATTTGCAACGCGCAGTAACGGTGCCTTTACCGGTCCCTTTCACCTAAGTTACAGTATACCGTTTCGCGGTTCTTTCGCCAAGAGGGAAACCGGCCTTGAGTCCCCCTTTCGACCATTGCCGGGGCGGGCGGTAAACCGCCCCCCAGATCCCCCACCCTCCTTTTTTAATCATCGCAAGGGGGGTTTGGGGGCACCATGATCGCCATGCGGATCATGACCCCAACAACGACATCCTTACGGGAGCATTCATGAAGATTCTTGTCACGGGCGCAGCAGGATTTATTGGTTTTCACCTGTCTGCCTGTTTATTGGCCCGAGGGGATGAGGTGGTGGGGCTGGACAATCTGAATGGTTACTACGATGTTGGGTTGAAAAAGGCACGGTTGGCCCAATTGCAGGCTCGGCCAGGGTTCCATTTTGTGCATGATGATCTCATCAACCGGGAGGCCATGGCGGCTCTCTTTGCCGAAAACCCGTTTGAACGGGTGGTCCATCTGGCCGCCCAGGCCGGTGTGCGATATTCCCTGGAAAATCCCCATGCGTACATCGAGAGCAACATTACAGGATTCATCAATATTCTGGAGGGGTGCCGCCACAACCGGGTGCCACATCTGCTGTATGCCTCTTCCAGTTCTGTGTATGGGGCCAACAGTCGGTTGCCCTTTTCGGTCCGGGATCGGGTGGACCAGCCCCTTTCCCTGTATGCGGCCAGCAAAAGAGCCAATGAACTGATGGCGCATACCTACAGCCATCTGTTTGCCACCCCCACCACGGGACTGCGCTTTTTTACCGTCTATGGTCCCTGGGGACGGCCCGATATGGCGTTATTTTTGTTCACCCGCAAAATTTTGGCGAATGAACCCATTCCCGTTTTCAACCATGGCCAGCATCGGCGCGATTTTACCTATATTGATGATATCATTGAAGGTGTTGTCCGGGTGTTGGACCATATCCCTACCCCCGACCAGATCACGAACGCGACAGATGAGACAGAGGCCGCCCCGGCCGCCCCGGCTCATGGCATTCCCTACCGACTCTACAATATTGGCAACAACCAGCCCGTTCCTCTGCTGGTTTACATTCAAACGCTGGAAGAGGTATTGGGAAAAAAGGCGCATATTCAGTGGCTTCCCCTCCAACCCGGTGATGTGCCCGACACCTATGCCGACATCAGCGAACTGGAACAGGCGGTGGGATTTCGTCCCAATACCACGGTGCGCGAAGGCATCGAACGGTTTGTGGCCTGGTATTTGGACTATTATGGGCAAAACAGGCCATAAAGTCGCTGGGCCCTGTTTTTTTCTGGCGCGCATCTCTTTGGCTATGCTATAAAAAATATTCTGCCTGCCGCTGGATTGAGCGGGCGTGGAAGAGGTTTGCGTTTTTTTTGGGGGGTGGGTGGCAGATTGTTATGCCTCACCGGTCAACCGCGGAAGGATCGTTTACTGTCATGTGGCACTTGCAAAAAAAATTTTCCCGGTTGTGCTTGTGGATGGTGCTGTTGCTGGTCGCCTTGCCGGGGCCCTCCGCCCATGGTGCAGGGCGCACGGTCAAAGTGGGGGTGTATCAGAACGAGCCTGGCGTATTTACCGATAAAAGTGGGGCGATTAAAGGATTTTATATTGATCTGCTGGAGTATACCGCTGCCAAGGAACACTGGGAACTCAGTTATGTGTTCGGTACCTGGGCGGAGTCCTACCAAAGGCTGGTCAACGGCGAAATTGACTTGCAGGTTGCCATCGCCCATACCCCGGAACGGGTGGAACAGGTTGATTTTTCGTCAGAAACTGCATTTGCCAACTGGGGCCAGCTCTATGTCTGGAACCCGGATCTGGACGCCCTGCCCAAGCTGAAAGGCCGGATTGTGGCCGGCATGAAGGATGATGTCTATTTTGTGCGCTTCAAGGCACTGCTGGCCCAACTGGGTATTCCCTTCTATCCCCTGGACCAGGCAGACTACGAAACGGTTTTGCAGACGGTCGCCGATAACGATGCCGATGCTGGCGTGATCTCCCGTTCGGCGGGCATGATGCTGGAAAAGCAGTTTGCCATCTACAAAAGCCCCATGCTGTGTTGTCCCGTGGAAATCCGCTACGCCGCCCCCAAAAATCGCAATGCAGACCTGTTGAAAGCCTTGGACCGGGATCTGCGCATCTTGAAATCAGATGACGAATCTTTTTATTATCAATCATTTAATAGATGGTATGAGGGGGGCACCCGCAAGGCTTTGCCCAAATGGGTATTGCCGGTGGCGGCCGGGGCGGTAGCGGTCTTGTTGTTGTTGTTTGTCGGCAATCTGGTGCTGCGACGACAGGTGCGCGCCCGGACGGCGGACATGGAAAAAGAGATTGTCGTGCGCAAGCAGGCCGAAGTGGCCATGCGGCTGGCCATGCGCAATCTCCTCACCTTGCAGGTGGCTCCGGGGGTGTTTTGGTTGCAGGTGCCGGAGGCGGGCTTGTACATTTTGTGCGGCTGTCCCAGCGAGGTGGTCAAACATCTGATGCGGCGCGGCTATATCAGCAACACCAGCAAGGATGGCGTGGTGTTCGAGACGGGACCGAATGTGATTTTGCTGTCGGACGTGTTGATTCAAAATGGGGGTTTTGCCAATCTGGCCGAATTTCCTGTGCTGCAAATGTTGTATCGGCAGGGCATCATCATTCCCAAGCATCCGAACAATACCGGTTTGAAGCCCATGCTCATTGGTTCTGCGGCCCAGGTCCGCGCCCAGATGGCCTATATTTATCGAGGCAACTATGGCCTGATTTCCAGGGAGGAGATCATGGCCAGTGGGGTGGATGAGACCACCGCCGACCTCATGATGCGCATCAAACTGAAATTTGCCTTTGGCACCATTCGCTCGCCAGCCAATTTTCTGGATACCCTTGAGGTGGGGGAAGGAGCGGTCGAGATTCGGAATGGCGTCACGGTGGAACGAATCGGTTTCAACCGGTATCAGTTCTGTTTCCGGGGCGAGTCCACCGAAGTGGATCTCAATCTGCCGCCCGGTATTTGTTATGAGTCGCCCTATCCGTTGGGACGGCATCAACTCAAGCAGAACCATTTTTCCATCATCCATACCGGTGAGGGGGATGGCTGGGATGTCAACCGGCCCAGCATGGGCAGCATGATCATGTTTCATGGTCGGATTTATCTGGTGGATGCCAGTCCGGGCATTTTGCAATCCCTGACCTCGTTGGGGGTGGATATCAGTGAGGTGGATGGTATTTTTCATACCCATGCCCATGACGATCATTTTGCGGGTTTGCCTGCCTTGATTCAGTCGGATCGACGCTTGAAATATTTTGCCACGCCTTTGGTGCGGGCCTCCGTCACCAAAAAATTTGCGGCCCTGATGTCGTTGAGCGATGACAAGTTTGCCCAGTTTTTCCAGATTCATGACCTGGTCCTGGATCAATGGAATGATTGTGATGGGCTGGAGGTGATGCCGATTTTTTCACCGCATCCCCTGGAGACCACCCTGTTTTATTTTCGGGCGACGGATGACGCAGGGAACCAGCAGACCTACGCCCATTGGGCGGATCTGTCGTCGTTCAAGGTGTTGGATGGCATGACGGGTGAGGATCCGGCTTCGGTGCCGACGGCCTTCATGGACAAGGTCAAGGCAGACTATTTGCGGCCTGCCACGTTGAAAAAGCTTGATATCGGGGGCGGGATGATTCACGGCGTGGCGGAAGATTTCCGCTATGATCCGTCGAAGCGGCTGATATTGGCCCATATCGCCCGCAATTTGACCACCCAGGAGATGGAAATTGGTTCCGAATCCTCTTTCGGGGCGCAGGATGTACTGATTCCGGGGCAGCGCGATTATCGGCTGGAGCGTGCGGCAGTGTTTTTGCGTGCCTTTTTCCCGGAAGTGGCCGCAGAAGAAATTGCCGAATTGCTGCACAACAGTTCGGTGGTGGAGTACAATGCCGGGACCATCATTCGGCGGGGCAGACGGGATGAGGATGATCATGAACGGTTGGATATGATCCTGACGGGCACGGTGGCTTATCTCAATTCAGCCGCCAACGTCCACAATCATCTGGCCTTTGGCTCGCTGATTGGTGGTGAGGCCTTGTTCGGCGAGCAACCGGAACGGACTGTGGACAACTCGCGTACCCGCCGGTCCGAGGCGGGACCGCCCTGGCAGGCTTCCGAGGAGTGCCGCCGCCAGTGGACCTATCGGACCGTTTCGCATTGTACCGTCATTCAATTTTCCGCCGCCCGTGTACGGGCCTTTTTGGAAAAAAATGGTCTGATGGCGCAGATGGAAGTGATGATGGTCAAGGTTTCCCTGCTGCGCAAGACCTGGCTGTTTGGCGAGCATACCACCTTTCTTTCCCTGGGACGGATTGCGCGGGTGATGGAACGGGTGCCCATGCTGGGCAGTGGTCTGGTGCCGATGGAGGGTGGACCGCTCTTGTGGTTGGTGGAACGGGGCGAGGTGATGTTTTTGGATGAGGCTGGGCAGACTTTGGAAGTCATCCGTCCGGGGGGATTTTTTGGCGAACATACCTATCTCGCCCCGACCGGTCTGCCGTGGCGGTTTCAGTTTGAAAAAAATGTGGTGTTGCACCGGGTGCAATGGCACGATCTGCTGGAAATTCCCATCGTCCATTGGCGGATGCTGGAGGTCTTTGAGAAGCGGCAAAAGCTGCTGGCGGTTTAAAAATAGTCGGCTGCCGGGCCCTGTCTACGACGCCTCCCGCTTTCTTTCCAGAATCAGATTGGGATTGTCCGGGTCCAGGATAATATCATCTGCCGGTTGACCGGCCAAAAAGCGTTGCATCCGGTTGACGAACGGTTTTTCTGCCTCCAGGGGAGCGGGTTTGGGGGGGGCAACGATGGCTGGGATGGGGGGTGTTTTTTCGCTCATGACGCTCTCCTGGGTTTGAGGTTTCACGTGAATCATCCCGGCCGACGGCTTTCTCCCTGGCCGAACCTTCTGTAGCTTTGCCACTCTACCGGATATTGCCCAACGTTTCTACTGTCGATTTTCCTGGGAATGGAAAACCAGGGTGGGGGCTTTGCCCCCACACCCCCACCAGGAGGGGATACTCCCCTCCTGGACCTCCCTGTCACTTGCAATAGCTTTGCTTTTTTGTGCATCATACCTGGAAAGTCGAACCCGATTAGGGTATAGTGATCGGTCGGTTGCTTCCTGTTCAGGAACCGGACGCAATATCGAGTCTGGGCGCGTCGCCCATGGACCCAATGGCAGACAAGGAACACACACGTGAAAAGAACCTTTCAACCCAGCAGAATTCGTCGCAGTCGCAACCATGGCTTTCGGGCACGCATGGCCACTGCGGGTGGACGGGCCATCCTGGCCCGTCGCAGAGCCAAGGGACGCAAACGGCTTATCGTTGTTTGAGCCAGGTGCGCGCAGGTCATGCCTTGGGCGTTTTGGAACGGTTGCCATCCGCCACACCGAACGGTCTGGAGGATGGCGCAACACCGCAGCGGGATGAACGATTTCCCAAATCGGCGCGCCTGTTGGACGGGACAGATTTTCGCTCTGTTACCGCTGCCGGGCGCAAGATCGGGGGGCGGTTTTTTCTGCTCTTTGCCTTGGCAACGGTGTGTTCCAACGCTCGGCTTGGCCTGACCGTCAGTCGCAAGGTGGGCAAGGCCGTGGTGCGTACCCGGGTCAAACGACAAATGCGGGAATTTTTCCGCCGGAATCGTCCAGAATTGGCCGATGGACTCGACTTTGTGTTGATCGCCAGACCGCAGGCGGGTGGTGCCACGTCAGAGGCGTTGCGCCGGGATTTACAGAAATTGTTTGCCTCGTTTATCAGGCCACTATGAAAATGGTATTGCTTGGTTTGATTCGTGCCTATCAGTTTCTGGTGTCGCCCCTTTTGCCCAGAAGCTGCCGATTTTTTCCCAGTTGTTCCGAATATGCCCGTGAGGCGGTGATGTGTCATGGTGGACTCAAAGGCGGCTGGCTGGCGGTGCGGCGTCTGTTGCGTTGCCATCCCTTTCATCCCGGTGGCTTTGATCCGATACCCTGAGGGTTACAACCCCTGAACATTTTTTGAATCGAGGAAAATTGCATGGACCGGCGCACTCTCATGGCCCTCACCCTCTCCTTTGTGCTGTTGATTGCCTATCAGGTCTTTATGGAGTTCTATTTCCCGACTCCTCCTGTGGCCGTCGAGCAGTCGACTGCCTTGCCCCCCGGTTCTGCCACCGATGACAAGTCGGCGGCCCAAAAGCCTGCCGAGACGGCGGCCCTGGATGTGCAAGTGGCCAAGGGTGGTGATTTGCAGTTGGCCAAGACGCAACCAACGGCTCCACCAGTGGGCGAGTCGGTGACGGAGACCGGGAACGAGATTTTTCTCCCCTTCGAGAATGGCGTGCTGCGCGGCCAGATTTCGTTGACCGGTGCGCAATTGGTGGATCTGAACTTTCTCAAATATTTGGATAAACTGTCGCCCGAAGGCAAGCCGGTCCATTTTTTGCGCCGTGAGGCGCAGGCCAAGGATCCGAACATATTTTTTGGCGAGTCCGGCTTTTTGGCCACAGCGGATATTCAGACGCCGGGTCGCAAGACCGTTTGGACGGCCAAAAATCGGGATGGGGTGCAGGGCAGTGGCGCGCTGGAGTTGACGTGGGAGAGTGGCAGCGGCTTGCGCTTTGAAAAAAGTTTCGCGTTTGCGCCGGATTCTTATCTGTTGACGGTGCGTGACCGGGTGGTGAACCATTCCACGAAGACGGTGCCTCTGTATGCCTTTGCCCAGTTTGTGCGGACCGAACCGGTGGTGGAGGCGAGCCAGACCAAAAGCTCTTCCGATTTTAATGGGCCGATGGGATATCTCGACAAGACGCGGGTGCAACACACCTATGAGACATTGCGCAAGCAGGATGAGCATCTGGATGCCAGTGCCGGTTGGGTCGGCTTTACCGATAAATATTTTCTCGCCGCCTTGATGCCCGCCAACCCGACAGACAGCAAAAAATTCTATTTTGATTATGATGCTCCGGTTTATCGGGTGGGTTCGGTAGCCAAGCAACGCACCATTGAACCCGGTCAGGAGGTCAGTTTTGAGACGCGCCTCTATATCGGACCCAAAGAGATTCGCAGTCTGGAAAAACAGGGCATGGCCTTGGAACGGGCCATCGACTATGGCTGGCTCCATTTTCTGGCCGTGCCTCTGGTGGACATTCTCCTCTTTTTCAACGACTTTTTGCACAACTATGGCTTGTCCATCATTTTCCTGACCATTCTGGTCAAGGCACTCTTTTTCCCGTTGGCCGACAAGAGCTATCGCTCGATGAACGCCATGAAAAAGCTGCAACCCAAAATGGAGGAGTTGCGCAAGCTGTATGGCGATGACAAGACCCGTCTCAATCAGGAGATGATGCAGCTTTATCAAACCAACAAGGTCAATCCGCTGGGGGGGTGTCTGCCCATTCTGGTGCAAATTCCGGTCTTTTTCGCGCTCTATCAGGTGTTGTATTTATCGGTGGAGATGCGTCATGCCCCCTTCTTTTTCTGGATTCATGATCTCTCGGTGCAGGATCCCTATTATGTCTTGCCGGTGTTGATGGGGGCCACCATGTTGATTCAGACGCGCATGAATCCCGCCCCGGCAGACCCGGTCCAGGCCAAGATCATGTTGTTGTTGCCGGTGGTTTTCACCTTCATGTTTCTGTCGTTCCCGGCGGGTTTGGTGCTCTATTGGTTGGTCAACAATATTCTCTCGATCACGCAGCAGGGTTACATCATGAAAAAGATGGGATAATCTCAATGATTGCGGGTCCAGGGGGATCATCCCCCCTGGTGGGGCTCTACCCTATGCACACATCTTTATGCTGATAAAAAATCCGAAGCATATTGTGCAGTTATAGGGGTCCAGGGGGATTATCCCCCTGGTGGGGTCCAGGGGCAAAGCCCCTGGTGGGGTTCGGGGCGAAGCCCCGTGAGGCATACCATATCAACCCCTTGGGGGCTTCGCCCCCAAACCCCCACCGGGGACCGTGACGGTCCCCGGACCCCTGCAAAAGTTGTGTGCATAGGGTAAGCCCCCGATGGGGTATCCACCAAGGCCCTGGCTGCCACCTACTGGGGAGGCGGAGAACCGCCTCCCCAGACCCCTCCACCCTTTTTTTTTAGCAGTTTTTTATGCGTTCACCGCTCACCCTCGAATCGGATATCATCGCTGGCTTGGCCACTCCACCCGGTTCGTCGGGGGTGGCGGTGATCCGTCTCAGTGGTCCAGGTTTGCCCGAACTCTTGCTGCCTCTGTTGCGCCATCCGCATGGCAAGCCGCTCTCCCCCGCATGGTTCCAGCCCCGTCTGTTGCATCGTCTGGATTTGTTTGATCCCGTAGCCGATACTCTGTTGGATCAGGCTCTGGTGGTCTATTTCCCGGCCCCGCACTCTTTTACCGGCGAACCCCAGATGGAGATTCAATGTCACGGTGCGCCGGTGGTTGTTGCCCGACTGTTGGCCCTGCTCACTGCGGTGGGGATACGCATGGCCCGGCCAGGGGAATTTTCCCGCCGGGCCTATCAGCATGGCAAGCTGGATCTCACTCAGGCCGAGGCGTTGATGGCCTTGATTCATGCCTCGACGTTGCGCGCCGCCCGGGAGGCCGCGCGGCAGTTGCAAGGTTCGCTGGCCACAGCTGTGGGCGCAGTACGGGAGGGGTTATTGGATCTATTGGTTCAGGTGGAGGCCGATCTGGATTTTGCCGACGAGGAGATAGATCCCGCCACAGATACCCTGTTGCAGCATCGTCTGACCGCTATTCTGACCCGTTTGGCAACCTTGACCCAAGGTGCAGCCTTGGGTCAACACTGGCAGGATGGTCTGGATTGGGTGATTGCCGGGCAACCCAATGTGGGCAAATCCAGCCTTTATAATCGTCTGGTCGGTCGGGACAAAGCCATCGTCACCGCGATTCCTGGTACGACCCGTGATTTGAACGAGCATCGTCTGGAATGGCAGGGCATTCCCGTGCTGTTGGTGGATACGGCGGGCTTGCGTTCGACGGAAGAGCTGGTGGAACAGGAGGGGATTCGGCGCGCCCAGGAACGTATTGCCCAGGCGGATGGGGTGTTGTTGTTGTATGATGCCCAGGCCGGTCTGGCGGTCAGCGAGCAACAATTGGCTCAAAAACTGGGATCCGAGCGGGTCATTCTGGTGGCAAACAAAGGGGACTTGTGTCCGGCGAGCGGCCCACTGGCGTTGCCGAATGATCTGGCAGGCTATTGTTCCGTTGTGATTTCCTGTTTGACGGGCGAAGGGTTGGACCGGCTGGCGGAAGTCATGCACACCCATTTTCTCTCGCAACCGGGGGCAGAGGAGGGGAGTATATTATTATTGGCCCGGCAGCGGGAGGCCATTCTGCGGACAGAGGTTGCGGTGCAGGAGGCAGAAATGTTGGTGAACCGGGGCGCACCCAAAGAAATATTGGCCATGGTGTTGCGGTCGGCTCTGGAAGCGGTGGGTGAATTGGCCGGAGAGACCTGCCACGCCCAGTTGCTGGATCGTATTTTTGCGCAATTTTGTATCGGGAAGTAGCGTTTTCTGGGGGGGGGCGGAGAACCGCCCCCCCCCCAGACCCCCCTCCACCCTTTTTTTTTAATAATATGATCAAGGGGGTCCGGGGGGGATTATCCCCCCCGGTGGGGTCCAGGGGCAAAGCCCCTGGGAGGCATCCCATACTTGGCAGAGGTTTCACGTGAAACCAAGGAGAAAAATTCTGGTGAGTGCAGACCATTCATTTGGCGTGATTGTGATCGGTGCCGGTCATGCAGGCTGTGAAGCAGCCTGCGCGGCGGCACGCATGGGTGTCAAGACCCTGCTCCTGACGCAAAATTTGGATACCATCGGCCAGATGTCCTGCAATCCAGCCATTGGTGGCTTGGGCAAGGGCCACCTGGTCCGCGAGGTGGATGCCCTGGGAGGGGTCATGGGGGTGGTGGCGGATCGATCGGGCATTCAATTTCGCCTGCTCAACCGCCGAAAAGGTCCGGCAGTACGGGGCCCACGCGCCCAGATGGACAAGATGGACTACCGCCGCGAGATGCGGGCGGTTTTGGACCAGACCCCCAATCTTATCCTGCGCCAGGGCGAGGCCCTGGAATTGCTTTGGCAAGGCCAGCGCATTCAGGGGATCAAAACCGACTGGGAAGAACACTATTCCTGTCAGGCCGTGATCCTGACGACAGGTACCTTCCTGCGCGGGTTGGCCCATATCGGCACCCGCACCTTCCCCACTGGTCGGCTGGGGGATGCCGCCAATCAGACATTGAGCCAGGGGTTGCAGGATCTGGGCCTGCAATTGAAACGGTTGAAGACCGGTACCCCGCCCCGCCTGGATGGCAACAGCATTGACTGGTCGCGCTGTCAGGTGCAGGAAGGCGATATACCGCCGGTGCCTTTTTCGTTCCTGACCGAACGGATCACCCGTCGCCAGATTCCCTGCCATATCACCCGCACCACCCCCCGTACCCACGCGCTGATCCGTGCCAATCTGGATCGGGCACCGCTCTTTTCCGGGCAGATTCAAGGGGTTGGTCCCCGCTATTGCCCCTCCATCGAAGACAAGGTGGTCCGTTTTGGCGAACGCGACAGCCATCAAATTTTTTTGGAACCGGAGGGATATCAGACACGGGAAATTTATCCCAATGGCATCTCCACCAGCCTGCCGATTGATATTCAATGGCAGATGGTGCAATCCATCGAAGGGCTGGAGGCGGTGCGCATGCTTCGACCGGGCTATGCCATCGAATATGATATGGTCGATCCGCGCCAATTGGATGCCCGTCTGGCCGTCAAGGGGGTGGAAGGGCTGTTTTTGGCAGGCCAGATCAATGGCACCACCGGTTATGAAGAGGCCGCCGCCCAGGGATTGGTGGCCGGTCTGCAAGCGGCCTTGTATCAGTTGAACCGCCCACCGGTCTACTTTGATCGGGCGCAAGCCTACCTGGGGGTGATGGTGGATGATCTGATCACCCAGGGGGTGGATGAACCCTATCGCATGTTTACCTCGCGGGCCGAGTTTCGTCTGCTGCTGCGCATCGACAATGCCGATGAACGGTTGACCCCGGTCGGACGCGCCGTGGGGTTGGTGGACGATGCACGCTGGGAACGCTTCCAGAAAAAAATGGCGCAAATCAATCAGGCGCGGGAACAGTTGCAACATACCAAAATCAGACCGGTGTTGTTGACGGAAGAAGGGAAAGAAGGGGAACGGCTGCCCGAGAGTCGTTCGGCCTGGGAACTGTTGCGGCGCGATGATGTGGATCCCTTGGCCATTCTGGCCGAGGTGGGCCTGGCCGATCTGGAAAGCGATTGGCAGGAACGGCTGATCACCGATGCCCGTTATCAGGGCTATTTGAGCAAACAGGAAGGCGAGGCGGCCCGTTTGAAAAAATCGGAGGCCGTGCGTCTGCCAGCCGATGTGCCCTGGGAGCAGATTCCTGGGCTTTCCACCGAGTTGCGGCAAAAATTGGCGCGGGTGTGTCCCGCCACGTTGGGTCAGGCGCACCGGATTCCCGGTATGACCCCGGCGGCAATTTCGCTTTTGCTGGTTTATTTGGACAGTCGCGAGGATAAGAGGACCCCGCCAGGGGCGTTGCCCCTGGACCCCACCGGGGGGGATGATCCCCCCCGGACCCCCTCAATCTTTTAAAATGATTAAAAAAAAAGGGTGGGGGGG
>JADFYM010000082.1 GCA_015233035.1 Magnetococcales bacterium
AAGAACTGTTTTCCCACAGGTTCGTTGGCATGGGCGGTTTGGATTATTGCTCGCCTGGGGGGCTGGAAAGGGTACGCATCAGAGTCCCCGCCCGGACCAATTACCATGTTGCGAGGTCTGATAAAATTCGAGCTGCTCCTGGAAGGCTGGAAACTCGCATCCAAAAAGATGTGTGCATAGGGTAGGGTGGGGTCCAGGGGCGAAGCCCCTGGTGGGGTCCGGGGCGAAGCCCCGAAAACAAGGCATCAAGTGTCCACCTGTCGCACCAGCAACACCACGGCCTGGGCGGCGACCCCCTCATTGCGTCCGGTAAATCCCAGACCTTCGGTGGTGGTGGCCTTGACATTGACCTGTTCCGGGGCAATGTGCAAAATCCGGGCAATTTCCTTTTTCATGTCGGGCATATAAGGTGCCAGCTTGGGCCTCTGACAGATGACGGTGGCATCCAGATTGCCTACGGTCCATTGTTGTGCATGCAGGGTTTCCCATACCGTGGCCAGGAGTTGCCGACTGTCGATGCCGCGATATTGCGGGTCGGTATCGGGAAAGTGGTGGCCAATATCGCCCAGTCCGGCTCCCCCCAGCAGAGCATCCATGATGGCGTGGAGCAGCACATCGGCATCGGAATGGCCGAGCAGTCCCTGCGCGTGGGGGATTGTGACACCGCCCAGCACCAGGGGGCGGCCCGCCGTCCAGCGATGGACATCGAATCCTTGACCTATCCGCCAGTGCATGGCTCTTCCTCCTGTAGCAACCATTCGGCCAACGCCCAATCCAGGGGTTGGGTAATTTTTATCGTGCGGGCACTGCCCGGCACGGTCAGGACGGGCCGGGCGAGGCGTTCGACGAGGGAGGCATCGTCGGTGCCAAGCCATTGGGTGGCGGCGGCCTGTTGGTGGGCCTGGTGGATCAGGCCGAAGCGGAACAATTGCGGCGTTTGGGCCAAATGAATGCTGTTGCGATCCAGGGTGGCGATGATATGGCCGTGGGCATCCACCTGTTTGACCGTGTCGCTGGCGGCGAGGGTGGGAATGATGGCGTCGCTTTGTGTTCTGGCCTGTAGCAGTCGGTCCAGCACAGCGGCGTCCACCAGGGGTCTGGCCCCATCGTGGATGCCGACCCAGTCGTCTTCGGCCAGAGGCAGGCTGCGGAGGGCCTGGAACACCGAGTGTTGTCGTTCCGTCCCACCCAGGACGGGTGCGGCGACTTTAGGCAGGTCAGCCAACAGAGGTTGCATGATTTGTTGCCAAAGTGCTTCCCCATGGGGGGCAATGACTGGTACAATGCAACCGACTTGTGGATGGCGATGCAGGCGGCTCAGGGTGTGCCAGAGCAGGGGGTGGTGGCACAGGGGCAGATATTGTTTGGGCAGGGGGCCGCCAAAGCGGGTGCCCTGGCCAGCGGCCAGGACGATCATGGTGCAAGCCGACATGGTTGTTCCTTTCCAGTTCTGCGGGTCCAGGGGGATCATCCCCCTGGTGGGGTCCAGGGGCAAAGCCCCTGGTGGGGTCCGGGGCGAAGCCCCGCACGCAGCACAACGCACCCCGAGGCAGGTGCCGTGCCTGTTGCGGGGGCGGTTCATCCCCCTGAAAAAATGGCCGCCGGGATGATCTCGACCCACTGGTCACCAGTTTTAACACGAGACAGTCGGACTGGCGATGCTAAAAAATCGACGATCCGTATCACTCATGAAGGAATGCAACGGAGCCTTGCGATGAAAGAATGGTTCTTTTGGGTGGCAATTGGCACCTATTCGGTGGCGGCAGCAGGGACCATCTACAACCACGTGCGTGGCATCCGGCCATCGGCATTAAACTGGTGGTTGGTGTTGGTGGGGTGGCTGGTGCAGTGGTTTCCCATTGTGCGGTCCATTTTGGCCAGACATGGTGTGTTGGCCATCAACCTGAGTGCCTCCCTGGAGTTGTCGACCTTGGCCATGGGGGGGATCTATCTCCTCTGGTGGTCCATTCGCCGCCAGGAGGCCCGCGCGGTGGGTGTCCTGTTGTTGCCACTGATGGTCTTTACCCTGACCGGTTCCTGTCTGCTCCCGGTGGCCCAATCGGATGGCGTGGTGATGACCGATCCGCTGCTGCTGAGTCATCTGGTGCTCTCCTTGTTGGCATATGGGCTGTTCAGCATTGCCGCTCTGTTGGCGTTGATGGATGCCTTCCAGGAACATGCTTTGAAGACCAAACATTTGGGAGAGTTGTTCGCCCTGATTCCGCCTTTGGATGCCCTGGAAGAGACCTTGTTTCTCATGGTGGCCATGGGGTTTGCCCTGTTGACCGCCAGTATGCTGACCGGTGGCTGGTATGCCTACGGCGAGCGGGGGGCAGCACTGGTTTTCAACCATAAACAGGTATTCACCTGGGCGACCTGGCTGGTTTTTGGCACCCTGCTGGTGGGGCGGCATTTTTGGGGTTGGCGCGGTCGGCGGGCAGTACGGTTTACGTTGTGGGGCTATCTCTTTCTGGCCTTGGCCCTCTTTGGGGTGAAATTTGTGACGGAATTTGTGCTGGGGCGGTCCCTGTAGCCTGAGCGGCTCCCGGTTGGGCCATACCAGTACCCGATCGGGATCAACGCTCCTGTTTGAGCGAAATTTCCGTACCATCGATAAACGCTTTGATGTCTGTGGTGACCAGGCCTTGATTGACGGAGATCAAGACCTCTTTGTCATTGATTCTTGATCGTAACGATTTCGGGTGGCCGATGGTGAACACCTTTTCTTCTCCCACCAAGGCACCATCCACATATAGTCGACAGGCATTGCCATACAGGCCGACATCCACTTCAACGCTGATGGAATGTCCCTCATATTTTGCAAGATATAAATCACCAATCAACCCGGCATGGGCCAGGCAGGCGGGCAGGGTAAAAAACAAAAAAACTTGTAAAAAACATTTATATTTTTTCATTGGATCACTCCAGCCGAGCCGACACAGGAACCATTGAAAAAGCGTTCGCGCATAATGGACTATTTTTTGGTGAAGTTGTCAAGTAAAATTTGGCCGAGATTCGCTCGGGCCGGTGGGGGCGTTGCTCCTGGACCCCACCGGGGGGATAATCTCCCCCGGACCCCCTTGAGTAATGGTTTTTGCAACGATCCGGCATCTGCCATCATTCCATGCTGGTAACGGATGGGCGGAACTGGTATGCTCGCTCGGGAGAAAGTCGTGGCCAGCCGATTTTGGCTGAAGCGTGGCATGGCATGGCGCAAAATGCGGGAAATAATCATTGTCGATACAGGAACCTGAACGATGCTGTCGATTAATCTGGGTGCGTTAACTCGTCTTTTTGATAAAAAATTCAAGGATCCTCTGTTCCTGCCTGTTGTTTCAGAGTTGTCTCAGATAGCCTCTCTTTTTGATCGGGCGGCAGCCAACAGAATCCGGGTCATCGTGCAGGCAAAAGGAGAAAAACCCCAAACCGGGCATTTTGTGGTACACACGGCGTCCGCAGGATTTGCCGTGCAATTTGACCACAATCCGTTTCTGGAAGAGCAGATCCGAGTGGAACTGATCCTGTTGATGGAGACCAGAAAGGTGACAGGCTGTGCGACCATTGCCGAGGTGCATCGTGCCGAGGAGAGAATTGTCCTGGATTATCCCTCCCGGCTGGATATTGAAGACCAGCCGAGGACCAACTATCGTGTCTCTCCAGAAGAGACCGACACCTCGTTCAATGCCTTCCGCTCCACCAATTTGCAAATTCCCGGCTCCATCTTTGTGGATATCAGTACAACGGGGTGTGCCTTTTTTGTCCCGCGTGGTGTGGATTTGCGGGGGACGGCCCCGAGGGTGGTCTTCTCGTACAAGGGCAGCCGTTTCAATCTCCAGGGTGTGGTGAAACGGTGGGTACCCCGTCCTGACCTGAATGGTGTCACCCTGTGTGGGATCCAGTTCATGGATACCAAAGACAATAAACGCCAGCTTCCTGCGTTGGATGAACTGGTGCGACAGGAACTGGACTGACTAACAGTCATCAACCGTTTGAATGGCGGATAAGGTATGGAGATCAGCAGCCCTCCCCGCAGTGGCAGTAGACGCGATACATCGCTTGTCGGTGTGTTGCTGCCATTGTTTGTGGGTAGAGTGGTTGTTGTGCTGTGCTCCGGTGTGACCGTTGCTCTGCTGCTGCTGGGTTTGTGCGGGTCGCGTCCGCTCTGGGCGGATGGGAAAGATCCCGACCCCGGCATAGCCCCCTGGTTGCTCAATGCCGCGACCCAGGGGAATTCGCAGGCGCAAACGGTGCTGGGACACCTGTACCAGGAGGGCAAAGCAGTGCCACGGGACTATGCCGAGGCCCTGCGTTGGTATCGCAAGGCGGCGGAACAGGGCAATCCGGCGGCCCAAATGGGGCTGGGTGACCTGTATGCCAACGGCGAAGGGGTGTTGCAGGACTACGAGGAGATGGCCAAATGGTATCGCCAGGCGGCGGCCCAGGGCGATGTGCGGGCGATGCGCTCTCTCGGTGACCTCTATGCCCGTGGTACAGAGTTGCCCCAGAATGATCAGGAGGCCTGGAAGTGGTATCTGGCGGCGGCGGAACAGGGGGATGCCGCCGCCCAGTATCGCCTGGGGATGCTGTATGAGGCAGGCAAAGGTGTCACCCAGAGTGACCGGGCGGCGATGATCTGGATACACAAGGCAGCGGAACAGGGGCTGGTTGATGCCCAATATCAATTGGGTCATTGGTATGCGGCCGGCAAAAAGATTCCCCTGGATGGCAAAGAGGCGGAGCGATGGCTGCGCAAAGCGGCGGAACAGGGGGAAAAGAAGGCGCAGCATGAGTTGGGCCTGTTGTACGAAGAGGGTGTGGGGGTGGCCCAGGATGGCAAGGAGGCGATGAACTGGTTTCGCAAGGCGGCGGAACAGGGGGAGGAAAGGGCCCTGTGTGCGTTGGGTCGCAGCTATGAACGGGGCTTGGCCGTGCCCCAGGATTACAAAGAGGCAATGAACTGGTATCGCCAGGCGGCTGACCGAAAAAATGCGCAGGCCCTGTTTTTGCTGGGGCGGCTGTATGCAAACGGTCTGGGGGTGCCGAAGGCGTTGTCGGAAGCGGTGATCTGGTATCGCAAGGCGGCGGAACAGGGGGATACGCAGGCGCAATTGCAACTGGGCCACCTCTATTGGGCGGGTCAAGGGGTGCTCCAGGATCTCGAAGAGGCCATCCATTGGTATCATGCGGCTGCCGCACAGGGGGATGTGCAGGCCCAACTCCGCCTGGGCAGACTCTATCGGGATGGCCAGGCGATGGCCAGAAGTTTCAAGGATGCCGAACTGTGGTTGCGCAAGGCCGCCGAGCAGGGCAACCGGGATGCGCAATATGGGTTGGGTGAACTGTACGCCGAAGAGCCGGGCGGGACACAAAATTGGCAGGAGGCCGAAAAATGGTATCGCAAAGCGGCGGAACAGGGGAGCGCGGCGGCCCAATATTGGCTGGGCAAATTTTATACCGACGGTGCCCATGTGCCCAAAAATGCCGCAGAGGCGGAAAAATGGTATCGCCAGGCGGCGGAACAGGGGGATGCCCAGGCGCAACATGACCTGGGCAATCTGTATGCCGAGGGGAAAGGGATTGTACAAGATGATAAGGAATCCTTGACCTGGTATCGCAAGGCGGCCGAGCAGGGCGATGCGGAGGCGCAATATTTTCTGGGCCATTTGTACACCTTGGGCGCGGGCGGGGTGCCGCAGGATGGCAAAGAGGGGCTGAAATGGTATCGCCTGGCGGCGGAACAGGGCAATGGTTGTGCCCAGTTTTTCCTGGCCTGCGCCTATTTCAAAGGCAAATATGTGACACAAGACGACAAGGAGGCCGTGCACTGGTATCTCCGGGCGGCGGAACAGGGTCGGTCGTCGGCGCAATATAATCTGGGCTGGTTGTATGCCAATGGTCGGGGTGTTGGCCGGGACTATAACGAAGCGGCGAAATGGTATCGCCTGGCAGCGGAACAGGGGGATGTCGATGCCCAGTATGCTTTGGGTAGTCTGTACATGGACAAAAAGAGCATCCCGCCGGATGACAAGGAGGTGGTCAAATGGTTGCGCAAGGCGGCGCGGCAGGGCCATGCGCAGGCCCAGTTCAAGCTGGGCGTGGCCTACAGCAAAGGCCTGGGTGTCACCCAGGATTATGTGGCCGCCCACATGTGGCTGAATCTGGCCACCGCGCACGGGGTGGAGGATGCCATGGCCACACGCAACGAGGTGGCCAAAAGAATGACCCCGGATAAAATTGCCGAGGCACAGCGGTTGGCCCGTGAATTTTCCGAGGTACACACGACACCATAGATGGTTGCGGTGGACCGGATTGTTTTGTATCATGCGCCCGCGTGGTCGAAGATGTCGGTGCGTCGGTCTTCCTTTGCCCTGCTTTGGATGGAAGAGGTCTGCCCCGTTCTGGATTGTATAGAATCATAATACCTTTAAGGAGAGAAACATGCGTGTACTGATTGTGGATGATTCCAGTGTGATGCGCAAAATTGTGGCGCGGGGTTTGCGCCAGGCTGACTTTCAGATCGACGAAATTCTGGAAGCGGGCAATGGCCAGGAGGGGTTGGATGTGTTGAACGGACCCAACGGCAAGGTGGATCTCATTCTGTCCGACTGGAATATGCCGATCATGGATGGTTTGACCTTTATCAAGAATGTGCGGGGCGGTTCCCCGGACATCAATAAAATTCCGATTGCGATGGTGACGACCGAAGGGGGCGAGAGCAAGGTGGAGGCCGCTGACGCAGCCGGTGCCAACGGTCACATCAAAAAGCCGTTCACCCCGGACATGTTGAAAGAGGTTCTGGGCAAATTTATGAAATGATCCGGTTTCCCGGATGGGAATCGATCAGTGTGTCTGGCAGACAGGCCGTGGCCATGGATGCTACATGATTGCAGCCGGAGGTGACTCCGAGGGAGAGGAGCAAAATACATGAAAGAGGAAATGGCCAGTCTGACCATGAAGAAGGAGTTTGCCAGCCTGATCAAGGAAGCGGTGCATGATGTTTTTCTCACCTTTCTGGACACAGAAGTGATACCCGGTCCCATGATTGCCAAGAAAGAGGATGACACCTATCGGCCTCCGGAGACCGAGGTGACTGTCATCATCAACTTTTCCGGCGGCATCAATGGCGGGGTGCACCTGGCGTCACCCCTGCATCTGTCCCTGAAATTGGCCTCCCTCTTTTCGGGAGAAGAGTATGACACGCTCCTGGGGGAGGCCGGCGATGGTTTTGGTGAACTGGGCAACATGATTGCAGGGGGGCTGCAAACCCGGCTGGAACGCTTCGGCGAGATCAATCTGACGCCACCCACCATCATCTCCGGGACCGATTACCATATGCAGTACAAAACCAACTTTGACAGCATCAAGCAGTATTTCAAATGCCCGGAGGGCCCCTTTTATATCGAGTTTTTCTTCTGGGCCGGGTAGTCCTCCGGTTCCAGATCCTGGTGCAGACTTTTTGAGAAACTGTCTATTTTTTGCTGTGTCAGTTTCAAGCCGTAGGGATCGCGCACATAGAAGACATCCACCGCCCGTTCGCCATACGTGGCGATCTTGGCGGTGCGAATTTCAATGCCATGCAGTTCCATCTCCCGGGTGATGGTAAACAAGAGCCCCACCCGGTCCAACGAAGTGATTTCCAGGATGGTGAAGGCGTCTGCGCTGTCATCCACCTCAATGGAAAGTGGCACATGAAAGGTGCGCTGCCGCCGCAGGTCGGCATCGTTGGGTGTCAGCACCGGTTGCGGACGGACCGGATCCTGCAAAAATTGCGTCAACCGTTGTTCCAACCGTTGTATCTGCAACCGGTTGTCGAGTGCCTTGCCCACCGTGTTTTGTACCACAAAAAAGTCCAATGCCATGCCATCCTTGGTGGTGACAATGTCCGCAGACAGGATATTGACGCCCTCCATGGCCAATGCGCCGGAAATGCGTGACATCAACCCGGTCTGATCCGGGGTGTAAATGAGCAACTCGGTGGTGTCCGAGACCGGACTGGCCAGAAACATGATGGCCAACGCCCGTTCTCCCCGGCCAAGCAACGCTTCGGCATGGCGGGCAATGGTGTTGGCTTCATAGTGGAGAAAATAGCTTTCGTCAAAACGGTCCAGATAGGTCCGTATATCTGCCTGCCTGCCCTCGGCGGTGGTGGGTGGTGGCACGGGCTGGTCGGTCATCAGGGCCAGCACGGCCTGTTTTTGGGCCTCGGCCTGCACCTTGATTTCGTCGGGTTGGAAGGCTCCCCGGTTCAGGGCACTCAAGGCCAGATGATACAGGCGGCGCAACAGTTCGGCCTTCCAGAGACTCCAGGCGTTGGGACCGACGGCCCGAATATCGGCCACCGTCAACAGCAACAACAATTCCAGTCGTCGCTGCGTGCCAATCTGGCGGGCAAAACTTTGAATGGTGTTGGGGTCGGAGATGTCACGGTGAAAAGCGGTGCGGGAAAAGTCCAGGTGCCGCCCCACCAGCCAGGAGACCATGCCGGTTTCCGACTCGGTCAAGCCCAGGCGCAGACAGACCTGTTGCGCAATCACTGCCCCTTGCAGTTGATGGTCCCCGCCGCGTCCTTTGGCAATATCGTGCAATAAAACGGACAGATACAATATGACCGAACCGCGTTCATAATAGTCCAGTTGGGCCATCAAGGCCGTGCAGACGGGCAGTTCGGCACTGAACTGTTCGGATTTGATGTGGCGCAGGGCCTCCACGGCCCGGATGGTATGCTCATCCACCGTATACACGTGGAACAGATCGTGTTGGGATTGGCCGATAATGCGCCCAAATTCCGGCAAAAATCGCCCCAATACGCCGCTGAGGCTCATGCGGCGCAACACCCAGGCCACCGCATGTTTGCCGTTGAGCATTTGGATGAACAGGGCCGACACCACCGGATTGTTGCGAAAGGCATGGTCAATCAGGCCCAGATCCCGCACGACCAGGCGCAGGGTGTCTGGATGGATCGATTTCAGGTGCCGCTGGCTCACCTCAAACAGTTTCATCAGACGCACGGGATCCTGCCGGAAGGCGTCCGGGTCGGTCACGACCACCTTGTCCCCGTGCAATTGGAAACAGTCTTCCAGCGCACGGCGACGCCACCAGTAGACGGGACGATATTCCTCCTGATATTTGTGCAAAAAAATCCAGGAGAGGTTGCTGGCCTGGCGGGTCACCTGATAATAACGGCGCATGAATTGTTCCACCCCGCGCATTCCGGGCCGGTCCTTGTAACCGAATTCCTTGGCAATATCGAGCTGATGCTGAAAAGTCAGCCGGTCCTCCCGGCGTCCGGCCAGATAGTGCAGGGCATTGCGTACCCGTCTTAAAAAAGAGAGACATTGGGTAAAGGTGCGATACTCCTCTTCGGTGATGAGCTTCATGGGAATGAGATCCCGCACCTTGTCGACATGGTAACGATATTTGGAAATCCAGGAGAAGGTTTGCAGATCCCGCAAGCCGCCCGGATTTTCCTTGACGTTTGGCTCCAGATAAAACAGGGAATTGCCAAACCGCTCATGCCGTTTGGTCTGTTCGACCAGCTTGGCCCGCAAGAAGGCTTCGGGGCCCCGTTCCAGAACCTTGGCGAACAGGGTGTCATGGTAGATGGTGAACAGGGCATCATCGCCGCTCAAAAAACGGGATTCCAGCATGGAGGTGCGGATTTCTAAATTTTGGCGCGCCAGTTGCACGCACTCTTGCACGGTACGCACGGCATGTCCCACATCCAGACCCATATCCCACAGGCAGTAGAGCATTTGTTCCACCCGTTGGGAGATCGGATCGGGTGGTGTGGTGGGAGGCGGGGGGGTGGCGGTCCGGGTGGGGTGCGCCGCGACCGGGGCGGTCTCTGGTTTGGGCCGGGTGAACACGCCATCGTTCGGCAGCAGGAACAAAAGATCGATGTCGGAAAAAGGGGCCAGTTCGCCGCGTCCATAGCCGCCGGTGGCGACCACACTGAAGGTGGCCCGGCCATCGTCCCGGCCATGGTGGATAAACCGATACAGACGATGCAGCAGGATGTCCATCAGATAGGCGTGGCCCTGGGTGACATACTGACCGGAGGCCCCATCCAGGTGGTTCTGGTGCAGACGCTGCCGACCGGTCGCCAGGGCGGTGCGCAATATATCCAGAAATGCCTGGCGTTCGGCTCCCCCGTGCTGTTCGTCCGCTTTTTTCGCCTCCCCCAACTGGGCAATGGTTGAATAGAGACCGGATACGGCAGATAATGCCGCCAGTTCCCTGTCCAGGGCGTCTATGTCGAGAATGTCACTTTTTTTAAAAATGCGCACGTCAGTTCCAGAAAAACATCAATGTTTGCGGTATAACGGAGCCTGTGACCGCAGGTTTGGAGCAGGATGTGGGAGGCTCCCCCACAACGGCCAGCATACAGCAACCTTGATGGAGAGGCCACTGGCGTGGTAACTTCATTGGGTTGAGGATCTGCCCAGGCCAATCCTGGCACACCAGGGCAGCGGGCAACACGCAACAAACGGGTAGAGTCCTGCACAAACGAACGCCTACCCGTGCCAAATCAAACCGGAAACTCGGCAGTAGGGCAATTTTTGGGGCAACGTGACTCATGTTTAGCAAATTGCTGGGAATGTTTTCCACCGACATGGCCATTGACTTGGGGACTGCCAATACCCTGGTCTATGTTCGGGGTAAAGGTATTGTCTTGTCGGAACCTTCGGTGGTTGCCATTCATGAAAATTCCAGAGGCGTTCGCAAGGTATTGGCCGTCGGCAATGAAGCCAAACGCATGTTAGGCCGCACGCCGGGTAACATCAAGGCTATTCGACCGATGCGGGATGGGGTGATCGCCGATTTGACCATCACGGAGGCCATGCTGAAACATTTTATCAGCCGGGTGCATCGGCGGCGGCTGTTTTATTCGCCCCGGATTATTGTCTGCGTCCCGTGCGGGGCCACGCCGGTGGAACGGCACGCCATCCGGGTTTCCGCCGACAATGCGGGGGCGCGGGAGGTTTATCTGATTGAGGAGCCCATGGCGGCGGCCATCGGTGCGGGGCTGCCGGTCACCACGGCCAGTGGTTCCATGGTGATTGATATTGGGGGGGGGACGACCGAAATCGCCATTCTCTCCCTGGGGGGGATTGTCTATTCCCGTTCCTTGCGGATTGGTGGCGACAAGATGGATGAGGCCATCATCACCCACATACGGCGCAAATATTCCCTGATGATCGGCGAGGGGACGGCGGAAAATATCAAGATTCAGATCGGTTCGGCCATTCCGTTGGCGGAACATCTGGAATTGGGGGTCAAGGGACGGGATATGATCCATGGGGTGCCCAAACATCAGGTCATTACCAACCCGGAGGTCATGGAGGCCATGTCCGAGCCGATCAATGCCATCCTGGACGGTGTGCGCGTGGCTCTGGAGCAGATACCGCCTGAGTTGGCCGCCGACATTGTCGACCGGGGTATCGTCATGACCGGAGGAGGGGCCCTGGTGCGGGGGTTGGACAAACTGCTGGCCCATCAGACCGGGTTGCCGGTGATCGTTGCCGATGATCCGCTCTCGTGTGTGGCTCTGGGCTCGGGACGGGCACTGGAAGAGTTGGATGCCATGTCTGATATTCTGATGGATCGTTGATCATGCGGCGCGCGGACGTGCGGCAGGATGCAACGGGTTGACCGCTGTGATTGTGTTGAAACAACAGTCTCGACAAACGGTGCTGGCTTCGCTGGCCTTGCTGGCGGCCTTGTTGCTGCTGACCCTCTCGCCGACTGCCGGATCCAACTCATTTTTGGGTAATGGGCGGGATTTGTTGCAGGAACTGGCCCTGGACGGCATTGGTCCGCTGTTGCGTCTCTTTCAGACCCCCATCGCGGCCTCGCACAGTGTCTATGAGCGCATCCAGGGTTGGCAGCGCATCGAACAGGAAAACCATAAATTAAAACTGGAACTGGATCGTCTCCGTTCTCTCGGGGTCCAGGCGGAGGAGTTGTCCCTGGAAAATCAGCGTCTGCGCCTGTTGCTGGGGATGCGTCCCCATGCTTCCGTGCAAGAGGTGGTGGCCCGTATTATTGGCAATTCCTCGTCCGCCTTTGCCCGTTCTTTTCTGGTGGATGCGGGTCAGGAGGAGGGGGTTGCCCCGGATGCCACTGCGTTGGGCATTACGGCCCAATCCGGCGGCGGTCTTCTGGGTCGGGTGATCCAGACCTCGCAGCATACCGCGCTGATCCTCACCTTGCCGGATTTCAATTCGCGCGTACCGGTCCTGATTCAACGTTCCCGGGTGCGCGCCATTGTCTCGGGACGCAACAAGCCGCTCCTGGAGATGGAATTTGTCCCCAAAGGGTCCGACATTCGGGTCGGCGATCTGGTGGTCACTTCCGGCGTGGGTGGTGTCTTTCCCAAGGGCATCCCGGTGGGGCGCATTCAGGCCATTGCCGCCACGGAAGAGACCGGTTTGTTTCATCTGATCAGCGTGCAGCCCGTCATTGATTTTGATCGTGTCGAAGAGGTGCGTCTTCTCTTGCAGACCGAACCCGATGAAGTGCCGAACGAGGTGGCGGAGGACCAGGCGACGCCACCCAAGATTCCGGCTCCCAAAACCTCCTCCCAAAAGATACCCACGGCAGAAGAGCGTCGGCGACGCGACACCAGCGGACAGCATGGGGCCAACGGGCACCGCACGGCGGACATCCAGGTAACGCAGAGATAAAGTTTTTGTTGGGTGACCACCCTTGGCGAATACACCGTGATTGCTTCCTTGATTATTGCCTGGATCCCCGCGCTGACCCTCATTCTGGCGGTCGGCATTCAGGAGTTGGTCATTCCTCTGGAGGCGTGGTCTGTCTTCCGTCCCGATCTGGTCCTGATTGGCCTGTTTTACTGGCGTCTTTATCGACCGGATCGGTGTACCATTCCGCTGGTTTTTGCCATCGGTCTCCTGGTGGATACCCTCAGTGGCACCGCACTCGGTCTGAACGCCTTTTCCAAGACCTTTTTGCTGTTGCTCATTAGTCGGTTCGGGCGGCGACTGCGGGTGATGGAGTTTGTCTATCTGCTCCCGCTCATTTTGGCGGCGGCCTTGTTGGATGCGACCCTGCAAATGGTGCTGATGAGCCTGCTGAAAGGGGTGTATGGGCGTTGGCCCCTGCTCCTGGGACGACCGGTTGCCACCCTTTTGATCGCCCCGCTCTGGTTTTCTTTGTTGATCTATATCCATCACTGGTGGTTGGAGAAGGTTTGAGGCACACAGTGGCGCAGGAGAGCCGGTAAAAACATGCTGGAAGATCAACCAAAAACTTTCCAAGTGGATGCGCGCCGCCGTCTGCTGCTGTTGGGTGGCGGCATGAGTCTGCTGTTTTCTCTGTTGACCGGTCGGCTGTTTTATTTGCAACTCCTGAAGAGCAGTACCTACCGGGACATGGCCGATGACAATCGCATCAGCCTGCAACTCCTGTCTGCCTCGCGCGGGCGCATCTTTGATCGTGATAACCGTCTGTTGGTGGAAAACAATCCCGATTACCAACTGGTGGTCATCCCGGAACTGGCCAGCCAGCCCTTGCGTCGCGCGGAGAGAGAAAGCGGCGGTCTGGCGCGTTTGCTGGAGGTGCTCCGGCCGCTGTTGCAACTGGATCGCAAGGAAATTCAGGCAGTTCTGAAGCAGGCCACCCGCCAGCGCGCCTTTTTGCCGCTGACGATCAAGACCCACCTGACCTGGGAAGAGGTGAGTCTGGTGGAGACCCGCATCCATGCGTTGCCGGGGGTGACGATTGAGGTGCAGCCCTCGCGGCACTATCTCATGGGCAATCTGGCCTCGCACGCCATCGGGTATATGGGCGAAGTGGCAGAGAGCGACCAGGCCCGGTTGCCGAACATTGATTTTCGTCCGGGTGATTTGCTGGGCAAGTCGGGCGTGGAACGGTCCATGGAATCCCGCTTGCGCGGCATGGATGGTCTGCGGGAGATTGAGGTCAACGCCTTTGGCCGGCAGGTGCGGGAGTTGCGCCGCACGCCTCCCCGTCCAGGTCAGGATCTCCATTTGACCCTGGATATGGACCTGCAACGGGAGGCGGAAAAGGCGTTGGCCGAATCTTCCGGTGGGACGGGGGCGATGGTGGTCATGCGGCCTGATTCGGGTGAACTGCTGGTGATGGCCAGTCAACCCACCTATGATCCCAATAAATTTGTCAACGGTTTCCTGCCGGATGAGTGGCGACAACTCATCCAGAATCCCCATCGTCCTTTGACCAACAAGGCGATTCAGGGTCAATATCCCCCTGGATCCACCTTCAAGATGGTCGTGGTGCTGGCCGCGTTGAAGCATGGCAAGCTGGGCGAAAACGATACCGTTTTTTGTCCTGGGTATACCACCCGGCAGGATCATCGTTTTTATTGCTGGAAACTGCGGGGGCATGGCTCGATCAGTCTCACCCAGGCCATCGCCCAATCGTGTGATGTCTTTTTTTATGAGTTGGCCGACCGGGTTGGGATTGATGCCATCCATCAGCAGGCCTTGCGCCTGGGTTTGGGGACGTTGACGGGGATTGATCTGGAAGGGGAGCGACCGGGGCTGATTCCTTCCCGGCAATGGAAACGGACCGTACACAAGGCGGGTTGGTATCCGGGTGAGACCTTGATCACGGCCATTGGTCAAGGTTATGTATTGTCCACCCCGATGCAGTTGGCGGTCATGATATCGGCCATTGCCAATGGCGGTGCCGTCTATCGGCCCTTTCTGGTCAAGCCGGAGGAGGGGAGCCACGAAGCGGATGATGCCGGGACGCCTGGGGACAAGAGCCCGCGTGCCACCGGGATCGTTCCGTTGTGGCACAACCATTTCCGGGCGGATCATCTGGCTATGGTGCATCATGGGTTGGAAGAGGTGGTGTATGGTGTGCTGGGGACGGCGCGCACGGCCAAACTGGAGGGCGGGGTACGCATGGCGGGCAAGACGGGTACTTCGCAGGTGGCGCGGAATCGGCGGACCCAAAGTGGCACCTTGTTGCATTCGACCAACCAGCGGTTGAAGGATCACGCCATGTTTGTGGGTTACGCGCCCACCGAGCGGCCAGAAATTGCTGTTTCTGTCATTGTGGAGCACGGTGGGGGAGGGGGATCCAATGCGGCCCCGGTTGCCAAACGGGTGATGGATCTCTATTTTGCCAAGCAGAGGGGAGAGACGATGCCGCCCCTGATCACACCGAGTGTGGTAACGCCTGTACCGGATGGGGCAGATCGGGACCAGGAAGAACAAAAAAAAGAGACAGACTGACTTTCATCGATTGAGAGGAGGTTTGGAGTGTTGTGGTCTACCCCATGCACACATCTTTATGCTGATATACTGTGCGCGGGCATAAGTGACACTTCCTGTTCCGTCATTCCCGCGTAGGCGGGAATCCATTTGGCCTGTTGGACCTCCTGGATTCCCGCCTGCGCGGGAATGACGATACTCGTCAATTGTG
>JADFYM010000083.1 GCA_015233035.1 Magnetococcales bacterium
CATCAGAGTCCCCGCCCGGACCAATTACCATGTTGCGAGGTCTGATAAAATTCGAGCTGCTCCTGGAAGGCTGGAAACTCGCATCCAAAAAGATGTGTGCATAGGGTAGGGACCCCACCAGGGGGATGATCCCCCTGGACCCGCAGAACCGCTTATTCCAAACAGGACGCCGTTTGGCTTTGCTTGTTGGTTGTCTCCTGCTGTGCGCCGGCTGCCGGGTTGGTCCCGATTACCAGCCACCAGCCACCGCCCTGCCTGCCCAGTGGAGCGTACAAGAGGGGTCCACGCTCTTGACCAAGGCCGAGATGGATCGGCAGTGGTGGAAAAATTTTAACGATCCCATCCTGACGCAGTTGATCGACAAGGCGGCCCAGGACAATTTTGACCTGAAAATTGCCGAGGCACGTTTGGCCGGGGCGCGGGCCAGTGTGGCCCAGGCCGACGCCACCTTGCTGCCTTCGGGATCCATACGCGGTACCGCGACACGGGAGGCCAACCAGATGGCCCTGCCGGGGGGCAATACCACGCCATTTGCCGCCCTGCTGCACACGCCCTATAATATATTCCAAAGCGGTTTTGACGCCAGTTGGGAGTTGGATCTGTTCGGCGGCCATCAGCGGGCCAAGGAGTCGGCGGAGGCGCAAAGAGAGCGTGTCGAGGCCTCGCGTGACACGGTGCGCGTGAGCCTGTTGGCCGAAGTCGCCCGTACCTATGTTATCATTCGACAGCAGCAGGCGCGACTGGCGATTGCCGAAGCCCTGATCACCGCCGACGAACGGACCCTGGCCATCGCCCAACAACGGTTTGCCGAGGGTCAGGCCCCGCGTTTGGAGGTGATCCGGGCGGAGGCGGCCCTGGAACAGGCGCAGACGGCCTTGCCCGACTTGCGCAATCGGGTGGCACAGGCAGAATACAGCCTGGATCTGCTGCTGGGTGAACAGCCTGGGGCTGCCCATGCCCTGGTCAGTACGGATGGACCGGTGCCGGATACCCACCTGCTGGTGTTGGCCACACCGGCGGTCGTGATTGCCCAGCGGCCTGATATCCGGGCCGCCGAGCGTCAATTGGCGGTGGCAACGGCACAACAAGGGGTCGCGGTTGCCCAGTTTTTTCCCAACATCTCCTTGAGCGGCTTTTTTGGTGCCCTGAGCACCAGTACCAGCGATCTGACCTCGGGCGGCAACCATTCGTGGTTGACCACAGGTGGTATTTCATGGCCGATTTTGAGTTATGGCTCCTTGTCGGCCAATCTGGATGCCGCCGACGCGCAGCAGCAGGAGGCGATGGCTACCTACCAAAAGGCCATCATTGCGGCCTTGTCGGATGTGGAGCGGGCCCTGGCGGCCTACACGGAGCAGGAAAAATCGGTGCACTCTTTGGTGAATGAATTCGAGCAGCGACGACGCGCCCGTGCCGTGGCGCAGGAACGTTATCAGGAGGGAGCGACTTCGCGGTTGGAGGTGCTGGAGGTGGACCGGACGTTTTATACCACGCAAGACCGCCTGATCACGGCACGGGCGGAATGTGCCCAGGATCTGATTGCGGTCTACAAGAGTTTGGGGGGCGGCTGGGTGGAGTGAGCCACCCACCTGCCCCCGATGGTATTATTCGTTTTGGGGTGTGGGTGTCTCATCAGTCGTTTTTTCCCGCTTTTTGAACTCCTGACAATAGACATAATGAAATTTTGCGCAACCGTGGAATGGCACCTTGAAAAAGCCACACCACAAAAATCGCCACCGCACAAATGGAATACCGGTCTCTATGGGGGGGGTTGCCCAGAAATGGACACAATCAAAACAATTTGTCAACACAGTATATGCTCCAGTTTTCAAGCATTTATAATGGCCTCCATCCCCGCTTGATTTCCTTGACGAACCCGTCACCACCGGACATTTTTTTCAGGGACAGCCGGGCAAAACTTTCCGGGCAAGGGTGTTGTTGGCAGAAACAAGCCGTGCAGCATGGACACACCCCACCCGCAAAAGTTCCCTTCCCGAGCAACGACACGGCAGCGTTTCTGCACCAACGGGGGCAAGCTTACCATCCTCTACCGGCCGGATCAACTCCTTTGCATCATGCCGCCGGGGCAATGAGATGGCATGTCTGATCCGCACAGGAAAGCAACACTACCTGGAAACCTGCGGCAAAAGCGGTCGCAACACCGGCCAGACATTTTCCAGCACCTTCCGATACCCGGCGGCGTTGGGATGGATGCCATCCTCCTGGTTGAGTTCGGGATAACCGGCCACCTGTTCCAGGAGAAAGGGAATGAAAGGCACCCCCTTTTCCTGGGCCAACTCTCCATAGATGGCGGCAAACCGTTCGCTGTAGTCACGGCCATAGTTGGGGGGAATGCGCATCCCGGCCAGGATGGTCTTGACCCCCGCCTGTTGCAGGCGCGTGATAATTTCGGCCAGATTCTGTTTCATCTCTTGCAGGTCCAGGCCGCGCAACCCATCATTGGCCCCCAGAGCGACAATGGCGATGGTCGGCGGAGTGCGCAGTTGCCAGTTCACCCGGTACAGACCGCCCGCCGTGGTATCCCCGGAAATACCGGCATTGATCACCCGGTAATCGCGGCCCTGCTCGCGCAGGCGGTTGCGCAACAGGCTCGGATAGCTCGCCTCGGTGGGCACACCATAGCCCGCCGTCAGACTGTCGCCAAAACAAAGAATAATCCCAGGGGATTGGGCGGGTAGCGGTGTGGCCATGATCATCAGCAAAAATATCCCTAACAAAGCACAATAACGGCGAACGGCGGCGGGCATGGCCACGCGCACGTTGCCCGGCACGGAGGTTGGCCCACGCATGATTCACCTCGACATGGTTGATTATTCACTGGTACACGGTGGCCAGACCCTGCCCATTCTCAAGCAGGTCTCCCTTTCGGTAGCCAGGGGGCAGGTGGTTGGCCTGCTCGGCCCCTCCGGCAGTGGCAAGAGCACCCTGCTGGCCCTGCTGGCGGGGGTGGAACGACCCACCCAGGGACGGATTCAGGTCAACGGGGTAGCGTTTGACACCCTCTCCACCGACGCGCTGGCCCGCTTTCGGCGGCAGCATCTGGGCATTGTCTTCCAGGATTTTCACCTGGTGCCCACCCTGACCGCCTGGGAAAATGTGGCCCTGCCGTTGGACCTGGCGGGCCTCCCGGACAGTCGACCGCAGGCCATGGCCATGCTGGAGCAGGTCGGTCTGGCCCACCGCACCACCCATCGCCCGGCGGAACTTTCCGGCGGCGAACAACAGCGGGTGGCCATCGCACGGGCCTTTGTCTCCCGTCCGGCACTGATCCTGGCCGATGAACCCACCGGCAACCTGGATCAGAATACCAGCCGACACATCATAGATCTACTTTTTTCCTTTGCCAAACAGTGGTCCACCACCCTGTTTCTGGTGACCCACGATCCCCAGTTGGCCGGTCGTACCGATCAGCAATTTTATTTGCGGGATGGCCGTCTGGCGGAGCACAACGGATGCGCATAGCCATTCCTGACAAAACGTTGGCCGCCTCTACGGCGCGCTTGCAG
This sequence comes from Magnetococcales bacterium, assembly GCA_015233035.1. Taxonomy (GTDB): domain Bacteria; phylum Pseudomonadota; class Magnetococcia; order Magnetococcales; family Magnetaquicoccaceae; genus Magnetaquicoccus. The sequence continues at coordinate 3,528 of JADFYM010000083.1, forward strand.
GCCCATTTTTTTGCGGCGGCCATCTTTCTATGTGTGACCGTCCTGGTCGGGGTGGCGGCTGCTGCCCAGTTTTTGCAAGAGGCTGTAGAGGTCAATGCCCGCCAATTGCTGGCGGCGGATCTGCGTCTGCAAGCCGTGGTGCCGATCCCGCCGGGCGAGGGATCGGGCTCCCTGCCCACGCAGGTGCAGCACTTTGCCGAACAACGACTGTCGGGAGTGGGACGCCTGCTTGCGCCCAGTCTGGAGTTTACGGCCATGGCCAGAGTGGGGGAGGCCGGTCGGTCCGCCCTGGTGGAGGTCAAGGCGGTGGGGGGCGATTATCCCGTGCGCGGGCGGGTGCAACTCGATCAGGATATGCCGCTGGCGCGCGCCCTGGCCGATGGAGGGGTGGTGGTGGAAAAGACGCTGCTCACCCGTCTGGGGCTGGCGATTGGCGATACCCTGGTGCTGGGTGAGGCGGTGTTCACCATTCGGGCCGCCCTGACCTATGAACCGGACCGCATCACCCATCTGTTCAGTCTGGGACCACGGGTGCTCATGGCCCTGGATCAGGTGGTATCGACCGGTTTGTTGCAGGCGGGCAGCCGGGTGACCCAGGTGGTGTCGGTGCGTCTGGCAGCGGGCGAGGAGGGGGCGGTGGTGGCGCGCACGCTGCGCGCGGCAGCCCAGGCGGCGGGTATGCGCCTGTTGACCCCAGACCAGAGCCAGCCCTCGGTGAAGCGGTTTATTCGCCATTTTGCCCTGTTTTTGGCCTTGACCGCCTTGTTGACCCTGCTGGTGGGCGGGTTGGCCATGACCCATGCCATGGCGGCGTATTTGCGGGAGAGTTGGCAGACGTTGGCCATTCTGAAACTGCTGGGTGCCGAAACGAGGCAGGTGGTGGCCTTGGTGCTGTGGGCTGTCTGGCGCATGGTGTGGCCAGCCTGTCTGGCCGGGGGAGTGGTGGGGATCGTTTGGCCGGGCTGGTTGCCCTCTCTTTTGGCGGGGTTGTTTCCGGCAGAGGCCGTTTATCACCCCTCTTGGGGGCTGGCGTTGGCAGGGGTGGGGTTGGGTGTTTTGTTCAGCCTGTTGTGTGCCGCCGGGCCGTTATGGTGGACCCGGCATGTTTCGCCAGGACGGCTTTTTTCCTCTGCGTCTTTGCAAAGGATTGAAAAAAAAGGGTGGAGGGGTCTGGGGAGGCGGTTCTCCGCCTCCCCAGGTGTGGCGGCACGGATGTTGGGGGGGCTCTTGCGGGGCTTCGCCCCGGACCCCACCAGGGGCGTTGCCCCTGGACCCCACCAGGGGGATAATCCCCCTGGACCCCTGAAAATGATGGACAAAAACAACCTGGCAGTACTGCTGGTGCTCTTGTGTACCGCCTGCGCCGCCACCGGGATCGCCCTCTGGTCGGGAGAAATCCGCTTCGGCAAACTGTTCGCCTTTGGTCTGGGAGGAACGCTCCTGCTGGCCTGGATCCTGGCCAAACTCAGTCTGCAAGCCCTGCGCCTGCTGACTCCCCGTCAGTTTTACTGGAAAGGGGCCATCCATGCCCTGCTGCGTCGCGATGAACACTACGGAACCGTCCTCATGGCCCTCGGTCTGGGCCTGGGGCTGGTGATGGCAACCCTCTTTCTGGAAGATCATCTGCACCAGCAACTGCTCAGTCGTCTCCCGCAACGGATGCCCAGCTTCTTTTTTGTCGACATTCAACCCAATCAAATCGAACTCTTCCAGGCAACCGCCCACCCCTTTGCCGCCCCGCAGTCGGACGCCATCCGCCTGTTTCCAACGGTACGCGGTCGCCTATTGAACGCGGCCCAGTCGGTAGAAGAAAATCCCGACCAGCCGCAATCCTGGCGCAAGGCCAGAGAATATGTCCTGACCGCGACGGAGACCATCCCGACGGGCAACCGGTTGGTGGCAGGCGAGTGGTGGAGCAGCCCCACCGCCCTGGAGGCCAGCGTAGAGGTGGAAATGGCCCAGGAATTGGGCCTGAAAGTGGGTGATTCCCTCTCGTTCGACATTCAGGGCATCACCATCACGGCCCGCATCGCCAACCTGCGTGCCGTGCGCTGGTCTGATCTGGGGTTGAATTTTTTTGTCATTTTTTCACCCGCCGTTTTGCAGGAAGTACCCGTCACCTATCTGGCCTCCGTGGTCGCGCCAACGGAACAGGAAGAGGCCTTGCTGGTGGCCATGACTGATCGGTTGCACAATGTGACCGCCATTGCCACCCGCACCGTTCTGGAAGGTGTGCAGGGATTATTGCACCAGTTGGCTCGGGCGATTCGCTGTCTGGGGGGTGCTGCGGTGGTGGCCGGTTTGTTGGTCCTGGGGGTCAGTGTGGCGGCTTCCCGCCGGCGACGGTCCCATGAAATGGCCCTTTATCGTTTGATCGGTGCCACCCGCGCCGAGGTGGCGCGTCTGGCCGCCGCCGAATTTATCCTGCTCGGCGGCCTGTCGGCTGGCATGGGTGTTTGCATCGGGCAGGTCATCACGGCGTTGGCGGTTGAGGGGTTGCTGCATGAGGGGTGGACTGGCAACCTCTGGCTGACCCTGGTTGCCTTTGCCGGGGGTGCCAGCATGGTCTTTTTGACCGGTTGGATTGGCAGTTATCGGGAGTTGGGCCGACCGATATTGGCGGTTTTGCACCCCCACGGCAGGCGGAATTAAAAAATATTGCGGGTCCAGGGGGATCATCCCCCTGGTGGGGTCCAGGGGCAAAGCCCCTGGTGGGGGGCTGGGGGCGAAGCCCCCACCGAGGCACACAACCAAGCCCAAAGTGGGCATTCCATCTACCCAACGGGCGCAGACTTCCCAGTCACTTTGGTGGATGTGGCCACAAAAGAGAGTTCCGGGGCGTTGGTGGAGAGCACTTCCATGCCATACAGGGCGGGCAACACTTCGCCGGGGTCTTTGCCGTAGTATTGATGCAGTTCCCAACGCAAATATCCGGCCTGTTCCGGGGCGAGATGGACGCCAATCGCCTGGCATCCATCGGCCTCAAATGCCTCTTTCAGATTTTTGAGCACTTCGAGCGTCATGGGGTTTTCCGGCCATTGGGGCAAATAAGAGACTTTTTCCACGGGCAATCCTGTATGGTGTGTTGTTTTGTAGTGGGATGAAACAGGGGAGTCCTTGTTTCCACGATGCGGGTATTAGACAATGGTGCGGGTGATCTGTCAACCTTTTTAACCCGGATCCAGACGGTCGGACCAGGATGATGCAAGAGCGTTTTTTTGTCTGTATTGGTGTCTTGGCGTGCGCGACGGGGAGGTGTGTCCGTGCCATGGTTTGTGCCGTGCTGCTGGGCAGCCTTCTGCCCGTTGCGGCTTGGTCGGAGAGTCCCCGTGCGGACGCTGACAAGCCTGCCGAGTTGGCGTTATACCGCGACTGTCTGGTCAAAAAGGTCCAACCGGCGCAAAGTGCGGTGGCGGCGGGTTATTTGCAGCAGGCCTGTGCGCGCACCTTCGTGTCTCCCAAAGGGGCCTCTCCTGCCAAGAGTGGCACGCAACGCCCGACAATGGCGGATACGGAGCAGACCAGCCGGGCCGTGACAGGCCCTTTCGATGACTGCCTGTTCCAGTATCTGCCCACAGTCCACAATGACCAGAGTGCCAACGCCATGGTCGAACTGTGCAAAGAGCAGTTTGGCGACGGTACCGATGGGGCCGCAACCGTGCACAAGCCGAACAAGATTTTGCAGTTGTTGGGTATTGGTTCACAGAAACCGGAACAGGAACACCCGGATATGACCATCGAGGGGGATTCTTTTGTGCCGTTGGTGCCCTGGCAGGGGGGGCAGGCTCGTTGAGACATTTAGACACGTTCATGCCAATAATTTGGACGGCGGTGCAGGTGGGCCACGGCCACAACCAGTATATCCGACTGATCGACCAAATAGATGACGCCGTATGGAAATCGGCGCAGACGACAACGCCTGGTATGGGTGCTGATCGGATGCCAGGCGTCTGGGTGACGACACACCCGATCCAAGGCCGCCAGCACTTCGGCCAGAAATGCGTGGCCAAGGCCCTGGGCCTGCGTTTCATGAAACACGACCGCCTCATCCAGTTCCAGTTGGGCAGCTTCGAGAAAGCGGATCATCATGACAGGCGGTATTTGGCCAATACTTCTTCCAGAGGGATGGCCTGCATCTCTCCTCGTTGATAGGCCAGCAGGCGTTCTTCAGCCTCCCTGGACCAGAGACGATCCATGTCATGCGCAGGCGCGTCCAGACTGTCCAGGATGGCGTCTTCCGGTTCCATCTGTGCCGACAGATCGAGTGTGTTGACCTGTGTTTTGACGATGGCTACGGTATTGTTCATCTTGTTCTCCTTGGCTTGTGCTTCTCTAACAACAGGGCGATCACCTCCTGTAGATTAACGCGCAACGCATCCAGGGTGTCTCCCTGCGCATGGGCACTCGGAAAACCGGGCACATGGCCCACATAATACCCTGTGTCTGCACAGCGTTCGATCACCGCATCATAGACGTGCATTTTTCTTTCCTTCCCAATGATGGACGCTCACGTTCAAATCCACCCCCCCGGCATTTTCCCGGCGAGCAATTTGCCTTGACATTTTCAATTAAAATCAACATTGTAATGCACCCCATGGCAGGGCGTCAAGCCGGACTTGTCTGTCCGTTCGGTGTCAGTCCCTGGGACGATTTGTGCCGTTTTCCGGTCAACCCATTGAAGTGGAATGGGAATTTTTTTAACCAACCCAAGTGCGTCCATGTCCTATTCCGACTTTGTTCATTTGCACGTCCATTCGGGCTTTTCCCTGCTGACTTCCAGTGCGCGGGTCGAGGCACTCATTCAGCGCGCCAAGGCGTTGCAGATGCCTGCCCTGGCCCTGACCGACCATGGCAACCTGTTTGCCGCCATTCCCTTTTTTACCGGCTGCCTCAAGGCGGGGATCAAACCCATTCTCGGAGCGCAACTCTATCTGGTGCCCGACCGGCATGACCGCTCCACCCGCCCGGACCTGGAGATCAAGGATCAATTGATCCTCCTGTGCCGCAACCAGGAGGGGTGGCAAAACCTGATGCGTCTGGTCTCGGCGGGCCATCTCGACGGGAGCCACGACAAACCCAGAATTGATTTCAAGTTGCTGCAACAATACCATGGCGGCCTGATCGCCCTGTCGGCAGCGCACAAGGGGGAGGTGGGCCGCCTGCTGCGAACGGGACGTGCGGAACAGGCGGCCCAGGTGGCCATGGCGTTGCGCACCCTGTTCCGGGAAGAAACCGTGACCGGGCAGGAGGTGCCCGGCTTTTTCATCGAATTGCAACGCCACGGCGTGGTCGGTGAAGAAGAGGTCAATGCCGCCGCCATCCACCTGGCACAACAATTGGATATTCCGCTGCTTGCCAGCAATGATATCCATTTTATCCGCACCGAGGATTTTCGGGCCCAGGATGCTTTGCTCTGTGTCGGGTTGGGGCATACCCTGTTCGAGACCAACCGGCCCCGTTTTACCGAACACCACAGTTTTACCACCCCGCAGCAGATGGCCACCCTCTTTGCCGATGTGCCGGAGGCGTTGGCCAATACCCTGTATGTTGCCCAACGCTGCAATCTGCAACTGGAACTGGGCAAAACGGTGCTGCCCGACTATCAGCCCCCGCAAGGGGAGGATCTGGACACTTGTCTGCGGCGGGAGGCGGAGGAGGGGTTGCAACAACGGTTGCAGACGTATGTTTTGCCCGATACCCCCCCGGACGAACAGCCAGGCGTGACCACATCCTACCGGGATCGGCTGGCCTATGAACTCGATGTCATCCTGCAAATGGGCTTTTCCGGCTATTTTCTCATCGTTTCCGACTTTATCCGCTGGGCCAAGCGGCAGGGCATCCCGGTCGGTCCAGGGCGTGGTTCGGGGGCAGGCTCGCTGGTGGCCTGGTCCCTGGATATCACCGATCTCGATCCCATCCGCTACCAACTGCTGTTTGAACGGTTTCTCAATCCCGAGCGGGTCTCCATGCCCGACTTTGACGTGGATTTTTGCATGGATAACCGAGAACGGGTGATCCACTATGTGCGGGACAAGTATGGCGCGGATCGGGTGGCGCAAATCATCACCTTCGGGACGCTGCAAGCCAGGGCGGTGATTCGGGATGTGGGGCGCGTCCTGGAATTTCCCTATGGCCGCGTGGACCGGATCGCCAAGCTGATTCCCATGACGCTGGGCATCACCTTGAAAGAGGCCATCGAACAGGAAGAACAGTTGCGCCAATTGATGGCGGAAGAAGAAGATGTCAAGGATTTGATGGAGTTGGCCCTCATCCTGGAAGGATTGCCCCGGTCGGCGGGCACCCATGCGGCGGGTGTGGTGATGGCCAACGGTCCGTTGACCGATATGGTGCCGTTGTATCGGGATCCCCGCTCGGAGATGCCGGTCACCCAGTTCAACATGGGCGATGTGGAAAAGGCCGGTCTGGTCAAGTTTGACTTTCTCGGCCTGAAAACCCTGACCGTCATTGCCGATGTCCTCGCACTGGTCAATCGGGAACGGCAGGCCCAGGGCGAACCCCCGATCGACATCAACCGGATTGATCTGGAAGATCGGGAAACATTCAAGTTGTTGCAGGATGGGCAGACACGGGGGGTCTTCCAGTTGGAATCCTCCGGGATGCGGGAGATCCTGAAAAAACTGGCCCCGGACACCTTTGAAGAGATTATCGCCCTGGTGGCCCTCTATCGACCGGGTCCGTTGGGGTCCGGCATGGTGGATGATTTTATCAATCGCAAGCATCGGCGCATTGAGGTCAGTTATCCGCTGCCCATGCTGGAGCCGATCCTGAAAGAGACTTTTGGCGTCATTCTCTACCAGGAACAGGTGATGAAAATTGCCCAGGTGTTGGCGGGGTACACCCTGGGCGGGGCGGATCTGCTGCGGCGCGCCATGGGCAAGAAAAAATTGCAGGAGATGCTCTCGCAACGGGAAATTTTTCTGAAAGGGGCCATTGCCAATACCATCCCGGCGGAACGAGCTGGCTTTGTCTTTGACCTGATGGAAAAATTCGCCGGTTATGGTTTCAACAAGTCCCATTCGGCGGCCTATGCCCTGATCTCCTACCAGACAGCCTGGCTCAAGACCCATTATCCCATCGAATTCATGGCGGCCACCCTGACTTGTGACATGCTCTACAGCGACAAGGTGGCCCTCTTTGTCCGCGAATGCCGGGAGATGCGTATTCCCGTGCTGCCGCCGGATGTCAATGTTTCTGCGGCGGGTTTTACGGCAGAAAAGGGGGCCGATGGGCGCAATGTAGCCATTCGCTATGGTCTGGCCGCCATCAAAAATGTGGGCGAGGCGGCGGTGGTTGCCCTGGTGAAAGCCAGGGCGCAGTCGGGTCGCTTTCTCAGCCTGTTTGACCTGTGTCGGCGGATCCATGGCCTGAACCGCCGCATGATGGAGCAGTTGATCAAATCGGGCGCGTGTGACAGCCTGGGGCAAAACCGGGCCAGTCTGTTGCATAATCTGCCCGTGGCCATGAGTCGGGGGAGCAAAAAACAGGAGTCTGTGGCCTTGGGCTTTCGGGATCTCTTTGCCGAAATGGAAGAGGAGCCTATGCCCTCGCTCCCGGAGTTTGCGGAGCCACTGCAACTGTTGCATGAGAAAGAGGCTTTGGGCTTTTATGTCACGGGCCATCCCATGGACCAATACCGGGAGGAACTGCAAGGCTACGGTTTGAAAACCATTGCCGAAGTCAAGCTTTTCGGTTCATATAGCCAGGCGATGGAGGAGCCGACCCCGTTCTATGGGGGTGGGGAGCGGGGCGGGGACGAAACGTTTGTGCGGGTTGCGGGCATGATCAGCGCGCGCAAGCTGCATCGGACGAAAAAAGGGGATCGCATGGCCTTTGTGACCTTGGAAGATGCGGATGCCCAAATGGAAATCACTGTCTTCTCGGATCTTTATGCCACCAGTATGGCACTGTTGGAAGAGCCGGTCGCTGGCAGTGGCATGGAGGGTGGTCGGGTGTTGATCATCTCGGGCAAGACGGATCGGGGGGAGGATGAGGTCAAAATGGTGGCCGATGAGATCCTCGATCTGGACCAGTGGCGGCAAAAGCAGTGTCGTGCCCTCCAGGTGCAAAGCGATGTGTTGTTTTTGACCGATACGGTGCTGGACCAATGGTGTACATTGCTGGCCCGTCATGCGGGGGGGGGCTGCCAGGTGATCATGAAGGTGATGGACGACGAGGCGGTGGGCACGGTACACTTGGGCCAGGCGTTTTGTGTGCTTCCTTGTCAGGCGTTGCTGAACGGGGCAAGAGATCTGTTTGGTCAAAAATCGGCTTTTTTTAAAGGGTTGGCTGTTCAGGGGTGATCGGATAAAAACATGGAAGCAAATCTTTCTCGCACATTTTTGGATTTTGAGCGGCCCATCGGTGAACTGATGGCCAAGATTGATGAGTTGCGCCTGCTCTCCAACAGATCGGATATCAATATTGCGACGGAAATCAGTCGCCTGGAAGATGAAGCGCGCAATTTGACCACCCGCATCTTTTCCAAATTGACCGCATGGCAAAAGACCTTGTTATCCCGCCACCCGGATCGTCCGTACTCGACGGATTATCTGCAAACCGTCTTTACCGGGTTTCGCGAGTTGCATGGGGATCGCCGTTTTGGGGATGACCGGGCCATTCTGGGCGGACTGGCGGAGATTGATGGCATGGATGTCATGGTCATCTGCCAGGAGAAGGGACGGGGCACCAAGGAACGGGTATTGTACAATTTCGGGATGCCGCGCCCGGAAGGGTATCGCAAGGCATTGCGTCTGATGAAGCTGGCGGAAAAATTTCGTTTGCCGATCATCACCTTGATCGACACGCCGGGGGCCTATCCCGGCAAAGAGGCGGAAGAGCGGGGCCAATCGGAGGCCATTGCCCGCAATCTCAAGGAGATGGTGGCGTTGCGCACGCCGGTGGTCTGTGTGGTGATCGGGGAGGGGGGGTCTGGCGGCGCGTTGGCTTTGGGGGTGGGCAATCGGGTCTTGATGATGCAGTATGCCATCTATTCGGTCATCTCGCCGGAGGGGTGTGCCTCCATTCTCTGGAAAGACGCCGCCAAGGCGGAACTGGCGGCGGAGGCCTTGAAAATCACGGCGGAAGAGATCATGGAATTGGGTTTGATTGATGGCATTATTCCCGAACCGATTGGGGGTGCTCATCGCCATTTCGAGGAGGCCGCCGAGACCATGAAGATCCATCTGGCGCGCCATCTGCGGGAGTTGTCCAGCAAAACGCCGGAACAACTGGCGGAGGAACGGTTCAAAAAATTTATGGGGATGGGGGTGGTGTTGGAGGGGGAGCGGATGGGGGCTTGAATGGGGTTGTCAAGAGGGCGAGGGTCGGAGAAACCAAGAAAGGTATCCTAACCGTTAGGTTCACGGTTAGAGGGCACCATGTCCGCATCATTGCTGCTGGCCACTGGAGAAAATGGAGAAAGTTCTATGGAAAAAACAAGAGATCTTGAAGGAGCCCCGAAAGGGGAACTCACAATCATAAAGGATTTTTTACCACCTCCAGCGCAATTGGTGAGAAAGGAATGTACCGTAAACCCATTCCGCAACGGGAAGAGTTCATACTGCGCCTTCTGAATCCGTGGGCTTTGCCCACAAGGTTGCTTGGCGAGGTAAAAGGGTCTGGTGTTTTCGTTCGTCGTTCATTTTGTTGAAGGTTTTTGAAAGCAGCTTTTCTATAAAAACATGTCTTTAAAAACATTATCAGGTGTGATACACTCCCGCCATGGATTGGATCGTCATCTTTCATAATGCGTTTGACGCTGAGTTTTCGGCGTTGTCGTGTGACGTGCAAGACGCCTTGCTCGCCAAGGTGGGGCTGCTTGAGGTCTTCGGCCCCCAACTTGGGAGACCAAGCGTTGATACGCTGAAAGCTTCAAAACACGCCAACATGAAAGAACTTCGCTTTGACGCCGCCAACGGTGTGTGGCGCGTGGCCTTTGCCTTCGACACTCTGCGGCAAGCCGTCGTCCTTGTTGCCGGTGACAAGTCCGGCGGGAGTGAAAAGCGGTTCTACCGCGCACTGATTGCAACGGCTGACGAGCGATTTGATGACCATTTGGCGCAACACGAGAAAGGATCGTGACATGGCAAGGACATTGGATGAAGTAATCAAGGGATTGCCCCTTGATCGACAACGGAAAATCGAGGCGGAGACAGCGCGCCTCATTGAGGAGGAAATGACGTTGCGCGATCTGCGCAAAGCTCATGCACTCACGCAAGAACGCATGGCCGAGGCTCTGCATATTTCACAAGATGGCGTGTCCCGAATCGAGAAGCGTAGCGACTTACTGCTCTCAACACTGAGTTCCTATGTTGAGGCCATGGGCGGGAAACTGCATCTCGTCGCCGAATTTCCAAATCGCAATCCTGTTATGCTTTCCGGTATCAATACCCTCGTCACACACAAGCGAAAACGGGGCGTCACAAACGAACAGGCTATTATTTAGGGCCGGTCATCGTCTTTCCTCTACCTCCACAGCCGTTCAAACCTCGCCGCATTGGTGGCAGTGTAGCGCACGGTGTGGTGAATGTTCCGGTGTCCCAGGTAGTCTTGAATCAGCCGTGTGTCCGCGTCTTGGTCGGCCAAGGCGTAGCCGCACGCATGAGGCCAGTCCGGCCAGTTCGCCATACTTGCGGATGACCGTCCACGCCGTACCACGACACAACTGGGTGCGCCGTTCCGAGACAAAGAACGCCGTTGTTTCCAGCTTCATCTTTCCTCGCTCGATCAGCCATGCTTTCACCGCCCGCAATTCCTCCACTCTCAACGGGTGGGTTGTTGAAAGACCACCCTTCAACCGTGAGACGTGCAGCACGCGGCTTTCCGTGTCCACCTGTGCCAACGTCAGCCCGCAAGCCTCGGACACGCGCAAGCCGTGCCGGAACATGAGGAGGATCAGACAACGGTCTCGTGCCTCGTTGCGGCTGCCCTTGATGGCCGCCATGAGCTCTTCAACTTCAAGACCGGTCAGGTGTTTGCGTTCGTCGTTCATTTTGTCCAATGTACGCCCTTTTTTTGCGCAAAAAAACTTGACTTTCAAGATGGCCTTATTTCAACAATGGACAAAACGGCTCATTCTGTCTAATGTTGGCTGTGAGTGCCAGTCAACGAAAAAGGCCCGTTTCGGACGGGCCTTTTTCGTTTGGATGACCGGCATGGATTTTACATAACACCCATACTGCGACGGGAAGAGTTTATACAGCGCGTTCTTTTCTGGCAGAGGGTCAGCACCAATGATGAAACAATGATGGAGCAGTGTGGGTGTTTTTTACGGGTGCTGCATGGTTCGCCGACCTTGTCGTTGGTAATATCGTCAGCTATTGTCATAGCCAGAATCAAATTTAGGTCGATTTGACCGCACCAACTGGCAGGAATCTCTCTCTATGCACGAACAGAGCAAGGCGGCAAAAAGACGTTTCAATGATGGTTCGTTCCACAACAGATGGTTTGTCGGCCATGGGATTGATATTGGCGGTAAACCTGACCCTCTTGCCCAACACACAAATATTTTCCGTGGTATCGACTCGGTGCGCATATGGGATTTGCAGGATGGGGATGCGCAACTCATGGCTGGTGTTGCCGATGAAGCCTATGATTTCGTTCATTCGAGCCACTGCCTTGAACATATGCGTGATGTGGATGAGGCCTTGCACAACTGGATCCGCATTTGTTCTGCCTCAGTTGGAATCGGACAGTTGCCTTCGTTTTATAAGCTACATACAATGGCTACCAAACGGAGGAACGATCCATGGAAAAAAAGCGCAGAAGATATTCCCCTCAGGAAAAGACGGCCAT